>NZ_JAAAPK010000004.1:668860-1003291 GCF_009909105.1 Corallococcus exiguus
CGACGCGCAGCGCGAGTCCCTGGGCGTACAGCGGAATGAGGGGCACGGAGGGCGCGAGCGCCAGGGCCCGTTCACGGCTTCGTGCGTCCCGGGCTCCGGCGTCCGTCAGGGCCCCGATGGGCGGCAGCTCCACGCCGAGCAGGTCGCGGCGGCCGCCAGCTTCCAGCACCACCGCCAGCGCGGGGCCGGGAACGGGCGGCAGCAGGAACGCGCTGAGCATCAGCTCGAAGTCGCCCTTCGCCTGACGGCTTCGCAGCGCGGCGCGCGACTGGGGCTCCAGCGCGACGGTGTAGCCCTGGTCGTGCAGCTTGACCTGGATGCGCTCGGCCACGGCGCGTTGATCCGCCAGCGCGGCGTCATAGACGAGCGTCACCTTGCGGGGCGCGCCCGTCGGAGGCGCATTGGGCCGAGGCCTGGGGCCCTGGGGCATCAACGCGGGCGGCAGCAGGTTCGCCATGGGCACCGCGGGGCCCTTCACGAACAGCCGCGTGAGGTCCTCGCGGTCGATGGCGCTCTCCACCGCCTGACGGAAGTCCGCGGGCACCTTCCGGGGCGAGTACGCCAGATAGGTCGCGTACAGCGCGGCGCCCGTGAGGGTGTTGTCGTCGGGCGGCGTGCCCAGCTCCACCTGCACCTGCCGCGCGGACCACAGTCGCGCGAGGCCCCGCTCATCCGTGGCGGTGAGCGCCAGCCGGTCCAGGTACGGACGGCCTTCGGGCCACGCGACCTGGGCTTCCAGCACGCCACGGCCCGCGGCACTGAACGGTCCCGACGCGGGCGACGGCGGCGTCGCGAGGGCAGGGTGGCACAGCGAGCGCTCCAGGTCGGGCCACGGAAACGCCAGCGCCAGGTCCAGCGTGGCGCCGGTGGACGTCACCTGCCGGCCATCGCCGCGCAGTGGATACAGGAGCGCGCGGTACGGAGACTGCGACTCCGTGGAGGACAGCCGTGTCCACGCGCGGGCCACGGCGGTCGCGCTGGCCGCGGAGGGCATCGCCACGCGCAGGGCCTGCGGTACGGGGCGCGACAGTTCGCGCGCCAGGGTCGGGTGCACCTGTCCGCCGGTGTCCACGCGGCACACGGACCGGGTCAGCAGGCCCAGCAGCGCGGCCTCCATCGGTGTGTCCGCGAGCGCGGGCTCCCCGATTTCAGGGGGCCCCGCGTGCGCCACCCGCAGCTCGCCGCCGTAGCGCGGACGGCTGGCCGACAGTGCCGGAGTGGAGGACAGCAACACGAGGCCCGCGAGTGCGGAGCGGATCAGCACGGCGCCCTCCTGTCGATACCGCGGCGCCGCCGCTGCTTCGCGGCCCACCTGCCGAGGCGGGGCCGAATGGCCCGTGCTGCTGGACCGCGACGCCATCACCTGGAGTTCGAGGCGCTTGTGGGCCTTCATCATGGTGCACCCGTGCCGCTGGACCGCGACTGCCTCACCAGGACTTCGTGGCTCTTGTGCGCCCTCATCACGGTGCACCCTGGCGCAGGAGGAACAGCTCGCTCGTGCCGTCCGGCTTCCACGAACCCACGATGACTTCGCGGCGCTTGTCACCATCCAGGTCCGCCGTCACCACGTACAGCGCCCGGCCCGGCGGGAGCGCTCCCTGCCACAGGGGCTCGTGCGCCATCGGCGCGTCGGAGTTCAACGACAGCACCCTCAACACGTCTGGCGACGGCTGGAGCTGAGGTGACGTGGTGAGCAGCTCCGGCACCCCGTCCCCATCCAGGTCTCCCAGCGCGCTGCCCGCGCCCAGCCCGGACACCTTCAACGGCGCGGATGCGGGACGCATGTAGAGCGACGCCGTGCTGTCCGCGTGCACGAACAGCATGCGCGGCGCCGCGAAGCTCGCCGTACCGAAGGGCGCGGGCACGGTGAGACTCCGCCCGTCCGCCAGCCGGACCTCGGGCGCGAACACCGTCTGTCCCGGCACGAACGTCCCGCGCTCCGCCGTCCCCAGCGGCGCTGCGTCCAGCGTCCCCGACGGACGCAGCGTCCCCTTCGCCTTGTCCAGCACCAGCACCTCGCCGCGCGCATACCGCGTGCTCCAGGCCGCCAGTCGCGGCGGCCCCGTCAGCACCGCCAGCGCTCCGAAGGGCTCGCGCGTCGTCGCCGTGGCCGCCGCCCCTTCCAGCTCCCGCCTCGCGAGCACCCGCCCGTCCGCGCCGAACACCACCACCTCGTGCTCGGTGAGCGCGGCCACTTCATCGCGGCCATCGCCATCCAGGTCGCCCGCCGCCAGCGCGGCCAGCGGTGTCTCCAGCCTCGCGAACACCGCGCCCAGCAGCCGCACCGGCCGCCGCTCCCGCGGACCCGGACCCGTGACTCCCGAGGACGGCGTCCCCACCGCCGCCAACGCCAGCACCGCGGCATCGGCCTCCACGCCCTCGGCCACGGCGGCGGCGGGCTTCGGTGGACGCGTGGGCGTGCGGCCGGACCAGAAGTTCACCCACGTGCCCAGCACGTCACCCCGCGCCACCAACTCGCCGCCCTCCACGTCCAGCGTGAGCCGCGCCAGCGAGCGGGCTCCCTGTTCGCGGGCGGCGGCCTCGGCGCGCTCGGGCGCAACGTCCAGCACCACCGGCCCCAGGTTCATCGCGGCGAGCCGCGCGGCGAGCAGCGTCCCGAAGGCCCGGCGCAACTCCGGAGAGCTTCCGGACAGGCAGAGCGCTACGGGCGCCTCCGCGGGTGCACCGCGGATGGCGTCGGCCACGGCCAGGGCCAGCCGGGCGGAGGCGGGAGGCGCGCTTTCGTCCGACTCCGCCTGGGCGGGCAGGGCGAACGCGAGCGCGAGGACCAGCGGAAGGAGCGAGCGACTCACAGCCCCCTTTTGCCACCTTCCTCCAGGAAGTAGTTGTCCGGCGTCACCTGTCCGGGCGGCGGGGCCTCGGCGGTGGGCTGGGTGCCCTCCAGGTAGGGCTCCATCCGGCCCGGAACGGCGTTGCCCGCGAGCAGCCCGGTGACGGGGTCGATGCGCACCTGGGTGACGCCCGGCGGCACCTCGAAGTCGCGCGCGGGCAGGCCCTCCTCCGCCACCCGCATGAAGTTGAGCCACATGGGCAGCGCGGCCCGGCCGCCCGTCTCGCTGCTGCCCAGGGGCGAGTTGTCATCGAAGCCCACCCACGCGCTGGCCACCCAGTCCATCGTGTAGCCGTTGAACCACGTGTCCTTGGACTCGTTGGTGGTGCCCGTCTTGCCCGCGGCGGGCCGGTTCAGTTCCCGCACCGCGCGCGCCGAGCCGTCCTCCACCACGCTGCGCATCAGCGACGTCGTGAGGTACGCCACCGCCGGGGGCAGCGTCTCCTCGAAGGCCGGCTGGTGCTCCTCCAGCACCGTGCCCTTCGCGTCGCGCACGCGCAGGAGCGTCAGCGGCTCCGCGTAGCGGCCGTTGGCCTGGAGCGTGGCGTACGCGTTGACGGCCTCCAGCATCGTCACCTCACCGGTGCCCAGGGCCAGCGTGAGGTTCTCCGGCAGCGCGGAGCGGATGCCGGCCCGGCGCGCGAAGTCGATGGCGGTCGCGGGAGTGACGGACTCGATGAGCCGCACGGACACCGTGTTCTTCGACTTGCTCAGCGCCGTGCGCAGCGTCATGGGACCTTCGAAGCGCCCGTCGAAGTTCTTGGGCCGCCACGTCTTGCCCGTGTACGGGTCGCGGATGGACTCCGGCGCGTCGTTCACCGTGGAGAGCGGGGTGAAGCGACCACTGGCCAGCGCCGCGCCGTAGATGAAGGGCTTGAACGACGAACCCGGCTGCCGCTTCGCCTGCGTGGCGCGGTTGAACGACGAGCGCTCCGCGTCATAGCCGCCCACCATGGCCACCACGTTGCGGTTGGCCGGGTTGATGACCACGAGCCCGCCCTGCACCACGGGCACCTGATCCAACGTGGCCTCCACGAAGGCCGGCGCTGGAGGAGCCTTGAGCACGCGCACGAACACCAGTTCCCCGGGAGTGAACACGTCCGAGATGTCCTTGGGCGCCTTCTTGCCCTTCTGCCGCGCCCAGGTGGTGGAATCGAAGGACACCTCCGCGGTGCGGCCCACCAGGTCCACGCGTGCCACGTTGCGCTTCGTGTCCACCTCCGTCACGTAGCCGGTGAGGCGCAGCCCCTCCTCCATCGGCTTGAGGATGACCTGGCCCACGCGCGCACGCTCCGGCGACTGGGCCTCCTCTTCCTCCGAGTCCGTGTCCGCGGCCAGGGCGGCGGGGCGCGGCTCCTCGGCGCCTTCCACCTCCTGCGCGGTGGGCGTCTTCGCCGGAGCCGGGGCGGCGAGAGGCTGCGCCAGCGGCGCCAGGTCCGCGACGTAGCCCTGGTCCTTCTGCCGGCGGCCGGCCTCCTCGATGCGCTGGACGATGAGCTCGCGGTAGCGCTTCCACTGCGCCTCCTCCAGCTTGCCCTGTGCGCCCCGGTAGCCCTGGCGCCGGTCCACGGCCTCCAGTCCGTCACGCACGGCCTGCTCGGCGGTGGTCTGGAGCTTGGGCACGAGCGCGATGTCCACGCGCAGGCCGCCCTCCATCACCGTCTTCTCGCCGTAGCGTTCAATCAGCGTGCGGCGGATTTCCTCCGCGTAGTAGGCGCCCGCGCTGACCGTCTTGCGCGGCGCGAGCACGATGGGCTTCTCCTTCTCCGCGTCCACCACCGCGCGCGGCACGAAGCCCTGGCCCGCCATCTGCTCCAGCACGTAGCGCTGGCGCGCCTTGGCGCGGGTGATGTTCGCCACCGGGTTGATGCGGTGGGGAGACTGCACTGTGCCCGCGAGCACGGCGGCCTCGCCCACGGTCAGGTCCTTGGCGTGCTTGCCGAAGTAGTAGAGCGCCGCCTCCTCCAGCCCGTAGCGCCGCTGCCCGAAGTACACGCCGTTGATGTAGAGGCTGAGGATCTGATCCTTGGTGAGCGCCTGCTCCAGGCGCGGCGTGAGGATCCACTCCCGGATTTTGCGGCCCAGGCTGCGCTCGGGCGTGAGCAGCATGTTCTTCACGACCTGCTGCGTGAGCGTGGACGCGCCGGACTTGCGGCTGCCGGGGATGAGGTTCTTCACTCCCGCGCGCAGGATGCCGAAGGGGTCCAGGCCCTCGTGCTTGTAGAAGTCCGCGTCCTCGGCGGCGAGGAACGCGTTGCGCACGTGCGGGGGCAGGTCCTCCATGCGGACGAGCGTGCGGCGCTCCAGCGCGTACTCCGCGCAGAGTGAGCCGTCCGCGCACGTCACCTTCGTCACCTGCGGCGGCTGGTAGTTGCGCAGCGACTCCACGGAGGGCAGGTCGCGGCTGAAGTAGACGTACGTGCCCACGCACACGCCGATGACGAGCACCAGCCCCACGGCGCCCAGCACCAGGAGCCGCTTCGTCCAGCGCCACAGCGCGGCGCCGAAGCCGCCCTTCTTGGGCGGCGGGGCTCCGGTCGGGGCCGGGGAGAGGGGCTCGGGAGAAGGAGGCATCGGTCGGGCCGGAGTCATGACGCTCGTGAATGCGGGGATGAAGGACTGGAGGTTAGACCGGGGGGCGGGCGGGGAGAACCCGCCTGGGCCGTCCCCCCCGGGAACGGCGCTGTTTCCTGGCTGCCCGCCCTACGGCGTGACGGGCAGGAGCGGCTCCAGCAGGGCAGGACCCGCCGGGTCGGCCCGGGCGACGCGGCCCACCCGCTCCGCGTTGACGCGGGCCTGCACGTAGCGGGGCGACAGCCGGGTGGCGGCGGCGTAGGCGGCGCGGGCCTCCTCCAGCCGGCCCAGGCGCTCGCAGGCGACGCCCAGGTTGTTCTGCACGTAGGCCACGTGCGGCAGGAGGCTGGCGGCCTGGGTGAGGACCTCCACGGCGCGAGCGTTATCGTTGGCGCGCAGGTAGGCGAAGCCCAGGTTGTTGAGCGCGTGGCCGTGCTCGGGGTCCAGGTGCACCGCCTGCTGGAAGCGCAGGATGGCGGAGGTGAGCTCATGGGCGCCCAGGTGCGCGCGGCCGAGCACCTGGTACACCTCCGCGTCCTCCGGGTCGCGCAGGAGCGCCTCTTCGCCCACGCGGACGGCGTCCGGGAATCGGCCCTCCGACACCAGCAGCCGCGCCTGCTGCACCAGCGCCCCCGCGTCATGAGGCTCCGCCTGACCCAGCCGGGCGTACGCGTCGATGGCGAGCGTCGTGTCTCCGGCCACCCGGGCCGTGCGCGCCAGCTGCGCCAGGGCGTCCGTGGCGCCCGGGTCGTCGTGCAGCGCGCGGCGCAGCTCCGTCACGGCGCCGGACAGGTCCCCCAGGTCGCGCAGGCCCAGGGCGCGGGCCACGTGGTCCACCCGGCGGGCGTGCGTGTGCGGCAGCGCCAGGGCGTCACCGGGGACGGGGGCGTCGGCGGCGGGCTCCATGGGGGCGGCCTCGTCCACGAGGCGCGGGGCGGCCATCGAGAGCTCGTGGCCCGGGGCCTCCAGGGGAAGGGTGGGAGCCGCGACAGGGGCCTGTCCAGCGCGGGCCTCCATGGCGTGGGAGAGCCAGGGCTTGAGCAGGCGGGGCAGGGGGACGTCCTCCCAGGCGGCGAGCCCCAGGGCGGCGAGCGCGGCGGGGATGAGGGCCTTGCGAAGCGCGGGCGGCACGGTGAAGCGCCGGGAGGAGGCGGTGCGACGGGGCCGGGTGCGCGTCTTCGGGTTCATGGCAATCCCCTATTGCGACCGGTGTGCCAACGGAGGTCCCCTCGGGAGGCCGGCGGGTGTGTCCCTGGGGCCACAGGCGCGAGGGGAAAAGCGTGGCAGGGGCGTGGGCCGCGTGCGACGGTCCGCGCCGCATGCGAATCGCGACCTGGAACGTGAACTCGGTGAGGGCTCGGCAGCAGCGGTTGGTCAACTGGCTGAAGAGCGCCCAACCAGACGTGCTGTGCCTGCAGGAGCTCAAGTGCACCGACGCGGACTTCCCCTTCGACGTGGTGAAGGAGGCGGGCTACTTCGCCGCGGTGCACGGGCAGAAGACGTACAACGGCGTGGCCATCCTGGCGAAGACGGAGCCCACGGATGTCATCCGAGGCCTGTCGGACGGAGTGGATGACACGCACGCGCGCTTCATCAGCGCGACGGTGAACGGCATCCGCGTGGTGAGCGCGTACGCGCCCAACGGCCAGCAGGTGGACTCACCCGCGTACGTCTACAAGCTGGAGTGGTACCGGCGGCTGCGGAACTACCTGGACACGCGCCACAAGCCGGACGACCTGGTGGTGATGGGCGGGGACTGGAACATCGCGCCGGACCCCATCGACGTGTACGACGTGGCGCAGTGGGAAGGGCAGACGCTCTTCACGTTGCGCGAGCGGGACGCGCTCCAGCAGGTGTGTGCCTTTGGCCTGACGGACGCGTTCCGCAAGCTCTACCCGGACGTGCAGAAGTTCTCCTGGTGGGACTACCGGATGCTGATGTTCCCCAAGAACAAGGGCGTGCGAATCGACCACCTGTTCCTCACGGCGCCGCTGGTGCCCCGGCTCACGGCGTGTGACGTGGACCGCGAGGAGCGCAAGGGGCAGCAGCCGTCGGACCACGCGCCGGTGTGGCTGGAGTTGAAGGACTGAGTAGAGTCGGAGGCATGTCCGTCCTCCGACTTGAATGCACGAAGTGCGACCAGACGTTCGCGCCGGGCAAGGTGTGGAACCTGTGCACGGCGTGTCAGGCGCCGCTGTTCGCGCGCTACGACCTGGAGCGCGCGGCGAAGACGTTGCGCAAGGAAGCGCTGCCCGGACGTGAGCGCTCCATGTGGCGCTACCACGAGGTGTTGCCGGTGGATGACCCGGCGCAGCGCCTGATGTTGGGGGAGGGCTTCACGCCGCTGCTCCCCACGCCCCGGTTGGGCTCACGGCTGGGGTTGAAGCACGTCCTGGTGAAGGACGAGAGCGGCAACCCGACGGGCTCCTTCAAGGCGCGGGGCCTGTCCGCCGCGGTGTCCATGGCGAAGGCGCTGGGCGCGAAGGCGGTGTGTCTGCCCTCCGCTGGGAACGCGGGCAGCGCGCTGGCGGCATACGCGGCGCGGGGCGGGCTGGAGGCGCACGTCTTCGTGCCGAAGGACATCGCGTCGCTGTTCCTGATGGAGACGCGGGCCTACGGCGCGCACGTGGAGACGGTGGACGGACTCATCTCCGACGCGGGCCGGGTGTGCGCGGGGCTGGCGAAGGAGCATGGCTGGTACGAGTGCGCCACGCTGAAGGAGCCCTACCGGGTCGAGGGCAAGAAGACGATGGGCTACGAGCTGGCGGAGCAGCTCGGGTGGACGCTGCCGGACGTCATCCTCTATCCGACTGGTGGAGGCACGGGGCTCATCGGGATGTGGAAGGCCTTCGAGGAGATGGAGGCGATGGGGCTGATTGATTCGAAGCGGCCCCGGATGGTGGCGGTGCAGGCGGAAGGTTGCGCGCCCATCGTGAAGGCGCACGCGGAAGGCAAGCCGGACGCGCCCATGTGGCAGGGCGCGACGACGCACGCGCACGGCCTGCGGGTGCCCAAGGCGCTGGGGGACTTCCTCATCCTGCGCGCGGTGAAGGACAGCCACGGCACGGCGGTGTCGGTGACGGAGGAGGAGATCGTCCAGGGCACGAAGGACGCCGCCGCGGCGGAAGGGCTGTTCATGGCGCCGGAGGGTGGCGCGTGCGTGGCGGCGCTCAAGAAGCTTCAGGCCGCCGGGGACGTGAAGCCGGAGGAGACGGTGGTCGTGTTCAACACGGGCACGGGCTTCAAGTACGTGGAGAACATGGCGCCGCTGTGGTGAGCCGCATGATGACGAGGCTCTTCGCGGTGGGTTTGTGCGTGTTGCTGACAGGTTGCGCGTCCGCGCCCTTGCCGGCGCTGGAGGACTGGGGCGCGGCGGAGGATGACGCCTGTGAGGGGCACGACCGGTGTGTGGCGCTGGTCTGTGCTGACGACCTCTGCGGCCTCTATCGCTGCGAGGACACCGGTGTGTTGCTGGCACGGGGAGGCATCCGGCCTCCCGTGTCGTCAGCGGCACCCGGTGCAGGTCCCCGGCGCAATTGGGGGAGTGCCCAGCCGCTTCCAGGGGACCGCGAAGCCATCTTCGTCATCCGCTGGTACAACCATCCCGCGCCTCCTCCGCCACCGGATGGCAGGAGGCCTTCCGGCTCGGGATGGGTCAAGCATCATCTCTACCCTCAAGAGGAACGCCTCGCGGAGTTCTTCTGGCGGAGGGGAAGAATCAACGTGCATGACTTCACGATGGTCATTCCCCGTGCGGAGCACGTACGAATCCATGGGCCGGGAGGGCGGGGTGGTCCCTGGAATCAGACGTGGCGTGACTTCGCTCGTAAGAACACGAATGCGACTCCTAAGGAGATCCAGGACCAACTGGCTCGGATGATCGTTGACTTCAACATCATGGGACCCATTGTTTCCTACTATTAGCTTCGCTAGTCGCCGGAGGATCCGTGAGGTTCTTTGAAGTGAATGCTGCGAAAGGGGCGCGCTTCACCGGATTCATCGATGGCGCGCACCGATGGGGATTGCCGGGAGGGTTGTGTCCTGTGTGTGGGTCCAGCCCTGGTGGACTGGGAGAGGCATATCCCTCCGTGGATCTCTCGGGCTGGGCCCATAGGGGAGAGCTCGCGGAAGCACGGCAGGTTCCGATCGAGGAGTACGAGCGACTGCGTGATCTCGTCCGGCTTCAGGTGCCCTTCGAGGCGCCATTGCTGCCAGGGGCCGAGTTCGGGCCTCTCATCGGCAAGGCCTCCGGCAAGTGGAGTGCGCTCGATCTGTATGACCCTTGGACCCTGGTGATGCGGAGCGAGATCGTGGACCTGCTGCGTGAGGCAGGCATCGCCCTTCGCGCGAGCAAGATGGACCTGCGCTTTCGGAGCAAGGTCGAGGTGGAGCTGCGGGAGGTCGAGATCCATTGCCGAGGCCGACTGCACGACAGCTGCTTCCCAGGCGGACGGGAACGGCCCTGCGAACGGTGCGGGCGGCAAGGAGGGAGTTATCCAGACGCACCCATCCTCGACGGGAGCACCCTGACCGGCGACCTGGACCTGTTCCGCCTCAGCGACTACACGACCATCATCATCGCGACGGAGCGCTTCGTGGACGCCGTGAACCGCTTCGGATTCGAAGGCGTCGTGTTCAAGGAACTCCCTGTCCTCTGACCTACGGAGCCACGTCCAGTCGCGTCCAGTCCGCGGCGACCTGGAGCTCCAGCACGCCGTCCTCGAAACGGTGTGCCTGCGCTCCCGTCACCTTCCGCACGGACGTCAATCCATACATCCGGATCGTCTCCTCCGTCCGCGCCCGCGCGAGCATTCCCGCCTCGCTCCGCTCCAATCGCAGCACTCCATCCGTCACACCGCCGCGCAGCGCTGTGAGCCGTGACGCACCGTAGCCGTCTCCCGCGTCCTCGTAGAGCCGGCCGTATATCTCCACCGCCACGTGCACGTGCCACTCCAGGTGCTTCCAGTTCGCGTCCGTGGTGTGCATCGCGGGCCGTGTCAGCGCCACCGCGCCTCCCGCGCGCAGCCACACCGGCACCGTGTCCAGTGGCCCGTCCGCGATGACGTGCTGTCCTCCCTCGCGCACCTCCCCTGTCCACTCCAGCCCTGGCCACTCCAGCCATGCACCCGCTGGCAGGTACGCCAGTCGCTTCGTCTGCCCGGGCCGCACCACCGGCGCCACCAGCAGGTCCCTTCCGAACAGGAACTGATCGAACGCACCCGCCGCCTCCGCGTCCCCGGGCGCCTCCATCAACAGCGGCCTCAGCGGCGCGATCCCCGTCTCCGACGCTTCGTGCATCAGCGTGTACAGCGTGGGCAGGAGCCGGTACCGCCGCTCCAGCGCCGCTCGCGCCAGCGTCAGGTAGGGCTCTCCGAACCGCCACGGCTCCTGCGGCGACGTTCCCTTGCCCGCGTGGTTGCGCATCAGCGGGTAGAACGCGCCCGTCTGCATCCACCGCACCAGCAGCTCACCGTTCGCCCGTCCGATGAAGCCCGGGATGTCCACCCCCGTGAGCGCCACCGCCGCCAGTCCCAATCCCATCAACATGGGCAGCGATGTCTCCAGCTGCGTCCAGTGGCTGGAGTTGTCCCCCGTCCACACCGCCGAGTAGCGCTGGATGCCCGCGAACCCCGCCCGCGTCAGCAGGAACGGCCGGGCCTCTGGACGCAGCTCTCGCAAGCCTTCGAACGCGCCCTTCGCCATGCCCAGCGCGTAGACGTTGTGCACCTCCAGGTGCCGCTTCTCCCCGTGACGCGCGTCGTACGGCAGCGTCTTGCCCTCCACCTGGCCAATGCCTTCCGCGCGCTCGCTCGTCAGCGTGAGGATGCCCACGTCCGGCTGCACCCCGAAACACGACGGCTCGTTCATGTCGTTCCAGAACCCCGCCACGCCCATCGTCACGAAGTCGCGATGCAGGCCTCCCCACCAGCGCTGCACCTCCGGCCGCGTCAGGTCCGGGAACACCGCGGGCTTGGGCCACACCTCGCCCACCAGCACTCCGCCCCGGTCGTAGCGCACCAGGTAGTCGCGTGCCTTCGCGTCCTCGTACACGTTCCAGCCCGGCTCCAGCTTCAAGGCCGGGTCGATGATGGGCACCAGCCGCACGCCCTGCGCCGCCGCCTCGCGCACCAGGCCGGCCGGGTCCGGATAGCGCGCGCTGTCCCAGGTCCAGACCTTGTACCCATCCATGTAATCGATATCGAGATACACGCAGTCCAGCGGCAGGTTCCGCTGCCGGTAGCCCTGGATGACGCCCCGGATGTCTTGCGCGTTCTCGTAGCCCCAGCGGCTCTGCTGCGCGCCCAGGCTCCACAGCGGGGGCAGGGGAGGCCGCCCCGTCAGCGCCGCGTACCTTCGCACCACGTCCGCGGGCATGGGTCCCGCGAAGAGGTAGCAGTCCAGCTCCGGCCCCCACGACTCCCACGCCACCCGCGACGCGTCCGCCAGCGCCACGTCCACCTCCGAGCGCCAGGACTCGTCCAGGAAGAACCCCCACGCCACGCCGTCGCGCAGGCCCACGAAGAACGGGATGGACTGGTAGAGCGGATCCGTGTCCGGGTGGTGCGGCACCACGTCCGTGTTCCAGAACGTGAAGTGCATGCCGCGCTTGTCCAGCGGCCCCACCTTCTCGCCGAACCCCAGGTAGCGCTCCCCCTCCGGCGCCCGCAGCTTCAGCCGCGCGCGGTGCCGGCTCATCGGATACGCGGCCTGCACCTCACCGGACACATCCACGCAACGCGCCAGCTCCCGCCCCTTCGCGTCCTGGAAGTGCCACGTCCCCGACTCCGTATCCACCTCCAGGGACACGCCCTCCGCCGTCACCCGCGTGCGCTCGTCGTCGCGTTCGACCTTCAAGGGGTGGCCCCCTTCGGCGATGACGGACCAGGACCGCTTGCCGGGCAGCTCGGGATGGAGGAAGCCGATCTCCGACGACACCGGCGCGTGCCTCAACCGCAGCACTCCGGGCAGCGGACACGACACCTCCAGGACGGCATGCCGGCCGGACAGGCGCAGCCGGTGGGGTTCGACGTGGGCGTCAGTGACGTGCATGCCTCGCAATCTAGGGAGCGCGCGCGGCCCGCACCCGCCTTTCCTCCCGGGCTCGTGCGATGCTGTGCACTGCCATGACGCCGCCACCTGATCCGCTGCCGTTCCCGGACAGCCTCTGCCACCGCTGCGCCGCGCCGCCCCGCTACGTCCAGACCCGGACCTCCACCTTCATCATGTGTCCGCTCCTGCCCCAGAAGTACGCGCCCCAGCCCGTGCGCGCGTGCTCTCTCTTCCGTCCCACCGAACCCGGCGCCACACCCGCCTGACTCTGGTGACGAGCAGGCAGCGGGGCGAAAAGGCCATTCCCCGCGCGGCATCCGTACCTTTGTCACAAGCAAAGGAGCCGTCATGGCCAGCCGTCGGAAGACCCACGCCGCCCCCCGGCGCAAGCACGCCGCCGCCACGCCCGCGAAACGCGCCGCGCGCAAGAGCCATGCGTCCGCCAGCGCCAGCGGCCGGTATACGGACCCCGCGCTGCGCGAGCGCCTCAAGAAACGCATCATGAAGAGCGACAAGGGCGGCCGCGCCGGCGAATGGAGCGCGCGCAAGGCCCAGCTCCTCGCCGCTGAATACAAGAAGGCCGGCGGCGGCTACCGGGGGGCTCGCGGCACCTCGCAGCGCCACCTGTCGTCCTGGACGAAGGAGAAGTGGGGCACCCAGGACGGCGGCACCCGCGCCCGCCACGGCCGCACCACCGCGCGCTACCTGCCCAAGGAGGCCTGGGCCCACCTGAGCCCGGCCCAGAAGAAGGCCACCGAGCGACGCAAGCGCACTGGCTCCCGGGCGGGCCGCCAGTTCGTCGCCAACACGCCCGCCGCACGCCGGGCGAGGAAGCAGGCTACGAAGCGCTAGCCCACGTCCCGGGGCCCTCCGTTCATTCCGGAGGCGTGCGACAGGTCCCGCCAGGCCGGCTCGCGCTCGTGGCATAGAGTGCGGACCTCCTGGAGGCGGGAAGCTCACACGCCCCGGGAGACGGAGAGGACGTCATGGACTGCGACTGGCTCATCATCGGCTCGGGGTTTGGCGGCAGCGTCAGCGCGTTGCGGCTCGTCGAGAAGGGCTATCGCGTGGTGATGCTGGAGAAGGGCCGGCGCCTCCAGGGCCAGGACTTCCCCAAGTCCAACTGGAACCTGAAGCGCTGGCTGTGGATGCCGCGGCTCGGGTGGCGCGGCCTCTTCAAGATGACCTTCTTCCGCCACGTCACCGTGCTGTCCGGCGTCGGCGTGGGCGGCGGCTCGCTCGTCTACGCCAACACGTTGCCCATCCCGCGGGACGACTTCTTCGACGCCGCCTCCTGGGGCCACCTGGCGCCGTGGAAGGAGGAGCTCGCGCCGCACTACGCGACCGCGCGCCGCCTGCTGGGCGCCACCGTCAACCCGCTCAACACGTTCCCCGACCAGGTCCTGCGTGAAGTGGGCGAGGACCTGGGCCGCCCCGACTTCCAGTCCACCACCGTGGCCGTCTACTTCGGCGAGCCCGGCGTCACCGTGAAGGACCCCTACTTCGGCGGCGAGGGCCCGGACCGCACCGGCTGCAACGCGTGCGGCGGCTGCATGCTGGGCTGCCGCAACAACGCCAAGAACACGCTCGACAAGAACTACCTCTACTTCGCGGAGAAGAAGGGCCTCACCCTCCACGCGGACACGGAGGTGACGTGGGTGCGCCCCCTGCCCGGCGGCGACGGTTACGAGGTGACGGCGAAGCAGGGCACCGGCTTCTTCAAGAAGACGCGCCGCTTCACCGCGAAGCACGTCATCTTCGCGGGTGGCGTGCTGGGCACCATGGACCTGCTGCTCAAGCTCAAGGACGCGCCAGACGGTCTGCCCAGGCTCTCCGAGCGCGTGGGCGACGGCGTGCGCACCAACTCCGAGGCGCTCATCGGCGTCATCAGCGGCAAGAAGCAGAAGGACCGCGACCTGTCCCGGGGCATCGCCATCGGGTCCATCCTCCACACCGACGAGCACTCGCACCTGGAGCCCGTGCGTTACCCGGAGGGCTCCGGCTTCTTCCGCCTGCTGATGGCCCCCCACGTCCCCGGCGCCACCGCGTGGTCGCGCATGGCCCGCCTGGTGGGGCTGCTCGCGCGCCGGCCCGTGCGCTTCCTCCAGGCCTTCTTCGTCCCGGACTTCGCGCGCCGCACGATGATCCTCCTGTACATGCGCACCATGGAGGGCCACCTGCGCATGCGCCGCGGCCGCGCGCTCACCACCGGCTTCCGCTCCGGCCTCACCACCGGCCTGCAGGAAGGCCCCGCGCCCACCGCGAACATGCCGGAGGCCTTCGACCTGGCGAAGCGCGTGTCCGACAAGCTGGATGGCTACCCCATGACCATGGTCAGCGAAACGCTCATGGGCATCCCGACCACCGCGCACATCCTGGGCGGCGCGTGCATGGGGGACTCGCCAACGACAGGCGCCATCGACGCACGCCATCGCTTGTATGGCTATGAAGGGCTGTACGTGGTGGATGGCGCGGCCATCTCCGCCAACCCAGGCGTGAATCCCTCACTCACCATCGCCGCGCTCGCCGAGCGCGCCATGACCTTCATCCCCGCCGCCCGGGAGCTGCCCCGGGGCGACACGGACGCCACGCTCGAAACACCCTCGCGCGCACACGCCGCCATCTCCTGACACCGCCCGCGGGGCGTGTACGCGGATGCCCCCTGTGCCCCCTTGGGACCTGGGGGCGGGCACCATTGGTCAGACGTGAGCGCGGGCCTTGTACTCCGGTCCTGATTTCGGCGTGTCCGGTGGACGCGGGAATGCCCCGCTTGTCATTGTTGGCTGCGAATGCACGGGCTGGCGCCACCCCGGCGCTGTCCCTCTTCGTCGGTATTGGAGCCGACAGTGTTCAGGCACCAGCACTTCACGTGCCCTCGGGCAGCATGGCTGGCCTGGAGAGTTCCGTGTAGTTCATATTTTACATGATTATCAGTTTTCGCCACCAGTCCGGCCGGGTGAAGAGATGACTTCGTCCATGTCAGCCTTTTCCATTCATGTTCCGGTGAATGTTTCTCCAGGCCTGGAGGACCGGGCCGCGGCGCTGCTGGCGTTGCAGTTGCGTGAGTCGCGCAAGCGGGTGGATGGCCTGTTCACCTGGCTGATGTTGGGGCAGTGGGCGGCGGCGGTGCTGGTGGCGGTGTTCGTGTCTCCCTATGGGTGGGAGGGCAAGGTGCGCGCGCTGCACCTGCACGTGCAGACGGCGGTGCTGCTGGGCGCGGCGCTGAGCGTGTTCCCGGTGATGCTCACGCGGCTGCACGCGGGGGAGACGGCGACGCGCCACGTGGTGGCCATCAGTCAGATGCTCTGGTCCGCGCTGCTCATCCACCTGACGGGGGGCCGCATCGAGACGCACTTCCACATCTTCGGCTCGCTGGCGGTGTTGTCGTTCTACCGCGACCCGAAGGTGCTGCTCACCGCCAGCCTGGCCATCGTCGCGGACCACTGCATGCGGGGCGCGCTGTGGCCGGAGTCCGTCTACGGACAGCTGCACCCGGAGTGGTGGCGCTTCCTGGAGCATGCGTTCTGGGTGGCCGCCATCGACGTGGTGCTGGTTGTCGCCTGCCGGGACGCGCTGCGCGAGCTGGGAGAGCGGGCTGGGCGTCAGGCCCTGGCGGAGGCCACCATCGAGGAGGAGCTGGCGCTGCGCGTGGGGCAGCTGGACGCCGCCGTGCGCGAGGTGCACGCCGTCCGCGGCCACGTGGAGCAGATGGAGCGGCTGGCGTCGCTGGGGCAGCTCACCGCCAGCGTCAGCCACGAGCTGCGCAACCCGCTGGCGGCCGCGCGCACCGCGCATGCGTTCGTCCAGCGCCGGCTGCGCAGGGTGGAGACCTCCCCCACGGATCCGCGCATCGCGCGCTTCCTGGACATCATCGACCGGGAGCTGCAGGCGTGCTCGGTCATCATCTCCGACCTGCTGGACTACGCGAAGGGCCGGCCTCCGCGCCGCACGCCCTGTCCGCTCAAGCCATTGGTGGAAGAGGCCATCAGCGTGGTGCCGCGCCGCGAGGGCGTGCGCGTGCACATCCAGGTCCCGGATGGGCTGCCGGTGCCGTGCCTGGACCGCGAACAGTTCCGCCAGGTGCTGGTCAACCTCATCCAGAACGCGGTGGAGTCCATTCCGGCGGAGCGCTCCGGGACGGTCTGCGTGCACGCCGATGCGTTGGGGGATGGCGGCTGGAGCCTGCGCGTGACGGACGACGGGCCGGGCATCCCCGCGTCGCTCCTGGAGCGCATCTTCGAGCCCATGTTCACCACCAAGCTGCGCGGCACCGGGCTGGGGCTCGCCATCGTGAAGCGGCTGGTGCAGGGACATGGCGCGCGCATCCAGGCGGAGAGCGACTTCGGCCATGGCTCGCGCTTCACCGTCCTCCTCCCTGAAGCGTCTCTTCCCTGAGGCGTGCGCGCCGGCTGCCGCGGCGCATCCCTGAAGAGAGCAGTGGCACGTAGGCGATTCGCACGTGGGGCGTGGGCTCACGCGATAACGGAGGCAGGCATGCAGGCACAGGCGAAGCCGTACCCGGAGGCGGGGGCGGTGGAGGCGGACTGGGCGGTGCGGCGCATGGCGGCGACGGAGCTGGACACCGCCCGGGGGATGTTCTTCCTGGGGGTGCTGGAGACGGTGCGCACCGACGTGGGTGAGGAGGCGGTGGCCGCCTGCCGGGCCGTCACCGACGAGCGCCGCTTCGTGGGCTTCTTCAACTACCCGGTGGCCAGCTTCCTCAAGCTGGCGCAGGTGGCGGCGCGGCAGTTGTCACCCCGGTGGGGCGGGTTCGACGAAGCGCTGCGGCAGATGGGGATGCAGGCCACGCGAAGCTTCCTGGAGTCCGCGGTGGGGCGCACGTTCCTGCTCCTCGCCGCGGGCGACCCGCGCAAGCTCGTCACGAACCTGCCGTCCGGCTACCAGATGGCGGTGAGCTACGGGGAGCGCACCGTCGACTGGAAGGGAGAGGGGGACGCGCTGTTCGTCATGCGGCGCGACTTCATGCCGCCGGCGTATCACGAGGGGGTGCTGCGCGAGGTGCTCACCATGGTGGGGGCGCGGAACCCGCGGGTGCATGGGCGCAAGCTGGGCCTGCTGGACACCGAGTACCACATCACCTGGGAGGTGCCTGTCGCGCTGCCCACGGAACCCCCCAGGCCGTCCCGCTGGCGGGTGTTCCAGTAGGGCGCGTGGGGGACCGGGAGTTGGGGCCCGGTCCCCCAGGCGTCGCGCTTTCGTCAGAAGGCGACACCCCCCCTCCAACCCTCGCGGCACCCCATGGCGCTGTCTCCCCTGTCTGTCGTGAGAGGAGAGAGAGTGGGAAGCGCGGAGGGGCCCGCCAACCCTGATGGGACCCGGGGCGGGGGCGCGTGGGGTTCCGGATGGCGCGGGAACTTGCGCCCCCGGTGCGGGGGAGCACGATGGCGGGGCTCTCCTCGCACCGGGAGGTCTCTTCCTCGTGAGCAGCAGTGACAATCAGGAACGGACGGAGCGCTGGCGGCGGCTCCTGTCGGACACCCGCGTCGGGTCGGGACCTCGCTCCTCGCAGGCGGAGGATGCGCACCGGCAGCTCGACGAGCGCAACGACTACTCGCGGGACTACGACCGCATCGTCTTCTCCAGCGAGTTCCGCTGCCTGCACGACAAGACGCAGGTGTTCCCGCTGTCGACGAGCGACTACACGCGCACGCGCCTCACGCACAGCATCGAGGCGTCCTGCGTGGGCCGCTCGCTGGGCCATCAGGCCGGGCTGCGGTTGAAGCTGCAGGGCGTGGAGTTGGATCCATCGCACCTGGGCACCATCGTGGCGGCGGCGTGCCTGGCGCACGACATCGGCAACCCGCCGTTCGGCCACTCCGGAGAGGCGGCCATCCAGCACTGGGTGGGCCAGCGGCTCGCGCCGCCAGGGGCGGGGACGAAGAGCCCGTTCGCGACGGAGGCCGAGTGGCGGGACCTGTGCGACTTCGAGGGCAACGCGCAGGGCTTCCGCATCCTCAACCGGCTCCAGTCGCGCGAGCGCCGGGGCGGGCTTCGCTACACCGCCGCGACGCTGGGGGCCATGAGCAAGTACCCGCGTCCGTCGGTGCTGCCCGGCTCGCGGCAGAAGACGAAGGGCGTCGTGTCGGAGAAGAAGTTCGGTTACTTCCAGGACGACGTCGACCTGGCGCTGGAGGCGTACCGCGCCACGGGCCTGCGCGAGCGCGAGCCCGGCGTGTTCAGCCGCCACCCGCTGGCCTTCCTCGTCGAGGCGGCGGACGACATCTGCTACGCGGTCATCGACCTGGAGGACTCCGCGAAGCTGGGGCTCGTGTCCATGGAGCGCGCGTGCCAGCTGCTGGAGTCGGTGCTGCCGGAGCCCACGGTCCGCAAACCGCCCCGGCACCTGGAGACGCGGATGGCGCAGGCGCGGGCCCGGGCCATCGGGAAGCTCATCCCCAAGTGCGTGGACGCCTTCGTGGAGCACGCGCAGGACCTGGAGGCGGGGCGGACGGAGACGTCGCTCACCGCGCTCAAGCCCGACGTGCGCGCGCAGCTGGAGGAGATCACCGACTTCACCCGCGAGCATGGCTACTGGAGCGAGCGCGTGCTCCAGATTGAGAGCGCGGGCTTCAAGACGCTGGGCGGCCTGCTGGACATGTTCGCCCTGTCGGTGGTGGCGGAGTCCCCCAACGCGGAGGAGAAGAAGCTGCGGCAGCTCTTGCCCATGGAGTGCTTCCAGCGCCCGGAGTTCGCGGCGGAGGATGAAGCGGCGCAGAAGCCGCTCCGCAGGGACGAGGCCATCCAGCGGCTCACGCCGTACCAGCGGCTCTTGTGCGTGACGGACTACATCACCGGCCTGTCGGACAGCCGCGCGGTGGAGCTGTACCAGCGCCTGTCTGGCATCCAGCTGCCCACGTAGGCCCTCGGGCGTCCGGAACGTGCGGCGCCGGCCGCCGGGCGCTACGCTTCACCCCCATGTGTGGCCGAGTCACCGTCCGGACCTCCCCCGCGCAGCTCGTCGCCGAGCTGGAGCTCGCGGGCGCGCGCGCGACGCTGGAGCGCGAGCGTTTCAACCTCTGTCCCACGCAGCTGTTGCCCGTGGTGCCCAACGACGGCGCCCGGCTGCTGGACGTGTTCCGCTGGGGGCTCATCCCGTCCTGGGCGAAGGACGCGTCCATCGGCAACAAGCTCATCAACGCGCGCGGTGAGACGGTGGCGGAGAAGCCCAGCTTCCGCTCGGCGTTGAAGCGCAGGCGGTGCCTGGTGGTGGTGGACGGCTGGTACGAGTGGAAGCAATCCACGAAGCCCAAGACGCCGTACTTCTTCCACCACCGCGACGGGAAGCCGCTCGCGCTGGCGGGCCTGTGGGAGGAGTGGACGGCGCCGGACACGGGCGAGGTGCTGCGCACCTGCACCATCATCACCACGAGCCCCAACGCGCTGATGGCGCCCATCCACGACCGGATGCCCGTCATCCTGTCGCCGGAAGGTCAGGCCGTGTGGCTGCGCCCGGAGCCTCAGGAGGCTTCCGTCCTGCTGCCGCTGCTCGTCCCCGCGACGGAAGCGCCGCTGGACGTCTACGAAGTGGCGCGCGGGGTAAATTCCCCCGCCAACGACAGCCCGGAGTGCGTGGCCCGCATCGCGGCCTGAGCCGCGCCTTCTATTTTCCCGTGGGCGCCCAGTAGGGCGCCACCGCCTCCTTGAACAGCTCCATGTGCAGGGGCTTCTGCAAGGTCCCGACGACGCCGGCCATGTGCTCCGTCTGGAAGCTGGCGGTCAGCACGAAGACGGGCAGCCCACACAGCGTCGCGTCGTCGTTCATCCGGCGGAGGAAGCCGTGTCCGTCCATCACCGGCATCATCAAATCCAGCAGGACGATGCAGGGCTTTCGGCAGGACGCCAGCGCCAGTAATCCCTCCTCACCATTGGTCGCCGTCAGCACGGAATAGCCTTCGAATTCGAGGTACCGGGCCATCACTTCCAGCTCCGGCTCGTCGTCGATGAGGAGGATCAAGGGCGGGGTCGTCGCGTCGGGCACGGCTCTCTCTTCCGCGTGGTCAAAGGAAAGCTAGGTCGCCCGAACACCGCACTGCCCAGGGCCCACCGTTGATTCCGGGCTGGTGGTTCCAGTCACGGCCAGTGAGGCAGGGGGCTGGCTGGCCGTCTGCCCTGAAACAGTGGCGCGGCGGCCCGGGACACTTCCTGGGTGCTCCGGAAAAAGCCCTCTAGGATTCGCGCCATGACGTCCTCCGACAGGGTCGCGCCAGGCAGGCGCCGGCGCATCGCCGTGGCTTCCCTGACGGGGCTCGCCGTACTGGCCGGTGCCGGCCTGCTGGCAGCGGAGGCGTGGTTCCAGGGGAGGTTCGAAACCCCGCTGCGTCTGCACCGCGAAGCGCTGGCCGCGAACGTGGACGCCTACTGCGCCGAAGAGGCCATGCTGGGCGCCGACCCCTGGTTCCACGAAGGCCGGACGGAAGGGGACGCGGGGCTGTTGCTCAACGCCTGGCTGCCCTGGTCGCGCGACCTGAAGCGGCCCCCGCCGGAAGGTTCGCCACTCGTCCTTCCCGAGTCGCTTCGCGAAGAGGCCCTGGACCTGAAGCAGGGCCGGTGGCTCACCGCGAAGGTCGACGTGTCCCGCCTGGACTTCGACTGGATGGTCCGGCTGCTGGCCTATGACCGGTGGGACCTGTTCAACGGCAGCCCCCTGAGCGCCGAGGGCCGCTTCAACTGGGCCGCCGGTGAGGTCCCCGACCTCTTCCTCCTCCAGCGCTGGGCGAAGTTCCGCATGCTCCACGGCCTGAGGACCGGCCACCCGGTGGAGGCCGCGCAGCAGGTGCGCCACCTGGCGTGGCTGAGCCTGCGCACGGACTCGCTCGTGGGCGGCTCGCTCGCCGTCAACCTGCTCGACATCGAGCGGCTCGCGCACGACGCCATGCCTTCGCCCCCGGAGGACTGGACGCCCATGCCCGCCGAGCAGACGGCCCGGATGAACGCCCTGCTCCAAGCGGCTCCCCAGTTCGCGGGACTCGCCGCGCCGCCGGACGTGGCCCGGAAGGCCCGCGGCTGCGCGACGGAGGCGAACCGGTGCATCGCCCTGACGGAGACCGCCTTCCACGCGCGGCTGCTGGAGTCCTTCGCGGCCCCCTCCCTGGATGAGGCCACCGCCGCGCTCGACCGCGACCTGGCGGACGCCGGCTGCCCCACGCTCGCAGCGCATGAGGTGCGCACGCGAAGTGTGACGTTGGAGGACCCTGCATCAGGAATGTCCTCCCTGGCCTCCTCCATGGCATGGATCCCCTGGACCCCTGGCCAATGGGCCCGCTCACGCATCGCCCGGGGCGTCCTCGCCAGCACCCTGGGTGACCTCACGCCGCCGCATGGAAACAGAACGAAACATCCCGCCCCCCTGCATGGCCAGGCAGGCCTTCCAACCCCCTGAATCGCCGTCCCGGGAGCACCGGGAAAAGGCCTGCGCCTGCCCACCTCCACGGTTTTCCGTGGATGACATGGAACTGGCGCCTCGACTGACCTACAGTTCTTGAACGGAGGGGGAAGTTTGCCCGAACTGCCACCCAGCGCGTATCCGGCCTTGTTCGAGCACACGCGTGACGGCGTGCTCGTCCTGGACCCGACCCTGCGGGTCGTGGCCGTGAACCGCGCCGCGGAGGCGCTGCTGGGCCCTCGCGACCTGTGGGTGGGGCGGTCCGTGGAGGGCGTGCTGCCGGGCTGGACGCCCCCCCAGGTCTCTTCTCCGGGCGACGCTGCCCTGGAAACAGAGCTTCCGGTGGGCCCGGTGCGCTCCGTGCGGGTGCAGGCGGTGCCGCAGGACGGCGGCTGGCTGCTGCTGCTGAGGGGCCTGGACGCGGCCCTGGCGGCCGAGTCCATCCTCCGGCAGCAGAAGGAGTTCTTCGAGGCGGTGGTGCGCCACAGCCCGGTGGCCATCGTCACCATCAGCCGCGCCTTCGAGGTGCTGTCCTGGAACCCCGCCGCGGAGCGGCTCTTCGGGTACGCGCCGCAGGAGGCGCTGGGCCGCAACATCCTCAAGCTCGTGGCCAACGTGGACGACATCCGTCCGCAGGCCGAGGAGACGTCGCGCGAGGTGCTGAGCAAGGACCGCGTGCACGTCGTCACCAAGCGCGTGCGCAAGGACGGCACGGTGGTGGACGTGGAGCTGCGCGCCATGCCGGTGACGGTGGCGGGCCAGTCCATGGGCTTCATCGCCATCTACCACGACGTCACCGACCTCCAGCGGGCGCGCCAGTCCGCCGAGGACGCCAACCAGGCCAAGAGCCTGTTCCTGGCCACCGTGAGCCACGAAATCCGCACGCCGATGAACGCCATCATCGGCATGGCGGGGCTGTTGATGGACACGGCGCTCACGCCCGAGCAGCGCGACTTCGCGTCCACCATCCGCCAGAGCGGGGACGCGCTGTTGGGGCTGCTCAACGACATGCTGGACTTCTCCAAGATCGAAGCCGGCCGGGTCGAACTGGAGCAGCAGCCCTTCAACCTGCGGCAGTGCGTGGAGTCCGTGCTGGATCTGCTCGCCATGCGCGCGAGCGAGAAGTCCCTGGACCTGGGCTACCACGTCACGGACGAGACGCCGGTCAGCGTGGTGGGGGACGGCGCGCGCCTGCGGCAGGTGCTGCTCAACCTGGTGGGTAACGCGGTGAAGTTCACCGAGCGCGGCGGGGTGTCCATCTCCGTGGACACGCCGCGCCAGCCGCTCGCGCCGGGCGGCCTCTTCGAATTGCACTTCTCGGTGCAGGACACCGGCCTGGGCATCACCGAGGCCGCGCGCGCGGGCCTCTTCCAGCCCTTCAACCAGCTGGATGAATCCGTGTCGCGCCGCTACGGCGGCACGGGGCTGGGGCTGGCCATCAGCAAGCGGCTGGTGGAGGCGATGGGCGGGCGGCTGTGGATGGAGAGCGAGGGCGTGCCGGGCAAGGGCGCCACGTTCCACTTCACCTTCCAGGCGCGCGAGGCCCCGCGCGGCGCGGAGGCCCTGCGTCCGGACGCGCTGAAGCTGCACGGCCGGCGCGTGCTGGTGGTGGACGACAACGCCATCAACCGCAAGCTGCTGGGCCGCCAGCTGGCCGCGTGGGGAATGGCCATCGTGGAGGTGGGCTCCGGCGCGGAGGCGCTGGCCAAGCTGGAGTCCGGGGCCCGCTTCGACCTGGCCATCCTGGACCACCGCATGCCGCTGATGGACGGGCCCACGCTGGCGGCGCACATCCGCCAGCAACGCGACGCGCGCGAGCTGCCCCTGCTGCTGCTCACCTCGTTTGATCAGCGCGACGCGCAGCCGCCCGGCCTCTTCACGGCGGTGCTGCCCCGGCCGGTGAAGGCGTCGCAGCTGCATGACGCGCTGATGACGTGCCTGGCCCAGGACCTCATCTCCGCCCGGCCCATGCCCGTCACGCCCGCGCCCGCCACGCGCGAGCGCTCCGTGTTCAACTCGCGCCCTGGCGAGCAGATGCCGCTGCGCATCCTGCTGGTGGAGGACAACCCCACCAACCAGAAGCTGGCGTTGCTGGTGCTGGACCGGTTGGGCTACCCGGCGGACACCGCGAACAACGGCCGCGAGGGGCTGACCCTCCTGGCGCGCAAGCGCTACGACGTCGTGCTGATGGACGTGCAGATGCCGGAGCTGGACGGCCTGGCGACGACGCGCCAGCTGCGCAGGGACATGCCCCGCGGTGACCAGCCGTGGATCATCGCCATGACGGCCAACGCGATGACGTCGGACCGCCGCGAGTGCCTGGACGCGGGCATGGACGACTTCCTCAGCAAGCCCATCCGTGTGGAGGAGCTCATCTCCGCGCTGCGCCGCGCCTGGGAGCGCCTGCAGCGCGAGCCCGGGGCCGCCCCCTCCACCCGTGCACCAGCGGGCCCGCGCATGGGGGCCCCGCGCATCCGGGGCCTGGAGTCGGGCGCGTTGGAGCGGCTGTGGCAGTCCCTGGACGGGCAGGTGGAGCGGATGCTCCCTGAGCTCGTGGACACCGCGTTGGAGAGCATGCCCCGGCTGATGGAGGACGCGCGGGGGGCGCTCGCGCGTGGCGAGCTGGAGAACCTGGCGCGCGCCGCGCACACGCTCAAGTCCAACGCGGCCTACTTCGGCGCGGCCATGCTGGAGTCGCTGTGCTGGGACATCGAGCAGCGCGCGGACGCCCGGGTGCTGGACGGAATGGAGCCGCTCGTCGACCACTGCCAGAAGGCGCTGGACGAAAGCCGCCAGCTCCTGGAGCAGCTCAAGGGCACCGTGGTGTCCGGGCCAAGGCCTGACGCCTTCTAGGCCCGTTGGGGCGCGTTCGGGTCGCTGATGGTGAGCGGCTGCCGCTGTCCATCCTTCGCGACGAGACTCGCGGTGAGCGAGAAGTCCGGCCCCATGCGCAGCTCCAGCGTCGTGGGGCCCGGGTGGGCCACGCGCCAGTCCGGTTCGATGCGCACGGTGCCCAGGAGCTCGCGCTCCACGGTGGTCCGGTCCAACGCCTCGAAGAGGGCCACCGGCACGGGGCCGGGCCAGGGCGGCAGCTCCAGGTCCACGGAGCGAGTGCCGGGCACGGGCGTGTTGGCGGGGAGCACCTCGTGCTGGCCGCCGCCGGGCACCATGGCGCCAATGGGCATGGGCACCACGTCCGACAGGCCGCTGATGCCGCGCGCCAGGTTGCGCCCCAGGATGGCCGCGCCCACGGCCACGCCCAACTCCGGGTGCACTTCCTTGTCCGACGACAGCTTCTTGAAGTGGGCCAGGCGCTTGCGGATGGCGGGCATGCGCGTCTGGCCGCCCACCATCACCAGCTCGTCGATGGCGTCCGGCTTCAGGCCCGCCTTCTCCAGCACGTCGTCGCACGCGGCGGCAATGCGCTCGATGAGCTGGAACACCATGGCCTCCATCCGCTCGCGGGTGAGCGTGACGTTGAAGTCCACGAAGGCGCCGTCCTTCTGCGTGATGCAGGGGATGCGGATGGGGACGGACGCGCCGCTGGAGAGCGCCATCTTCGCGGACTCGGCGGCGAACACCAGGCGCTGCATCACGACCTTGTTGCCGCGCAGGTCGATGCCGTGCTGCTTCTGGAAGTCGTCCACCAGCGATTCCACGATGGCTTCATCGAAGTTGGCGCCGCCCAGGAACGCGTCGCCGCCGGTGGCCAGCACCTTCACCACGCGGTTCTGCACGGACATGAGGGTGACGTCGAAGGTGCCGCCGCCCAGGTCGAACACCATCACCGTCTGCTCGGGGTTGCGCAGGTTGGCGTAGTAGAGCGCCGCGGCGGTGGGCTCGTTGACGATGGCGCGCACGCGCAGGCCCGCCTTCTCCGCGGCGCGGCGGATGGCCTCCCGCTGGCGGATGGTGGCGTGCGCGGGCACGGTGAGCACGCACTCCTTGAACGGGGTCCCGGCCGCGTGCGTGGCCAGCGTGTTGAGGTGCTTGAGGATGAAGTGCGCCACGTCGATGAGCGGCGTCACCTTCCCGTACACCTCCACTGCGGTGTAGCCGTCCGGGCCCTCCACCAGCTCGAAGGCGAAGCGGTTGCGGTGGCGGGCCACGTACTCGGACTGGAAGCGGCGGCCCAGGAAGCGCTTGGCGCCGAAGATGGTGTGGCGCGGGTCGTCGATGATCTGCCGCCGCGCCGCGGGGCCGACGATGGCCTTGTCGCCCGCGTGGAACCACGCGATGGAGGGCAGGGTGAGGCTCTTGTCCGCGATGGGCACCACGCGCAGCTTGTTCGCCTTGTCGAAGAAGGCCGCCGCGGTGTTGGTGGTCCCGAAGTCAATGCCGAGGATGGGGGCGGCGCTCGTGCTCATGTGGGGCCTCCATCCTCGCACGTCCCGCCGCGCCGGGGCACCCGGCACGGCGGGCTGGATGTGCTCAGGGGTGCTCCCGGACAGCGCCATTCGCCTGGGCGCGGAGGTCGGTTGAACCCACCGTGTCAGGTCCTGGGTGGCGTGTTGTAGCCGGCGTCGCCGTAGGGCTTCAGGCGCTCCAGCCACATCTCCTCCAGCACCTTCAGCTCCTCCGCGGGCGGAGGCCCGCCGGGCTCCTCGCGGGGTGGGAGCTTGTCCAACACCTCGAAGGAGAAGGCCGCTTCGCCGTGGCGCTCCCAGTCCGCCTGCAGCTCGGGGACGCGGTGCATGCGCTGGGCGAACTCGAACCGGATGCGGTTGAACATCGCGGTCAGGTTGAGGGCGTGGCCCACGAACAGCTTGCCGTTGGCGTGGCAGCGGATGGCGTAGATGCCCATGGGCACCTCCGCTTCCTTGTACGCGCGCTTGCGTTCCGCGCGGGCCGCGCGCGAGTCGTCACCGGACGCCATGGTGACCTCCGAAGCCCAGCGAGACGAGCTTCGCCTCCAGCCGCTCCTTCGCGGCAAGGTCGCGCGGGCGCACCCAGTCGCGGCCCATCCGCTCCCAGTCCGCGTCGCGCGAGTCGATGCCCAGCGCCTGGAGGAAGTCGGCCTCGCAGATGAAGCACTGCTCGCGGAAGGGGAAGAGGAAGCCGCCCTGCGCGTCGAGTGAACGCGAGGCCTCCTCGTAGGTGGAGAACCACCGGTTGAGGAACGGGCTCTGGCCCTTCTGGAAGAAGGCGCGCGTGTCCAGCTCCCGCGCGCCGCCCTCCAGGGCCTGCTTCAGCTCTGTCCAGGTGGGGTGCCCGGCTTCGCGCGCGACGACGGCGAGCCCGTGTTTGTGCTGCACGGCGTCCCGGCGCGCGAGCACCTCGCCCAGGGACAGGGCCGCGAAGAAGGGCAGGGCGCGCATCCGTTCCGCGGCGCGCGTGGCGCGAGCCGTGTCGGACGAGTCCAGGTCCTTGAGGAGCAGGGACGCGCGGACCTTGTATTCATGAAGCGTGACGGGGAGGGTGCTGCCGGTTCCCATGACGAATCCTCCGGTGCTGGCCCTCACCCGTTGGGGGACCGTGGAAGGACTTCATCGGGGGGCTGGCGACAGCGGGTGAAGCGAGGGTGACGTCGTCTTTCCGGGCGGCGGGCACCCCTCGGCACCCGTGGGACGAATAGACCAGACGCCGCGCGCGGCCGTCAAACGCGGCGAAGGGCGTGCGGCCGGGGGCCGCGTGCCGGGTATGTTCCGGCGGTGATGGCCGACCGCGCACGCACAGCTCCCTCCCTGAACGACCCTGCCGCCGCCGGCTCGGATGCCGAGCGGATCCTGGAGGGCGGCGCGAAGCTCATCTCCGGAGCGCTGCGCCCCCATGCGGAGTTGGAGGCCGTGCTGTCGGCGCGTGGCTGGAAGCGCCGGCTCCTGAAGCAGCCGGAGCGGGTGTCCGCGTTCGTGGCTGGGGACAGAGGGGTGCGGGAAGCGCTGGAGCGGGTGCACCGCCGCGCGGCGGTGGAGGCGTGGACCGAGGACGTCCCCGTCCTGCGGCAGGCTCGGGCGCTGTCCGCGCGGCGCGAGCGCCTCACCCGGCTCGCGCGGCAACGGCTGGATACGTTGACGGTCGCGCCTCCGGACGTGAGCCTCGAAGAGGCGCTGACGCGGTTGGAGGCCTTGCTTCGCCAGCCTGTCAGCAAGGCGCTGAAAGAGGGCGAGGTGCTCGTCTTCGAGCCCGCCCACGGCCGGTCGAGGGAGCCGGGCCCGGGCGTGGGTGGAATGAACGTGCCCTCGCTCCCTCTCCTGATGGTGCCGTTGGGCGCATTGCTCTTCATCCTCCTCCTGGCCACCGGCCTTCCCTGGGCCAAGGAGCTGGGGATGGCCCTCCTGGGGCTCTCCCTGGGAGGCCCCCCGCTGTGGTCCGTGCTGCGCGCCGGCAGGGTGCGGATCACCAGCGAGCGGATCCTCTGGACGCCCATGTTCGGCGCGGCACAGGCGGTGCGCCTGGACTCGATCCTGGATGACGGCGTCCACCTGGACCGGCTCCAGTTCGACCTGGTGGTGAAGGGCGACCGCCGGCTGCGCGCGCGCAGCGTGCGGGATGCCCTGGGGTTGATGCTCTCGCTGGAGCTGCATCGTCAGCCACCCCTCCTCGGCGCGGCGGCTCGGTCGGGCGAGCAACTGGAGGACGTGGCCCTCCTCCCCGCGAAGGTGGGGGACGTCGACGGGGTCTGCGTCCTGCGGCCCCACGCGCTGGCGTTCATCCCCGACAGGCGCGGCCCCCAGGCGCTTCAGGCCGTCACCGGGAAGCCCACGCCGCTGAATGGGTTCGAGCCGGACCGGGTGTTGGAGGAGTTGCGCTGGCTGCCCGCGGCGGAGTTCGACGCCTGTGTCTCCCGCGTGGTGAAGGCCACGGGAGGGCTTGCCTGGACCCCGGGGGATGCGCACTTCGTTCCGGGCCCGCCGATATGGATGGCGATCCGGATCAAGCGCGGTGAGCAGGTGCTGCTCGCCCGGGCGGACTGGTTCTATCGCGCCGCCGCCGAGAGGATTCTTCAGGGCTGGCGCAAGCGCCCCGCGCCTCCGCCCCCAGAGTAGGGAGCGGTCCATCCGAGCGCTTACGACTCGGACTGGGCGTCCTCCTTCGCGTGCACGTCCACCCCGTCCTGCTGGAGGCGCGTCGCCACTGCGCAGGTGATGTGGGAGTAGATGTCGCCTGGCCAGGATGACGTACACCTTCGTCAGGGAGCGGTAGGCGGGAGGTGCCGCAGCCCTGCCCGTCAAGATGGGTGAGCAGCCCATCCTCTCACGTCGTCCTGGTTGCCAAGCTCCAGGAGGGCGTCACGGGGGTAGTTCTCCAGGTCCTCCTCCAGCCACCGTTCCCCGGGCCGGGAGAGGTGGAAGCGCAGTGTGCAGGCGTTGCTGCACCCGAGGATGGTGGTGAAACGCTCCTCCGCTGGCAGCACGCGCTGCAGTTCCAGCGCGAGCCGGAGGCCGTAGCCGACCTGCTCCTTCAACGGCAGCCGACGCTCCCACGGCTCCTCGTCGAAGGAGCCCACGAAGTCGGCGACGTGCACCTTGTTCGTGAAGCATTCGTAGCCGGTGGCGTCCGGGAAGGTGGGCTGAATGGCCGGGGCGACCTCCAGCGCCTGCCGCCGCCACACCCAGAGGCCATGCCTGCCGACGACACCCTCATCGAGCAACGCCTGCATCCTCGGGGTGAGCGGGCGCGACTGCACCGCCTGGACCTGGGCGTTTCGCAGGTACGCCTGCATCAGCACGTTCAACCTCACAGGGCCACCTCGCCCAGGTAGTACAGCCCCTTCTGGACGGACGAGGCAAACGTGGCGTCCGTTGTCAGCAGTTCGTTCACCCAGCGGGGCGCGTTGGTGAAGCTGCGCGTCGCGGGGTTGTACAGGTACTTCGCCCCCGTCTGCGCATCCTGGAAGTGGAGCTGTCCGGGGCGCACGCCGGGCGCCGGGTTCTCCACATCGAGGCGGACCCTCCCCTTCTGCCACAGCGTCTTGCTGTCGATGCGCGTCCCACGCGCGCCGAGCATCCGCTCCGCGGGCGCGTCGGCACCACAGGCCTCGTAGGCGCCCGGGTGTCGCTTGAGGCAACAGGAGACCGTGCTATCCGACTGATTGCACTCGGTGGCCGGGATGACGGCCGCTCCACACCCGCCCCAGAGGCTGGCCAGCAGGCACACCAGCAACGCGCGCAGGTTCGACATGGGCTCCGCTCGCCCGCGGCGTTAACCGCAGGGCTGGTGGGAAGCGTGCGCGCTCGTCATCGCACCGTGGCAGGGAACTGCGCGGCGCGGTGTCCGTTCACAGACAAGCGGTTCGCGCAACGCCCAGTGGGGGACGGAGCAGCCGAACTACCGGGCAAGAACTCCGCCCGTCCGACTCGAACTGCCGGGCCACTCGCCGACCACAGCCGGATTTTGTCCGCGCCTCCGCCGAATGTAGCCCGCATGTGCAGGCTGACTCTCGGCGGGAGGCGGTAGGCATGGAGCGCTTCCCTTTCGCCCGGACTATGGGGCCCAGGCGGACTCGGTGCCCCGGGTGCGCAAGGCGCAGTTCGGCGAGGGCACCAACGGCCTTCGCGGGCCCGTCGTCTGGCAGGGCATGGCATACGAGCCCTGGGCCATCCAGGTGAAGGGCTTCGACAAGTCCGGCATGGGGCGGCTGCCCCGGCCCACCCTGACGCTCGCCAACGTCGCCGGCACCATCGGCGCCATGGCGAGGGACCTGAACGATCTGCTGGGCGCACGTGTCCTCCGGAAGCGCACCTTCGTCCGCTACCTGGACGCGGTGAACTTCCCTGGGGGCGTCAACCCCACCGCCTCGCCGCTGGACGCATTCCCGGACGACGAGTTTGTGGTGGACCAGAAGACGGTGGAGAACAAGCACGTCATAGAGTTCAGCCTGGCCGCGAAGTGCGACCTGGACGGCGTCGCCATCCAGAATCCCGACGGCACCTTCAACTTCACAGGCGTCACCCTCTACGACGTGAAGGGCACCCAGCCCCAGGAGTACATCCCCGGCTTCCCCTCCGGAGAGGCGGAGCACCCCGTGGGTGTCGAGGTGAAGCGCGCCACGCCGGTGGTGCGCACGGTGACGGACCCAGAGGTGGATGCCGTGCGCGTCACCATCCAGGTGCCCCAGCTCACCTACCAGGACCCCACGACGGGCGACTTGAAGCCCACCCGCGTCCTCGTCTCCATCGCGGTGCAGAGCAACGGCGGCGGGTACGTGGTGCAGTCCTTCCAGGACGCCGAGCTCTTCCGGGGTAAGTGCACCAGCCCCTACGAGCGCACCTTCCGCGTGGAGCTGACGGGCTCGCCGCCGTGGGACATCCGTGTCACGCGCGTCAGCGAGGACGCGGACAGCGTGACGACGCAGAACAAGGTCATCTGGAAGTCCTACGCGACGCTGCTGGACGAGAAGCTCAGCTTTCCCAACACCGCGCTGTGCGCGCTGCAGGTGTCCGCGAGCCAGTTCAGCAGCATTCCCACGCGCAGCTACCGGATTCGCGGACTGCGGGTGCGCGTGCCCAACAACTACAACCCCTCGGCCCGCACGTACGAAGGCACCTGGGACGGCACGTGGAAGGTGGCCTGGACGGACAACCCGGCCTGGTGCTTCTACGACCTCCTCACGACGAAGCGCTACGGCCTGGGCCGCTACCTCAACGAGGCCGCCGTGGACAAATGGGGCCTCTACACGGTGGCGATGTACTGCGACGAGCTGGTGCCGGACGGGAAGGGCGGCATGGAGCCGCGCTTCCGTTGCAACCTCTACCTCCAGACGCAGGAGAATGCGTACAAGGTCATCAACAACCTCGCGTCCGTCTTCCGCGGCATGACGTACTGGGCCTCCGGCGCCGTCTTCGTCGCCCAGGACGCGCCGCGTGACGCCGAGTACCTCTTCACGCCGGCCAACGTGGTGGACGGCCTCTTCACGTACGCCTCCAGCAGTAAGCGCGCGCGGCACACCGTCGCGCTGGTGACGTGGAACAACCCGGACAACCACTTCAAGGCGGCCCAGGAGTACGTCACCGACGAGGAGGGCCTCGCTACCTACGGCTACAGCCCCACCGAGGTGGTGGCGCTCGGCTGCACTTCCCGGGGCCAAGCGCAGCGCGTGGGCCGGTGGCTGTTGCTCACCGAGAGGCTGGGGACGGAGACGGTGACGTTCCGCACAGGCTTCGAGGGCGCCATGCGCAACCCCGGCGCCGTCGTGAAGCTCCAGGATCCGTACCGGGCCGGACGCCGGTGGGGCGGTCGCGTGGTGGCTGCCACCGCCAGCCAGGTGGAACTCGACGGTGACGTCACCCTGGAAGCCGGGAAGATGTACGCCTTCTCCGTTGTGCTGCCGGACGGCACCGTGGAGGAGCGCCCGCTGGCCGCGCTCGCGCCGGCGCCCTACCGGGCCCTCACAGTGGCGACGCCCTTCTCGGCCGCGCCCAGCCCCAGGCCGTTTGGATGCTGGCAGCGTCCGACTTGACGCCCACCCTCTGGCGCATCCTCAACGTGGCGGAGGTGGAGCCGCACCTCTACGAAATCACCGCCCTGCGCCACGAGCCGGGGAAGTACGCGGAGGTGGAGTACGGGGTGAAGTTGCAGCCGCTGCCCACGTTCGTGCTGCCTTCGTCGGCGCCACCCGCGGGCCTGGCGGTGGGCGAGTCGCTGTACAAGACGACGAATGGCGGCGTGAAAGTCATGGTGACGGCCCGGTGGACGCAGGTGGCCACCGCCACCGAGTACCGGGTGCGCTGGCAGCGCGAGGGCGGTAACTGGACGTCGGAGTCGCCGGTGTAGACGCACTACTGGGAGCTGCTGGACTGCCTGCCGGGCGCGTACACCGTGCAGGTGGCAGCCGTCCTCAACGGCCTCGTCACCACCTACGCCTCGGCCAGCTACACCGTGCAGGGCAAGGCCGCGCCGCCCTCCGACGTGACGGGCCTCACCTGCGCCATCAACTGCAGCACCGGCGCGGCGAGCGTCCTCGTGGTGTCCGTGCCCACGGTGCCGGCTACCCTCACCCTGGGGATTTCGTCCACGCCGCCTCCCTAAACGGGAGGACATGCGCTCGCGCGAGCAGGAGGAGGCGGCCGGCATCTACGACCGCGAGGTTGACGGCGTCCGCTCTCCGCAGCTCATCAAGTCGCGCTACCTGGACGTTGGGGGCCCTGAAGTGGTCGGACATCGACTGGGACGCCGGGGAGCACGGCGTCATCCACGTCCGGCGAAGCTGGTCCAGGAGCACGACGAAGGGTTCGAAGGAGCGGCTCGTGCCCATCCACCCGCAGCTCCGCCCGGAGCTGGACGCCTACAGGCAGCGCGTCGTGGGGAGGGGATGAACTCGTCTTCCCGGTACCGCGGAAGGGCGGCATGCGCCACACGAGCTGGCATGTGACGAAGCTTCTGCGCTCCATCGCCAACCGGGCTGGCGTGACGCTGCCGGCGGGCTTCACCTTCCACGGCCTCCGGAAGCAGTTCGGCAGCTTCGTCCACCAGGCCACCGGGGACCTCGTGGCCACCCTGCGCCTGTTGGGGCACGCGTCCCCCCAGGTGACGGCCGCCATCTACCTGGCGGACGACGTGGCGCACCTGGCGCGGCAGGTCGGCCGGTTCCGGGTGGTTTCAGGGATGGCGGACGAGCACACGGACCAGCCATGGGGCGGTCCGCGAGGGCAGTACCTCTAAAAAGGAGCAGCAAATGCAGGTATTTACGAGTCGGACTGTCCGCGGCGCAGGCCCAGGGCCTTCATCTTCTTGTAGAAGTGACCCCGCTCCAGGTCGAGGATCCGCGCCGCCTCCGTCACGTTGTCATGCGTGTGGGCGAGCACCCGCTGGATGATCTCCCGCTCCGCGTCCTCCACCTGCTCGCGGAAGGTCTGATCCACGCGAGGCTTCCAGCCGCCCGGGTTCGACGGAGCGGGCTCGGCGGGAGTCGCCACCACCAGAGCGGGCTGCGCGGCGGGCACGTCACCGCCCACGGTGGGCTCGGGCATGGGGGGCAGGGGACGGCCCCGGGGCAGGAGCTCCAGCGCGTCCGTGCGCGAGACGACCGGCCCCTCGCAGAGGATGGCCAGGCGCTCCACCAGGTTGCGCAGCTCACGCACGTTGCCCGGGTAGTCATACGCGCTCATCACCGCGAGCGCGTCCGGCGACAGCGCCAGGGGCCGCCGCCCGTTCTTCGCGCACGCCTCGCGCAGGAACGTGTCGATGAGGTCCGGCAGGTCCTCGCGGCGCTCACGCAGCGGCGGCGAGTGAATCTGCACGACGTTGATCCGGTAGTAGAGGTCCTCGCGGAAGCGCCCCGCGGCGATCTCCTTCTCCAGATTCTTGTTCGTCGCGGCGATGACGCGCACGTCCACCTTGAGCGTCTCCGCGCCGCCCACGCGCTCCAGTTCTCCCTCCTGGAGCACGCGCAGCAGCTTCGACTGCATCGCGGCCGGCATGTCGCCAATCTCGTCCAGGAAGAGGGTGCCCTCGTGCGCCAGCTCGAACTTGCCGCGCCGCACGCTCACCGCGCCGGTGAAGGCGCCCTTCTCATGGCCGAACAGCTCGCTCTCGATGAGGTCGTGCGGCACCGCGGCGCAGTTGAGCTTCACGAACGGCCCGCCCTTGCGCCGGGAGTTCTGATGCAGCGCTCGCGCGATGAGCTCCTTGCCGGTGCCGTTCTCACCGGTGATCAGCACGCGCCCCTCGCTGGGCGCCGTGCGTTGGATGAGGGAGAAGATGCGCTGCATGGCGGGCCCGCCGCCCACCATGTCGAAGCGGCCCAGCTGCGCGCGCAGCTCCTCCAGCTCCTCCATCGCCGCCTGGTGCTTGAGCGCGTTGCGCAGCGCCACCAGCAGCTTGTCGCGCGCCAGCGGCTTCTCCAGGAAGTCGCGCGCCCCCAGCTGCGTCGCCTTCACCGCCGTGTCGATGGTGCCGTGGCCGGACATCATGATGACGGGCAGGTCCGGCTTGAGCGCCGTGAGCTTCGCCAGCACCGTGAGGCCGTCCATGTCCGGCATCTTCACGTCCATCAACACGGCGTCCACCGGCCGCGCGCTCACCACGTCCAGCGCCACCTGCCCGCTGCTGGCCAGCTCCGTGCGGTAGCCGGCCAGCTGCAACGACTGGCTCAGGGTGAGGAGGATGTTCTTTTCGTCATCAACGATGAGGACCGCAGCGGGCATGGGCAAACCGTTCACACTCTCACGGAAATAATCGGGGCATCAAGGGTCTCGTGCTGCCCCCAGGTCCGAGGAAAAGACAAATCTTTTGACTCTTCCCGGTGGGTGCGACTAGACGCGACAGCCTCGGCCCACCGCCTGTGGGCCTCTCTTTTCCCGTGGTTGCTGTCGGAGGAATGATGCGTCGGATTTCGCTTTGGGCCGGGTTGGCCCTCGCCGTGGCCGTGCTGACCGGGTGCCCGCCCACCTACCCCAAGTGCAACAACGACGAGCAGTGCCAGGAGAAGGGCGAGGTCTGCGTCCAGGGCCAGTGCCAGGAGTGCGCGACGGACGCGAACTGCCGCGAAGGCTTCACCTGCCAGGCCAACAAGTGCGCGCCCAAGCCTCCTGAGTGCACCACGGACGCGGCCTGTGGCACCGGCCGCATCTGCGAGGCCGGCAAGTGCGCCGAGGCCCAGTGCAAGGACGACTCCGCGTGCAACGGTGGCAAGTGCCAGGCCGGCCGCTGCCAGGCGCCCCGCGACACCTGCTCCTCCAGCACCGACTGCGGTGAGGGCCAGGAGTGCCAGTCCGGCAAGTGCGTGACGGCGGACGCCTCCTCGCGCTGCGACTACTCGGCGGTGCGCTTCGGCTTCAACGAGTCCACCCTGGACTCCAGCGCGCAGTCCCGCCTGGGCGACCTGGCGGCCTGCATCAAGGCGAGCCAGGGCAAGATCACCCTGGGCGGCCACGCGGACGAGCGCGGCACGGAGGAGTACAACCTCCAGCTGTCCAACCGCCGCGCCGCGGCCGTGAAGCGCTACCTGGTCGACCTGGGCGTGCCGTCCAACCGGCTGTCCACGGTGGGCTATGGTGAGACCCGCCCGGTGTCCAGCGCGGCCACCGAGGAAGGCTGGGCGGAGAACCGCCGCGTGGAGTTCCAGCGCTAGTTCTGGGGTAGGCTCTGGCGCGCATGGCCGCCCTAGAGTCGGAAACGCGTCAGTCCTACCTTGTCTTCGCGTGTGGAAGCAGTTGGTACGCGGTGCCCGCGGAAGCCGCGGCGGAGGTCGTTACCTTCCCCGAGCTGACGCGGGTACCGGGTTCCCCGCCCCACCTGCTGGGTGTGTTCGCGCACCGGGGTGAAGTCATCCCCGTCGTGGACATGAGCCTGCTGGTGGGCGGGGTTACCGCCGGGTCCCGCCGCGCCGTCCTGGTGCGGCTGTCCCGAGGCACCCTCGCCCTCACCGCCAGCAGCGTCGCCGGTGTGTCCGCGCTGATGGGACCGCTGGAGCCCCTGGGCCCCTCGGGCGTGCACGTCCACTTGCGCGGCCCCGTGAAGAGCGGCTCGCGCGACGTGGCCGTCATCGACCCGGAAGGCCTCTTCGATCACCTCAGCCAGGGCGGCTAGCCTCATGCTTCCCGCGGGCCGGGTCGAGGGGACGCTCCTGTGCCACGTGGGGCCGCATCGCATCGCCTTCGAGGCGGGCGAGGTGGCCTCCATCGCCGCGCCGGACGCGGGCACCGTGTCCGCCCACTGGGCCTTCCTGGGGGCCGGGGGCGCCCAGCGCGTGCTGGTGACGGCCACCGGAGGGACGGTGGGCGTGGACGGGCTGGAGATCGACTCGGAGGTGCTGTCCGTGCTGCCGCCCTCGCCGGTGGTGGCGGGGGCCTCCGGAGGCAGCCTGCGCGGCTTCGTCATCACGCGCGGGGTGCTCTGGCCGCTGTTGAGCCTGGACGCCTTCCAACGCTACCTGCGCGGGCTGGACGGGGAGGGCGCATGATGGCGCCGCTGGAAGTGCGCGCCCTGGGCCGCTGGACGACGCGGCCGCGCATCCCGGGCAGCTGCCTGGGCGTGGCCATCGCGTTCCTCCACATCCACCTGTCGCACACGCTGCCGGAGACCGGGCGCACGCCGCTGACGTGGCTGATGTTGGGCGCGCTCGTGCTCTTCATCAGCGTGGGGTACGCGCGCGACACGCGGGCCCTGCGCACGCTCTTCGCGCTGGGCGAGGGCCGGCAGCCCGCCACGTCCGAGCACCTGCTGGTGGCGGTCCAGGAGGTGGCGGCCATCCCCGGCCGCAGCTTCTGGTTCGTGATGCAGGGCTGGCTGGGCGGCACGCTGACGGTGGCCCTGGCCTTCCCCACCCTGGCGGACGTGCCGTGGACGGAGGGCGTGCGGGTGATGGTGCTGGGGCTGTCCATCGGTCCCCTGAGCGCCATGCTCACCTACCTGATGGTGGTGCGCCGCGCGCGGGCCACGTTGGACCGGCTGGTGTCGCTGGGGCCGGCGCCGCTGGAGGTGCTGGCCGCGCTGCCGCCCCGGCGCATGCACATCCGCCGCAGGCTGGTGGTCTTCACCGCCATCGCGGTCCTGAGCCCGTCGCTCTTCATCCTGGACGTGGCCTTCACGCGCACGGTGACGGTGGTGGACGCGTGGACCCAGGCCACCACGCCGGAGGCGCGCATGGAGGTGATGGCGCGGGCGCGCGAAGGAGGCGGGCCGCCCCTGGGGCTCATCGCGGGGATCGTCACGCTGCTCATCCTGGGCACCGCGGCGCTCGCGGGCACGGCGCTGTCGGAGCCCCTGCGCGCCATCACCGAGGACGCGACGCGCATCGCTCGCGGTGAGGTGCGGCCCCCGCGCGTCATCCACGCGGAGGACGAGGTGTGGGCCACCTCCGCGGCCTTCACCCAGATGCAGGTGCAGCTGGTGCAGGCCCTGTCGCAGCTCAAGCGGGCGGGCATTCAAATCTCCTCCACCACCGAGCAGCTGGTGGCCACCAGCACGGAGCAGGAGGTGGGCGCGGACGAGCAGGCCGGGGCGCTCAACGCCACCAGCGCCACCACGGAGGAGCTGGCCCGGTCCGCGCAGCAGATCGCCGACAACGCGGAGTCCGTGTCCACCATCGCGGAGACGACCTTCGGCGCGGCGCAGTCCGGCCAGCGCGGCGCCACCGCCTTCCTGGGCGCCATGCAGCGCATGAAGGAGGACAACGAGGCCATCGCGGAGGCGGTCGTTCGCCTCAACAAGCGCGTGCAGCAGATTGGCAAGGTGGTGGAGTTCATCAACGAGATCGCCGACAAGTCGGACCTGCTGGCGCTCAACGCGGAGCTGGAGGGCACCAAGGCGGGTGAGGTGGGGCGGGGCTTCTCGCTGGTGGCGGCGGAGATGCGCCGGCTGGCGGAGAACGTCATCCGCTCCACGAAGGAGATCGAGGGCCTCATCGGGGAGATCCGCGACGCGACGAACGGCGCGGTGATGGCCACGGAGGCGGGGCTGAAGACGACGGAGCTGGGCACGCTGCTGGCGGCGCAGGTGGACGACAGCCTGAGCCTCATCCTGGAGCTGGCGCGGCAGACGTCGCACGCGGTGCGCAGCATCTCGCTGGCGACGCTGCAGCAGCAGACGGGCACGGATCAGCTCGCGGCGGCCATGGGGGACATCCTCCGCGTCACCGAGCAGAACGCCGCGGCCACCAAGCAGATGGTGGCGGCCAACGCGGACCTGTCCGCCCTGGCGGCGGACCTCCAGCACGTGGTGCGGCGCTTCCATGTCGAGCCGACTGGTGGCGAGTCCACCGGAGCTTCCGGCGGGGCTCCTGGCGTGACGGGAGGTGGGTGACATGGACCACTCCTCGCGCTCGGACTCCCGGCGGGCCGCCTTCAGTCAGCAGCTGATGTTCCCCGTGCCGCTGGCGAACCTGGTGGGCTCCACGCTGGGGCTGCACTTCGCGTCGCTCGTGGTGGGCAGTCCGCTGTCCCAGAAGCTGGGGTCGCTCGTCGTCCTGGTGGTGGGCGTGAGCGCGCTGCACATGCTCCTGGGCGTGGGCGTGTCCCTGCGCCGCTTCCCCCGGCTGCGGGCCCTGGAGCGCGGAGTGCTGCCGCCCACGCCGGAGCACCTGGCGAAGGCGGTGGGCGAGGTGGCGCGCGCGCCGGGTGAGGCGTTCTTCCGCTCGCTGGGGTTGTGGGCGCTGACCACGGGCGTGGTGGCGATGGCGCTCTGGTCGGGCAGGGACCTGTCGGGGCGCGACACCCTGCGGGTCGCGGGCCTGGGGGCGCTGTTCGGTCCGCTCTCGTCGCTGCTCGTGTATGGGCTCGTCACGTTGAGGGCGCGGCGCGGTGTGCTGTGGGTGGCGGAGCAGGGGCTGACGCACGCGCAGGTCATCGCCGCGTTGCCCCGGCGCTCGCGCATCCGCGCGCGGCTGGTGGCCTTCACCGCCATCTGCGTGGTGACGCCCGCGGTGATGTGCGCGCAGGTCGTCACGGCGCTGACGGACCGGCTCTTCAACCGGCTGGTGGACGGGGGCAGCCCGGCCGCGCAGGGCGTGCTGGTGGACGCGTTCACGTCCAGCGCGCTCCTGTGCGCGGTGGTGTTCGGCCTGGCGCTGGCCACGGCGTACCTGGGCGGAACGCTGCTGGGGCGGCCCATGCGGGAGTTGTCCGGCGAGGCGCGCCGCATCGCCGCGGGCGACCTGGCCAGTCCCCGGCTGGTGCCCGCGGAGGACGAGGTGTGGGCGGTGTCCGCGGCCTTCACCACGATGCGCACGCACCTGGCGGACGTGCTCGCGGAGCTTCAGCGCGCGGGCTCGCAGATTTCGGCCACCACGGAGGAGATTCTCAGCACCTCCGGGCGCTACGAGGCTGGCGCCGCGGAGCAGGCCAGCAGTCTGGATGAGACGAGCGCCACCACGGAGGAACTGGCGCGCTCGGCGAAGCAGATCGCGGACAACGCGAGCTCGGTGGCGGAGATCGCCCAGCGCACGCTGGCGGCGGCCCAGGGCGGACAGCGCAGCGCGGAGTCCTTCCTGGGGGCCATGTCGCGCATGCGCCAGGACAACCACGCCATCGGCTCGGCGGTGGGGCGGCTGGACAAGCGCGTGCAGCAGATCGGGAAGATCGTCGAGTTCATCAACGGCGTCGCGGACAAGTCGGACCTGCTGGCGCTCAACGCGGAGCTGGAGGGCACCAAGGCGGGCGAGGTGGGGCGGGGCTTCTCGCTGGTGGCGGCGGAGATGCGCCGGCTGGCGGAGAACGTGCTGGAGTCCACGAAGGAGATTGAAGGACTCATCGAGGAGGTGCGCGAGGCCTCCGCCGCCGCGGTGACGGTGACGGGCGGCGGTGTGCGCGCGGTGGAGACGGGGACGGGCCTGGCGGAGCAGGTGTCCGAGTCGCTTCGCCAGATTGTCGACCTGGCGGGGCGGACGTCGGACTCGGTGCGGATCATCTCCCGGTCCACGCAGCAGCAGCAGGCGGGCACGGATCAGCTCGCTGAGACGATGGCGGACATCCTGCGCATCACCCAGCAGAGCCTCAACGCGACGAAGCAGGTGGGCGCGGCGAACGGGGACCTCCTGGGGCTGGCGCAGGACCTGCGCGGCGTGGTGGAGCGCTTCCAGATCCACCAGGCGACCCTGCGCAAGGGGGGCGGCGGGTGAACCCCAGCGAACGGCTCCTCAAGCAGTTCCGCGACCTGGTCACGGTCCGTCTGGAGCGCATCAACCGCTCCCTGATGGAGCTGGAGTCCGGGGGCAATCTGGAGGCCGGGCAGCGGGTGCTGCGCGAACTGCACGGGCTCAAGGGCGAGGCCCGGATGATGGGCTTCGGCGAAATCAACACGCTCGCGCACGAGATGGAAGAGTTGGTCCGGTGCGCGGAGCCGCAGCGCTACCGGCTGTCGTCGGAGTCCACCGACGCGCTGCTCGCCACGGCGGACACGGTGCTCGCGCTGTCGGGTGCGCTCCAGGCGGGAGAGCCGCTGCTGGCGGTGGAGACGCTGGTGGCGACGTTGCAGCAGCGGGTCATCGTGGAGTCCGCGCGGCCGGTGGAGGGTGGCCGGGCTTCGAAGTCAGAGGGCGCGTCGCACCTCATCGTGGCGGACCGCCGGGAGCCGTCCGGGGCCGTGGTCGTGCCCTCGCACTGGGGAACGCCCGCGTCACGCCCGGACGCACCGGTGGGAGCGGCCGCATCGCAGTTCCTCGCCACGGCCCTCCGGACAGAGGCCTCCGGGAGTCCGGCGGGTACGCACGGAGAGTCGTCCGCCGCAGGGGGCGCACCGGGCACCGCGCTCGGGAGCGCTGCTGCTGGCGCATCCCCGGGCTCGCACCTCGTCCATCCAGGTCACGGAGCGGCACCGGGCGCTGTGCACGGGAGTCCGGGACCTGGCCAGAGCGCGGGCGCCGCACCGGGCTTGCACGGTCTCCATCCGGGAGGCTCGGGCCATTCGCACCTCGTGGCTCCGGTGACGGGAAGCCCGGGGAGCGCACACCTCGTGGCCCCGGTGACGGGAAGCCCGGGGAGCGCACACCTCGTGTCGCCCGCTCTTGGAAGCACGGGGGCGCACCTGGGTGGCGCCGCCGGCGGTTCAGGGAGCGCGCACCTCGTCGGCCCCGCGACGGGCACGTCCTCGAATCCAGCCGTGTCGCCCGGCACGCGGATGGTCGACACCGCCCGCTCGCGCCCGCCCGCCGCGTCGAAGCACGGAACCGCCACGGTGCGCACCGGCGACGTCCGCATGGACACGGCCGTGCGCATCGGCGTGGCCAGCCTGGACATGCTCACCAGCGCGGTCACCAATCTGGGCCAGGTGGCCCGCCGTCGGGAGCTGGCCACGGCGCGCCGCCTGGAGCTCGTGCGCGAATTGAGCGAGCTGGCCCGGTCCGCGGAGGACCTGGGACCCGCGGGCATCGCGCTCGCGGAGCGCCTGGGCCGCGCCAAGGAGCTGGCCGCCACCCTGCACCGCGAGGCCAAGCTGCTCGCCAACGCGGAGCTGCGCGACCTGGATCAGGTGTCGGAGGAGATCCAGGGCCTGCGCATGCTGCCCCTCTCCGTCCTCTTCGAACCCTATCCCCGCATGGTCCGCGACCTGGCGCGGGAGCTGGGCAAGGAGGTGGAGCTCGTCGTGGACGGCGAGGACACCCGCGCGGACCGCTCCGTCGTGGAGGCCCTGCGCGAACCGCTCATGCACCTGGTCCGCAACGCGCTGGACCACGGCCTGGAGACGCGCGTGGACCGCGTCGCCTCTGGCAAGCACCCCCGGGGCTGCCTCACCCTGCGCGCCGCCCGCGAGGGCAGCCGCATCATCCTGCGCGTGGAGGACGACGGCGCGGGCATGGATCCAGCGCTCCTGCGGCGCGTGGCCGTGCGCCGGGGCGTGCTGGACGAGCCCGCCGCCAACGCCCTCTCCGACGCCGCCGCGCGCGAGCTCGTCTTCCTGCCCGGCTTCACCTCGCGCGAGGTGGTCACCGACCTGTCAGGTCGGGGCGTGGGGCTGGATGCCGTGCGTACGTCCCTCCAGGCCCTGGGCGGCGACGTGGGCGTGGAGTCCGCGCCCGGCTGGGGCACCATCTTCACCCTGCGCGTCCCGGTGTCCCTCACCGTGGCGCCCCTGCTCTTCGTCCAGGTCTTCGACGAGACGCTCGCCCTGAGCGCCGTCCACGTCTCCCGCGCCCTCAAGGTGGACGCCTCCGAGGTGGGAGAGGTCGCCGGCCGGCCCATCCTCCGGATGGAGGGACGCGTGCTGCCCTTCGCCTCGCTGGCGTCGCTCCTGGGGCTGGCCACCGAGCGCCCGGCCCGGGAGGGAGAGCTGGTGCTGGTGGTGAAGGGCCAGGGCATGGAGGCCGCACTGGCGGTGGACCGGGTGCTGGAGGAGCGCGTCCAGGCCATCCTCCCCTTGAAGGGCATCCTCGCGCGCTACCCGCACCTCACCGGGGCCACGTCGCTCGCGGACGGGCGGCTGGCCATGGTGCTGTCCGCGGCGGCGCTGGCGGCGGCCGTGCATGGCACCGCGCCCCTGAAGCTCGCCCGGCCCCCGGTGCGCGCGCCCGCGCCTCGCCGCCGCCGCATCCTGGTGGTGGACGACTCGCCCCTCACCCGGGAGCTGGTGGCCAACCTGCTGGAGGCGGTGGGGTACGACACCCTCCGGGCGGCGGACGGACCCTCGGCGCTGGAGCAGCTGGGGCAGGAGGGGCCTCCGGTGGAGCTGGTCGTCACCGACCTGGAGATGCCGGAGATGGACGGCGTGGAGCTCACCCGGCGCCTGAAGGCGGACCCGGCCCGGCGCGGACTGCCCGTCGTCATCCTCACCACCCGGGGAGGGGAGGCGGACCGGGCGCGTGGGTTGGCGGCCGGGGCGGACGGCTACATCACCAAGGGCGACCTCGTCCGCCAGGACCTGGTGGACGTCGTGGGGCGGCTCCTGGCCTGAAGTCCCCGAAGGCTCCGAGAGGCTCGGCGCCGCCCGGAGAGCCGCCGGGAGACGCCCGGGGCCCATCGCATTGCTATACTCCCGCGGCGCGTACGGGGTATTGAACGGACATGGGCAAGAAAGTGACGGTGCTGGTGGTGGATGACTCGGTCATCTGCCGTCAGCTCATCAGCGCGGCGTTGAGCGACGACCCGGACATCCTGGTCGTCGGCACCGCCGCGAACGGCCAGGAGGCCGTTGCCCTCACGAAGGAGCTGCGCCCCCACGTCATCACCATGGACGTGGACATGCCCGTCATGGACGGGCTCACGGCCGTGGAGCACATCATGGCCGAGTGCCCCACGCCCATCCTGGTGCTGACGGGCGATCCGCGCTCGCAGGCCCCCGCGCTGACGTACCGCGCGCTGGAGCTGGGCGCGCTGGCGCTGCAAATCAAGCCCTCCATCGACGCGGGGCCGGAGGCGTGGAACCTCACCAAGGAGGTGAAGCTCATCTCCTCCGTGCGCGTCATCCGCCACGTGCGCGGCCAGAAGCGCGGCGCGCCGGGGACTCCGCACACTCCGGTCGCGGTGCTGCCCGCGGCCTCCATGGGCATCGTCGCGGTGGCCGCCAGCACGGGCGGCCCGCAGGTGCTCTACCGGATGCTGTCGGAGCTGCCGGCGGACTTCCCGGCGCCCATCGTCATCGTCCAGCACATCAACGCCGCCTTCTCGGAGTCGCTGGCCAGCTGGCTCGCCAACGCGAGCAAGCTCAAGGTCCGGCTGGCGGTGGACGGGGACACGCTGCAGCCGGGGCTGGTGCTGGTGGCGCCGCCGGATCAGCACATGGTGGTGCCCGTGCGAGGCCGCGTGGCACTCAAGCCCGGCGTGGAGCGCGACGGGCACATGCCCAGCGGCACCGTGCTGCTGGAGAGCGTGGCCAAGGTCTACGCCCGGCGCGCGGTGGGCGTGGTGCTCACCGGCATGGGCGCGGACGGGGCGGACGGGCTCCTGGCCATCAAGCAGGGCGGTGGGCTGGCGCTGGCGCAGAACGAGGAGTCCTGCGTGGTGTTCGGCATGCCGGGCGCGGCGGTGGAGCGCAAGGCGGTGGACCACCTCATCCACGGCGATGACGTCGCGGCCACCCTGGCGCGCCTGGCGCGCGGAGAGTCGCTGGCCGCAAGCCGCTGACCTCGCGCGCCATGACGTCCTCTCCCGAGCGCTGGACTCCCGTCCACGCCTGGCTCCAGGCCCACACGGGCATGGCGCTGAGCGGGGCCCAGCAGCGGCGGCTGGACGCGCGGCTGGACGCCCTGGGACACGGGCAGAGCGCGACGCGGCTGGTGGCGCACCTGCGCACGCCCACGGGAGCGGCGGACCTGGCGCGGTTGGTGGACGCGGTGGCGGTGCACACGTCGGAGGTGTTCCGGGACGAGGTGCAGCTGTCCGCCTTCCGCGAGCACGTGCTGTCGCCCCGGGTGCAGCGCTCCAAGACGCCGCTGCACGTGTGGAGCGCGGGCTGCGCGGCGGGCGAGGAGGTCGCCACGCTGCTCCTCCTGATGGCGCAGGAGGGCGCGGATCCCTCCAGCCGCGTGCTGGGCACGGACATCTCCGAACAGGTGCTCACCCGGGCGCGCGAATTGAGCTTCCTCTCGGATGCGCTCCGGCGCGTGCCGGAAGCCTCGCGCTCCCGCTACTTCGAGCCGAAGGGCCGGCGCCACTCGCTGGTGGCGTCGCTGCGCACGCAGGCGGAGTTCCGGCGCCACAACCTGATGGAAGCCCCGTATCCGGAGGCCCCCGGGGGCGGCGGGTTCGACATCATCTTCTGCCGCAACGTCCTCATCTACTTCACCCCGGAGGCCTTCCAGCGCACGGTGCGGAGCCTGAGCGAGCGGCTCGCGCCCGGCGGAGTGCTGGTGCTGTCCGCCGCGGAGCCGCTGCTCCAGGTGCCCCCGGAGTTGCGGCTGTTGCCCAGTGAGCACGCGTTCTTCTACGTGCGCGAGGACGCCGCGCCCGCGGAGCCTGTCCGGCCCAAGCGGGAATCTGGCCGGTTCCCGAGCATCGCCACCGGGCCCGCCGCGCCGAAGCCGGAAGCTCCGGCGGTTCCGCCCCCGGTTCCGCCCTCGGTTCCGGACGAGGCCGCGATGGCGCAGGCGGACTGGCTCTTCTCGTGCGTGCTGGACGGGGCCTCCACGGGCGTCCCGGACGAGAAGTCCGAGCGCGACCTGCGCCGGTGCCTGGACCTGGATCCGGACCACGTCGCCGCCCGCTACCTGCTGGGTCTCCTGCTGGAGCAGTGCGGCCAGCCCGGCGCCGCCCTGGAGGCCTACCGCCGGGCCCTGCGGGCGGTGGAGTCCGGGCGGGCGCGGCCGGTGCCCTTCTTCCTCAACCTGCCCCGGCTCCGGGTGGCCTGCGCCCGGGCGGTGGAGCGGCTGGAGGCGGAAGGGGCGCGCTGAAGGGCAGGGGGGCGGCCGGGCGCGATGGAAACAGAAGCGGCGCGCGGGGCACTTTGGACCTAGGATGCGCGGCCCATGCGCAGGCTCGTGCTCTTCGCCTTGTTGACCGCTGCTGTTCCCGGCTGTTTCTACCCCGCCGACCGCGGCCGTGCCCTGGAAGCCAAGGTGGACCGGCTGGGCGCGGACAACGCCAGGCTGGCCACGGAGCTGAAGGAGGCGCGCGACCAGCTCGCCGTCACCCAGCCGAAGCTCGACGAGAAGATCGCCCAGGTGACGCAGGCCCTGCAGAGCCTGGACACCGCCGCGCGCCGCAAGGACGCGGACATCGGCGTGCAGTTCCAGAAGACGGTGGAGGACCTGGCGCAGCTGCGCGGCCAGGTGGAGACGTACCTCTACAAGATTGGTGAGCTGGAGGCCGCGCTCGGCAAGAGCACGGAGGAGACCAACCAGCGGCTGCTGGCGCTCCAGGGCACGGAGGCGGTGAAGGAGGCCGAGGCCAAGAGGAAGGCCGAGGAGCTCCAGCGCCCCACGACCGCGAAGGACTTCATCGCGCTCGCGCAGGACAAGGCGAAGGCCGGCGACACGCTGATCGCGCGCCAGCTCTACAACGAGTTCGTGAAGAAGTGGCCCAAGGACGCGCTCGTGGGCGAGGCCCACTTCGGTCTGGGCGAGACGTACTTCACCGAGTCCAAGTGCCGCGAGGCCCTTTTCGAGTACGGCAAGGTGGTGCAGGACCACACGAAGACGCCGTCCGCGCCGGACGCGTACCTGCGCTCCTCCGACTGCTTCCTGAAGCTGAAGATGAAGGAGGAGTCGAAGCTGGCGCTGGAGGAGCTGGTGAAGAGCTACCCCAAGTCGGACGCGGCCAAGACGGCGAAGACGAAGCTGGCGGAGCTGGACAAGAAGCCCGCGCCTGCCCCCGCGCCGAAGAAGGCGAAGAAGTGATGAGCCCCCGCGCTCCCCGGCTCGCCGCGCTGGCGCTCCTGTTGCTCCTGCCGCTGGTGGCGGGGGCCGCGCCGAAGAAGCTCGTGCTGCTCTTCACCGGAGACAACGGGGGCGAAGTCGCCCCCTGTGGTTGACGCCACAACCCGTCTGGCGGTCTGGCCAGACGAAAGACGGTCCTGAACGAGGAGCGCGCGAAGGGCGTGCCGGTGCTCGCACTGGACGCGGGCAACGCGCTCTTCAAGACCCTGGCGGATGGCCAGGAGGCGAAGCTTCGCGCGGAGCTGCTCCTGGAGCAGCTGGACGCGCAGGGCTACGCGGCCATGGCCGTGGGCCAGCGCGACCTCGTGCTGGGCGTGGACTTCCTGAAGAAGAAGACGAAGGGTGCGAAGCTGAAGCTCGTGTCCGCGAACCTCGTGGACGCGAAGGGACAGCCGCTCTTCCCCGCGTCGGTGGTGACGACGGTGGGCGGGCTGAAGGTGGGCATCATCGGCGTGTCCCCGGCGTCCGCGGACCCCAAGGCTCCGGCCGGCGGCTCCGAGGGCACGGCCTTCCTGCCCGAGGGTGTCCGGGGTCTGCCGGTGGGCCCGGCGGTGACCTCCGAGGTGAAGCGCCTGCGCCAGAAGGAGCAGGTGTCGCTGGTTTTGTTGCTCGCGGCGGTGCCCTACGTGGAGGCCGTGAAGCTGGCCCAGGGCGCCGAGGGCGTGGACTTCGTGCTGCAGTCGCACGACGGCCGGGGCGTGGGCATGGCGCAGCGCCAGGGCGTGTCCACGCTGGTGCCGCCCGGAGAGCGGGGCCGCCAGGTCGCGAAGCTGGAGCTGTCCGTGGAGGGCGCCGGTCCCTTCGCGGACCTGTCCGAGGCGAACCGCGCCCGGGAGAGCCAGCGCATGGTGGAGGCGAACATCGCGCGGGTGCAGGAGCGCCTGAAGGTGGAGAAGAACGAGGACGCGCGCCGCTCGCTCCAGGAGACGCTGACCTCCTTCGAAGCACGGCGTGACGCCCTGGCCCGCACGGCGGCGGCGCAGGGCCCGACGACGGGGCGCACGTACTTGCTGACGTACCTGCAGCTGGGTGCGGACGTGGCGTCGGATGCCGCCGTGCAGAAGCAGGTGGAGCGCGTCGAGCCGCCCGGCTCCGCGGGTCACTGAGCTTCCTCGCTCGCGGCCAACCCCGTCCATCCTGGGACGGGGGCGGAAACACCTGTTTCATCCCCTGTCGCGGGATGTGTCACGCCCGTTCCAGCCCTGCTGGAGAGCAGGCGGGCCCGGGGGCGTGGAACGCGTGGCAGGTCACTCTTCGACCGAATAATGTGATCAACAGGTTTCTGGCCTCCCCCACGCTGCTCGCACGACGAGTGGCAGGCCGCGCGTGATCGACATTTGCCGGCACTGACCCGAGGGCCCCGCGTCCAGATTTCCGGGCGTCCCTCCGGGCCGTGTCGCGTCCAGAGTTCGGAGTCATTTCGATGAGCAGCAGCGGTGATTTGTCGAAGCGGATCGCGAATCTGTCGCCGGAGAAGCGCGCGGAGCTGCTGAAGAAGATGGCCGCGCAGAAGCAGGCGGCGGGGACTCCGGCGCGGGCGGCGTTCCCGCTGAGGGACCGCTCGCGGCCGGCGGAGCTGTCCTTCGCGCAGCAGCGGCTGTGGTTCATGGACCAGCTGGCGCCGGGCAGCCCGCTCTACAACGTGCCCGTGGCGGTGCGGCTGGAAGGCGCGGTGGACGTGCCCGTGCTGGAGCGCTCGCTGCTCGAGGTGGTGCGGCGCCACGAGTCGCTGCGCACGACCTTCCAGGGCGCAGACAGCGGGCCGGTGCAGCACTTCGCGGACGCGCCCGTGCTGGAGCTGGAGCGCACGGACGTGAGCGCGTTCGCGGCGGAGGCGCGGGAGGGCGAAGCCTGGCGCCGGGTGCGGGAAGGAGCGCTGCGCCCGTTCGACCTCGCCACGGGGCCGCTGATGCGCGCGCTGCTGGTGAAGCTGGGGGACGCGGACCACCTGATGCTGGTGGCGATGCACCACATCGTGTCGGACGGGTGGTCGCTGGGCGTGCTCGTGCGCGAGGTGGCGGTGCTCTACGCCATGTTCCTGCAGGGCCAGCCGTCGCCATTGCCGGAGCTGGCCGTGCAGTACGCGGACTACGCGGCCTGGCAGCGGGAGACGTTGCAGGGCGCGGCGTTGGAGCGGCAGCTGGCGTACTGGCGTGAGCAGTTGTCGGGCGCGCCGCCCGCGCTGGAGCTGACGACGGACAAGCCCCGGCCCGCGACGCGTGGCTTCCGGGGCGCGCGCACGCCCATCCAGTGGCCGCGTGAGTTGACGGACTCGCTCCGGGCGCTGGCGCAGAGGGAGGGCGCGACGCTGTTCATGGTGCTCCTGGCCGGGTGGCAGTCGCTGCTGTCGCGCTACACCGGGCAGGACGACGTGAGCGTGGGCTCTCCCATGGCGGGCCGGACCCGCTCGGAGCTCGAAGGCCTCATCGGCATGTTCGTCAACACGCTGGTGCTGCGCGCGCGCCTCACGCCGGAGCTGTCGTTCCAGGGGCTGGTGCGCCAGCTGCGCGAGACGATGGTGGGCGCGACGGACCACCAGGACGTGCCCTTCGAGAAGCTGGTGGAGGCGCTGCAGCCGGAGCGTGACTCGGGGCGCACGCCGTTCTTCCAGGCGATGTTCGCGCTGCAGAACGCGCCGCGAGGCCCGGTCGCGGTGCAGGGCCTGAAGCTCAACGCGATGGAGGTGGACACCCAGACCGCCAAGTTCGACCTGCTCCTTCAGCTCACGGAGGCGGAAGGGAACCTGAGCGGCTACGTGGAGTACGACACCGACCTCTTCCACGCCGCCACCGTCGCGCGGATGGTGGAGCACCTGCGCGGCCTGCTGGAGTCCGCCGTGGCCCACCCGGCGATGCCCGTGGCGCGGCTGCCCATGGTGAAGGCCGCCGAGCGTCACGTGTTGGCCGTGGACTGGAACCGGACGCAGGCGGCCTATCCGCGGGAGCGGCCGGTGCACGCGCTCTTCGCGGAGCAGGCGCGCAAGTCGCCGGACCGGGTGGCGGTGGTGCAGGGCGTGGATGGCCGGACGCTGACGTACGGCGAGCTGGACGCGAAGGCGAACCAGCTGGCGAACCACCTGCGCGGGCTCGGAGTGAAGCGTGGCACGCGGGTGGGCGTGTACGTGGATCGCTCGTGGGAGATGGTGGTCGGGCTGCTCGGCATCCTGAAGGCGGGCGGCGCGTACGTGCCGGTGGACCGCAACTACCCGGCGGACCGCATCGCACTGCTGCTGGAGGACGCGGGCGTCGAAGTGACGCTGACGCAGCAGTCGCTGGTGGAGAAGCTGCCGGCCGGAGCGGGCAAGCCCCTCTGCGTGGACGCGGCGTGGGAGTCCATCCGCCGTGAACCGGAGACGGCACCGGACGTGGAGGTGGGCGGCGAGGACCTCGCGTACATCATCTTCACGTCAGGCAGCACGGGCCGGCCGAAGGGCGTGTGCGTTCCCCACCGGGGCATCACCCGCCTGGTGTTGGGCAACGACTTCATGCGCTTCGGGCCAGATGCCATCTGGTCGCAGACGGGGCCAGTGGCCTTCGACGCGTCGACGCTGGAGCTGTGGGGCGCGCTGCTGCACGGGGCGAAGCTGGTGCTGGCGCCGCCGCACGCCCTGACGCTGGAAGAGTTGAGCGCGCTGGTGAAGCAGGAGCGCGTCAGCGTCCTGTGGCTGACGACGGCGCTGTACGAGCAGATGGCGCTTCACCAGGGCGACGCGCTGGCGGGCGTGTCGCAGGTGCTGACGGGCGGTGACGTGATGCCGCTCCCGCGCGCAAGGGAGCACCTGGCGCGGCTGCCGGAAGGCGCGGTGCTGGTGAATGCGTACGGCCCCACGGAGAACACCACGTTCTCCACCACGCACACGATGACGGGTCGGACGGTGCTCGATGGGGCGGTGTCCATCGGCAAGCCGATTGGAAACTCGACGACGTACGTGCTGGACGCGCACGGAGACGTGGCGGGCGTGGGCGTCCCGGGTGAGCTGCACGTGGGCGGCGAAGGCCTCGCGTGGGGCTACCTCAACCGCGCGGACCTGACGGCCGAACGCTTCGTCCCTCATCCCTTCAGCACGGAGGCTGGCGCGCGCCTGTACCGCACGGGCGACAAGGCCCGGTGGAGGGAGGACGGTACGCTGGAGTTCCTGGGGCGCACCGACTTCCAGGTGAAGGTGCGTGGCTTCCGCATCGAGCTGGGCGAAATCGAAGCCGCGCTCCTCCAGCATCCGGACGTGGCGGAAGCCACGGTGGTGGCGCGGGGGCAGGGCGCGGACAAGCAGTTGGTGGGGTACGCGGTCGCGAAGCCGGAGCGGACGCTCGACGCGGCGGAGCTCAAGGCGCACCTGCGGCAGCGGCTGCCGGAGTACATGGTGCCCACGGCCCTGATGTCGCTGGACGCGCTGCCCCTCAGCGCGAACGGCAAGGTGGATCGCAAGGCGCTGCCCGAGCCGGAGGCCCCGCGCTCGGAGAAGGTCTTCGAGGCGCCTCGCACGGAGACCGAAGCGAAGCTGGCGGCCATCTGGGCGCAGGTGCTGCGCGTGCCCCAGGTGGGCGTGACGGACAACTTCTTCGAGCTGGGCGGTCACTCGCTGCTGGCGACGCAGGTGGTCTCGCGGATCCGCGCCGGGTTCGGCGTGGAGCTGCCGCTGAGGGAGCTGTTCGAGTCCGCCACCCTGGAGGCCCTGGCGCTCCGCCTGGAGCGTGCTACCCGCTCCGTCGCTCCGCCGCTGGTGCCAGTCTCGCGCGAGCAGCCCCTGCCGTTGTCGTTCGCGCAGCAGCGCCTGTGGTTCATCGACCAGCTGGAGCCGGGCAGCCCGGTCTACAACGTCCCACTGGCGGTCCGTCTGGAGGGGGCGCTGGACGTCGCGGTGCTCCAGAGCGCGCTGGATGCACTGGTGCGCCGTCACGAAGCGCTCCGCACGACGTTCACGTCACATGAAGGCGCGCCGGTGCAGGTGGTGCATCCGCCCTCGGCGATGCCGCTGGAGGTGGAGGACCTGCGCGGCGTCGAAGCGGGCGAGCGGGAGGAGGAGGCCCGCCGCTGGGTGATGGCGCAGGGGCTGCGGTCCTTCGACCTGTCGCGAGGGCCGCTGGTCCGCGCGCAGTTGGTGCGGCTGGAGGAGCACGACCACCTGCTCGCGCTCACGATGCACCATGCCATCTCGGATGGTTGGTCGTTGGGCGTGCTCGTGCGGGAGATCGGTGCGCTGTACGCGGCGTTCGTGCAGGGCCAGCCCTCCTCGCTGCCGGAGTTGCCGCTCCAGTACGCGGACTACGCGGCGTGGCAGCGCGGCTGGCTTCAGGGAGACGCGCTCGAACGCGAGGTGTCCTTCTGGAAGGGCCGGCTCGCGGGAGCGCCCTCCGCCCTGGAGTTGCCCACGGACCGTCCGCGTCCGGCGGTGCGGGGCAACGCGGGCACGATGCACTTCTTCCAGTGGTCCCCCTCGCTGACGCAGCGTCTTCGTGCGCTGGCGCAGCGTGAGGGCGCATCGCTGTACATGGTGCTGCTGGCGGGCTGGCAGGTGCTGCTGTCCCGCTACTCAGGGCAGACGGACATCAGCGTGGGTTCGCCCATCGCGGGCCGGACGAGAGCGGAGCTGGAAGGGCTCATCGGCTTCTTCGTCAACACGCTGGTGATGCGCGCGCGGGTGGAAGGGGAGACGTCCTTCCGCGAGTTGCTGAAGCAGGTGCGAGGCACGGTGCTGGAGGCCTACGAGCACCAGGACGTGCCGTTCGAGAAGCTGGTGGAGGCGCTGCATCCGGAGCGCAGCCTGAGCCACACGCCGCTGTTCCAGACGCTGCTAGCGCTCCAGAACGTGCCGCAGGGCGACCTGGGGCTGCCGGGCATGGCGCTCAAGCCGCTGATGATGGAGAGCCGCACGTCGAAGTTCGACCTGAGCGTCTTCTTCGTGGAAGAGGGCGAAGGGCTGAGGGGCTCGGTCGAATACAGCACCGAGCTGTACGACGCCGCGACGGTGCGCCGGATGGTGGAGCACCTGAGGGTGCTGCTGGATGCTGCGATGTCGCGTCCGGAGGCCGCTGTGTCCCGGCTGCCGATGGTGGACGCGGAAGAGCGGCAGCGGATCCTCGACGGTGGCAACCGCATGGCGGCGGAGGCCGTGGGCACCACGCCGGTGCACGCGCTGTTCTCCGAACAGGCCCGGAAGACGCCGGACGCGGTGGCGATCCAGGTGCATGACGGGCGGACGTTGACGTACGCCGAGCTGGACGCGAAGGCGAACCAGCTGGCGCATCACCTGCGGAGCCAGGGAGTGAAGCGCGGCACGCGGGTGGGCGTGTACGTGGAGCGCTCGCTGGAGATGGTGGCGGGGCTGCTGGCCATCCTGAAGGCGGGAGGCGCGTACGTGCCGGTGGACCGCAACTACCCTGCGGAGCGCATCGCGCTGCTGTTGGGAGATGCGGGCGTAGGCGTGACGCTGACGCAGCGGTCGCTGGTGGAGAAGCTGCCGACGAGCGCGGGCACGCCGCTGCTGCTGGACACGGTGTGGGCCGAAGCGGCCCGGCATCCGGAGACTGCGCCGCGGGTGGAGGTCAGCGCCGAAGACCTGGCGTACGTGATGTTCACGTCGGGAAGCACGGGCCGCCCAAAGGGCGTGAGCGTGCCGCACCGGGGCATCACGCGGCTGGTGGTGGGCAACGACTTCCTGCGCTTCGGACCGGAGGAGGTCTGGCTGCAACTGGCGCCGGTGGCCTTCGACGCCTCGACGCTGGAGCTGTGGGGCGCGCTGCTGCACGGAGCGAAGTTGGTGCTGGCGCCGCCGCACGCGTTGGCGCTGGAGGAGTTGGGCGCGCTGCTGCGAAAGGAGCGCATCAGCACGCTGTGGCTCACCGCCGCGCTGTACGAGCAGATGGCGCTGCACCAGGTGGACGCTCTGGCCGAGGTCTCGCGAGTGCTGGCGGGTGGCGACGTGCTGCCGGCGCAGCGCGTGCGCGAGCACCTGAAGCGCCTGCCACAAGGCGCGATGCTGGTGAATGGGTACGGCCCGACGGAGAACACGACGTTCTCCGCGACGCACGCTCTCACACGCGACACGGAGCTCACCGCTTCGGTGCCCATCGGCAAGCCGATTGGGAACTCGACGGCGTACGTGCTGGAGCCGCACGGTGACGTGGCCGGAGTAGGCGTACCGGGTGAGCTGTTCGTGGGCGGCGAAGGCCTGGCGTGGGGCTACCTCAACCGTACGGACCTGACGGCGGAGCGCTTCGTTCCGAACGCGTTCAGCACGGAGCCTGGTGCTCGGCTGTACCGCACGGGAGACAAGGCGCGCTGGAAGGAAGACGGGACGCTGGAGTTTCTGGGGCGCACCGACTTCCAGGTGAAGGTGCGTGGTTTCCGAATCGAGCTGGGCGAGGTGGAAGCGGCCCTGCTCCAGCATCCGGACGTGGCGGAAGCCGCGGCGGTGGTGCGCGACGTCGGCGGGGACAAGCGGCTGGTCGCGTGGCTCGTGGCGAAGCCGGGGCAGAACATCGATCCGAAGGCAGTGGAAGCGGAGCTGCGGCAGCGGTTGCCGGAGTACATGGTGCCGTCGGCGATGGGCGTGTTGGAAGCGCTGCCGCTCACGGCCAACGGCAAGGTGGACCGCAAGGCGCTCATGGCGCTGGAAGCGCAGGAGGCAGGCACCGCCTTCGAAGCGCCGCGCACGGAGGTGGAGAAGAAGCTGGCGGCCATCTGGGCGGAGGTCCTGCGGGTTCCATGGGTGGGGCTGAGGGACAACTTCTTCTCGCTCGGTGGCCACTCGCTGCTGGCGACGCAGGTGGTGTCGCGGATCCGCTCGGAGTTCGGAGTGGAGATCTCGCTGCGGGTCCTCTTCGAGGCACCCGTGCTGGAAGTCCTGGCCGAGCGGCTGGGAACGGCCGCGAGTCACCAGTCCACGGCACTGAAGTCCGCCGCGAGTGATGAAGCGCCGCCCCTGTCATTCGCGCAGCAGCGCCTGTGGTTCATCGACCAGATGGAACCGGGAAGCGCGATCTACAACGTGCCCGTCGCGGTCCGGCTGCGAGGTACCTTGAAGCGGGGAGCGCTCGTGCGAGCCCTGGACGAAATCGTCCGGCGGCACGAGTCCCTCCGCACGACGTTCGAGCTGCACGAGGGCCAGCCCGTGCAGCGAATCCATCCCCACGCGCGCCTGCCGGTGGCGGACGTCGACCTGGAGGGAATCGACAGCGAGCAGCGGGAGGCGGAGGTCCGGCGCCGGCTCAGAGTGGAGTTGGCGGAGCCCTTCGACCTGCAAAAGGGGCCGCTCATCCGGGCGAGCCTGCTGAAGCTGGGAGCCACCGAGCACGTGCTGTTCATCACGATGCACCACATCGTGTCGGATGGCTGGTCGCTGGGAGTGCTGATCCGTGAAGTGGGGGCGTTGTACGCGGCCTTCACGGAAGGGCGTCCGTCGCCCCTGCCAGAGCTGTCGTTGCAGTACGCGGGCTACGCGGCGTGGCAGCGCGGTTGGTTGCAGGGAGAGACGCTCCAGAAGGAGGTGGACTTCTGGAGGGGGAAGCTCGCTGGGACGCCGCCCGTCCTGGAGTTGCCGACGGACCATCCGCGTCCGGCGGTGCGAGGCAACGCGGGAGCGGTTCATTCATTCGTGCTGCCGTCGTCGCTGGAGCAGGGGCTGAAGGCGCTGGCGCAGCGCGAGGGCGCATCGCTGTACATGGTGCTGCTGGCGGCGTGGCAGATGCTGCTGTCGCGCTACAGCGGACAGACGGACATCAGCGTGGGTTCGCCCATCGCGGGGCGGACGCGGGCGGAGCTGGAAGGACTCATCGGCTTCTTCGTCAACACGCTGGTGCTGCATGCGCAGGTGGACGGTGAGAAGTCCTTCCGTGAGTTGCTGACGCAGGTGCGGGGCACGGTGTTGGAGGCCTACGAGCACCAGGACGTGCCGTTCGAAAAACTGGTGGAGGCGCTGCAGCCCGAGCGCAGCCTGAGTCACACGCCGCTGTTCCAGTCACTGCTGGCATTGCAGAACACGCCCGAAGGAGAGGCGCGCCTGCCCGGGCTGACGATGAAGCCCCTGGAGCTGGAGATCCGCACGTCGAAGTTCGACGTGAGCATCTTCTTCACGGAGACGGCGCAGGGCTTGAGTGGAGCGGTGGAGTACAGCACCGAGTTGTTCGAAGCAGCGACGGTGCGCCGGATGGCGGAGCACCTGCGGGTGCTGCTGGAAGGCGTGGTGGCGAAGCCGGAGGAGGCAGTGGGCCGGCTGCCCATGCTGACGGAGGCGGAGCGCCAGCAGGTGCTGCTGACGTGGAACCCGACGGCCACGCAGTCCTCCCGTGACATGTCGGTGCACGCCCGCTTCGAGGCACAGGCGAAGCGGACGCCGGACGTGGTGGCGCTGAAGCTCGCGGAAGGGGGCGGCACGCTGACTTACGGCGAGCTGGACGCGAAGGCGAACCAGCTGGCGCACCACCTGCGGAGCCAGGGCGTGAAGCGCGGCACGCGGGTGGGCGTGTACGTGGAGCGCTCGCTGGAGATGGTGGCGGGGCTGCTGGCCATCCTGAAGGCCGGGGGCGTATACGTCCCGGTGGACCGCAACTACCCGGCGGAGCGCATCGCGCTGCTGCTGGGGGATGCGGGCGTGGGCGTGACGCTGACGCAGCGGTCGCTGGTGGAGAAGCTGCCGGCGAGCGCGGGCACGCCGCTGCTGCTGGACACCGCATGGAGCGAGATCGCACACCAGCCGACGTCGGCGCCGCAGGGAGAAGTGAGCGCGGACGACCTGGCGTACGTGATGTTCACGTCGGGAAGCACCGGCCGCCCGAAGGGCGTGAGCGTGCCGCACCGGGGCATCACGCGGCTGGTGGTGGGCAACGACTTCCTGCGCTTCGGGCCGGAGGAGGTCTGGCTGCAACTGGCGCCGGTGGCCTTCGACGCGTCGACGCTGGAGCTGTGGGGCGCACTGCTGCACGGAGCGAAGTTGGTGTTGGCGCCGCCGCACGCACAGACGCTGGAGGAGCTGGGCGCGCTGCTGCGCAAGGAGCGCATCAGCACGCTGTGGCTGACCGCCGCGCTGTACGAGCAGATGGCGCTGCACCAGATGGACGCGCTGGCGGAAGTGTCGCAGGTCCTCGCGGGCGGCGACGTGTTGCCAGCCCAGCGAGTGCGCGAGCACTTGAAGCACTTGCCGGAAGGCGCGGTGCTGGTGAACGGGTACGGCCCGACGGAGAACACGACGTTCTCCGCGACGCACGCGCTCACGCGTGACTCGGCCGTCATGGCTTCAGTGCCCATCGGCAAGCCGATTGGAAACTCGACGGCGTACGTGTTGGACGGGTACGGCGGCGTGGCCGGAGTGGGCGTGCCGGGAGAGCTGTACGTCGGCGGCGAAGGCCTGGCGTGGGGCTACCTGAACCGTACGGACCTGACGGCGGAGCGCTTCGTTCCGAACGCGTTCAGCACGGAACCCGGCGCGCGGCTGTACCGCACGGGAGACAAGGCGCGCTGGAAGGAAGACGGGACGCTGGAGTTCCTGGGGCGCACCGACTTCCAGGTGAAGGTGCGAGGCTTCCGAATCGAGCTGGGCGAGGTGGAGGCGGCCCTCCTCCAGCATCCGGGCGTGGCGGAAGCCGCGGCGGTGGTGCGCGACGTCGGCGGAGACAAGCGGCTCGTCGCGTGGCTCGTGGCGAAGCCGGGACAGAACATCGATCCGAAGGCAGTGGACGCGGACCTGCGGCAGCGGTTGCCGGAGTACATGGTGCCGTCGGCGATGGGCGTGTTGGAAGCGCTGCCGCTCACGGCCAACGGCAAGGTGGACCGCAAGGCGCTACCTGAAATCGAAGCGGCTGCTTCGGAGCACGAGTACGAAGCGCCTCGCACGGAGTCGGAGCAGAAGCTGGCGGCCATCTGGGCGGAAGTGCTGCGCGTCCCGCGGGTCGGGGTGAGGGACAACTTCTTCGCGCTGGGTGGGCACTCGCTGCTGGCGACCCAGGTGGTGTCGCGGATCCGGAAGGAGCTGGGCGCGGAGCTGCCACTGCGGACTCTGTTCGAGGCTCCGACGCTTGAAGCCCTGGCCCGACGGCTGGAGACGGCCGAGCGTCCGCTGCCCGTGGCGCTGGGGTCGATCGCGAACGCTGGGCCGTCGCCGCTGTCATTCGCGCAGCAGCGCCTGTGGTTCATCGACCAGTTGGAGCCGGGCTCGGCGCTCTACAACGTGCCCGTCGCGGTGCGCCTGGAAGGCGAGCTGGACGTGGGAGCCCTGGACTGGGCCCTGCGTGAAATCGTCCGGCGCCACGAATCCCTCCGCACGACGTTCGAGCTGCACGAGGGGCAGCCCGTCCAGCGCATCCATGCCGACGAAGTCCGCCTCTCCATGGTGCAGATCGACCTGGGGGCGTTGGACGGCGAGCAGCGGGAGGCGGAAGTCCGGCGCCGGCTCGGATTGGAGTTGGCGGAGCCCTTCGACCTGTACAGGGGGCCGCTCATCCGGGCGAGCCTGTTGAAACTGGGAGCCGCCGAGCACGTGCTGCTCATCACGATGCACCACATCGTGTCGGACGGCTGGTCGCTCGGCGTGCTGATCCGCGAAGTGGGCGCGTTGTACGCGGCCTTCACGGAAGGGCGTCCGTCGCCGCTGCCGGAGCTGTCGTTGCAGTACGCGGGCTATGCGGTGTGGCAGCGTGGCTGGTTGCAGGGCGAGACGCTCCAGAAGGAGGTGGACTTCTGGAGGGGGAAGCTCGCCGGGACGCCGCCAGTCCTGGAGTTGCCCACGGACCATCCGCGTCCGGCGGTGCGAGGCAACGCGGGTGCGATCCATTCCTTTGTTCTGCCGTCATCGCTGGAGCAGGGACTGAAGGCGCTGGCGCAGCGCGAGGGTGCATCGCTGTACATGGTGCTGCTGGCGGCGTGGCAGGCGCTGCTGTCGCGCTACAGCGGGCAGTCGGACATCAGCGTGGGTTCGCCCATCGCGGGCCGGACGAGAGCGGAGCTGGAAGGGCTCATTGGCTTCTTCGTCAACACGCTGGTGCTGCGCGCGCAGGTGGACGGAGAGAAGTCGTTCCGTGAGTTGCTGACGCAGGTGAAAGGCACGGTGCTGGAGGCCTACGAGCACCAGGACGTGCCGTTCGAAAAACTGGTGGAAGCGCTGCAGCCCGAGCGCAGCCTGAGTCACACGCCGCTGTTTCAGTCACTGCTCGCGTTGCAGAACACGCCCGAGGGAGAGGCGCGCCTGCCCGGGCTGACGATGAAGCCCTTGGAGCTGGAGCTCCGTACGTCGAAGTTCGACGTGAGTATCTTCTTCACGGAGACGCCGCAGGGCTTGAGCGGAGCGGTGGAGTACAGCACCGACCTGTTCGAAGCGGCGACGGTGCGCCGGATGGTGGAGCACCTGCGAGTGCTGTTGGAAGGCGTGGTGGCGAAGCCGGAGGAGGCAGTCGGCCGGTTGCCCATGCTGACGGACGCGGAGCGCCAGCAGGTGCTGGTGACGTGGAACCAGCAGCAGGCGGAGTACGACCGCGCCGCGACGATTCCCCTGCTCTTCGAGGCACAAGCGAAGCGCACCCCGAATGCTGTAGCCGTGGTGAGCGGCAAGCAGCGGCTGACGTACCGGGAGGTGGAGGCGAAGGCGAACCAGTTGGCGCACCGGCTGCGCACGCTGGGAGTGGGCCCCGAGTCGCGAGTGGGCCTGTGCGTAGAGCGCACGGCGGACGTGGTGGTGGGCACGCTGGGCATCCTCAAGGCCGGCGGCGCGTACGTGCCGTTGGATCCGAGCTATCCGAAGGAGCGACTGGGCTGGCTGCTGGAGGACGCACAGGGCCCAGCGTTGGTGGCGCACTCGCACCTGCTGGAGTCGCTGCCCGCCTTCAGCGCGAAGGCGGTGTGCCTGGACCGTGAGGAGGAGTGGGCGGAAGAGTCCTGCTGCCCGCCGACGCCGGAGGTGCGCCCGGAGAACGTGGCGTATCTCATCTACACGTCAGGAAGCACAGGCCGCCCGAAGGGCGTGGCGGTAACGCACCGGAACGCAGTGGCCTTCCTGGCGTGGGCAACGGAGACGTTCACGGAGGAGGAGACGAAGGCAGTGCTCGCGGCGACGAGCCTGAACTTCGACCTCTCGGTGTTCGAGCTGTTCGCGCCGCTGGTGCGAGGCGGCAGCGTGGTGGTGGTGCGCAACGCCCTGCACCTGGCGGAGGAGAAGCCAGAGGCGGAGGTGACGCTCATCAACACGGTGCCGTCGGCGATGGCGCAGTTGGTGCGGCTCAACGCGGTGCCGCCGTCAGTGCAGGTCATCAACCTCGCCGGTGAAGCGTTGCCGGAGACGTTGGCGAAGGCCGTGTACGCGGTGCCGACGGTGCGCAAGCTGCACAACCTGTACGGCCCGTCGGAAGACACGACGTACTCGACGTGGTCACTGGTGGGGCGCGCAGAGGTGCCGAACATCGGCCGGCCGCTCACCAACACGCGGGCGTACGTGCTGGACAAGTACCTGCAGCCGGTACCGGCGGGCGTAGCGGGAGAGTTGTTCCTGGCAGGCGAAGGCCAGGCGCGCGGCTACCTGCTGAGGCCGGAGCTGACGGCGGAGAAGTTCCTGCCGGAGGTGTACGGCCCCGAAGGCAGCCGCATGTACCGCACGGGAGACCGGGTGCGGTACCGCGCGGACGGAGTGCTGGAGTACCTGGGCCGAGTGGACTTCCAGGTGAAGGTGCGAGGCTTCCGCATCGAGCTGGGCGAAGTGGAGTCCGCGCTGCGCCAGCAGGAGACGGTGAAGGAAGCGGTGGTGGTGGCGAAGGGGGAGGGCGCGGAGAAGCGGCTCGTGGCGTACGTGGCGCCGAAGGCAGGCGCGACGTTGGAAGCGGAGGCGCTGAAGGCAAATCTGCGCCAACGGTTGCCAGAGTACATGGTGCCCGGAGCGGTGGTGGTGCTGGAGGCACTGCCGCTCAACTCCAACGGCAAGGTGGACCGCAAAGCCCTGCCGGATCCGGAGGCGCCAGCAGCCATCGTCACCTACGCAGCCCCGCGCACGGAGACGGAAGCGAAGCTGGCGGCCATCTGGGCGGAAGTGCTGCGCGTCCCGCGGGTGGGCGTGAAGGACGACTTCTTCGCGCTGGGTGGCCACTCGCTTCTCGCGACGCAAGTCGTGTCACGGGTTCGCGCGGAGACGGGCGCGGAGCTGCCGCTGCGCGCGCTGTTCGAAGCGCGCACGGTGGAGTCACTCGCTCGTCAGCTGGGGCAGACCGCGCTCTCTGGCAAGAACACGATGGATCGCAGGCTGGGAGATGCCGCCCGGCCGCTGTCGTTCGCGCAGCAGCGGTTGTGGTTCATCGACCAACTGGAACCGGGCACCGCGCTCTACAACGTGCCCGTCGCGGTGCGGCTGGAGGGAGCGCTACGCCAGGATGTCCTGGAACGGGCGCTGCGCGAAGTGGTGCGGCGCCATGAAGCGCTGCGGACGACGTTCGCGGAGAAGGATGGTCAGTCCCTCCAGGTCATCCACTCGGACATGACCCTGCATCTGGAGCGGGTGGAGGTGTCCTCGGGGGATGCGCGGCAGCGGATTGAGCAGGAGATGTTGAAGCCGTTCGACCTGTCGCGCGGTCCGCTGATCCGGGCACTCCTGCTGACGCTGGGAAGCGCGGAGCACGTGTTGGTCGTCACGATGCATCACATCGTGTCGGACGGCTGGTCGCTGGGCGTGCTGATCCGGGAGGTGGGCGCGCTGTACGCGGCCTTCGCGGAAGGCCGTCCGTCGCCGCTGCCAGAGCTCCCTGTGCAGTACGCGGACTACGCGGCCTGGCAGCGCGACGGGTTGCAGGGCGCGACGCTCCAGCAGGAGGTGGACTACTGGAAGCGGAAGCTCGTTGGCGCGCCGCCGGTGCTGGAGTTGCCCACGGACCATCCCCGTCCGCCGGTGCGTGGCAGCGCGGGAGCGACGTACTCCTTCCCCCTGTCCCGGTCGCTGACGGGGGACCTCAAGGCGCTGGCCCAGCGGGAAGGTGCGTCGCTGTACATGGCGCTGCTTGCGGGTTGGCAGGTCCTGCTGTCGAGGTACTCGGGGCAGGACGACATCAGCGTGGGTTCGCCCATCGCGGGCCGCACGCGCGCGGAGGTGGAAGGCCTCATCGGCTTCTTCGTCAACACGCTGGTGCTGCGCGCCCAGGTGGATGGAGGCCAGTCCTTCCGGGCGCTGCTCACGCAGGTGCGGGAGACGGTGCTGGGCGCATACGAGCACCAGGAAGTGCCGTTCGAGAAGCTGGTGGAGGCGCTCCAGCCCGAGCGCGATCGGCGTCACACGCCGCTGTTCCAGGTGTTCCTGGCGCTCCAGAACCTGCCTGAGAGTGAAACGCGACTGCCGGGATTGACGCTCAAGCCCGTGGCCTACGAAGGCCGGACGTCGAAGTTCGACCTGAGCCTCTTCTTCATGGAGACGCCAGACGGACTGACGGGCGCGATGGAGTACAGCACCGACCTGTTCGAAGCAGCGACGGTGCGCCGGATGGCGGAGCACCTGCGGGTGCTGTTGGAAGGCGTGGTGGCGAAGCCGGAGGAGGCAGTCGGCCGGCTGCCCATGCTGACGGACGCGGAGCGTCAGCAGGTGCTGGTGACGTGGAACCAGCAGCAGGCGGAGTACGACCGCGCCGCGACGATTCCCCAGCTCTTCGAGGCACAAGCGAAGCGCACCCCGAATGCTGTAGCCGTGGTGAGCGGCAAGCAGCGGCTGACGTACCGGGAGGTGGAGGCGAAGGCGAACCAGTTGGCGCACCGGTTGCGCAAGCTGGGAGTGGGCCCGGAGTCGCGAGTAGGCCTGTGCGTGGAGCGCACGGCGGACGTGGTGGTGGGGACGCTGGGCATCCTCAAGGCCGGCGGCGCCTACGTACCGTTGGATCCGAGCTACCCGAAGGAGCGACTGGGCTGGCTGCTGGAGGATGCGCAGGGCCCGGCATTGGTGGCGCACTCGCACCTCTTGGAGTCGCTGCCCGCCTTCAGCGCGCAGGCGGTGTGCCTGGACCGTGAGGATGAGTGGGCGGAAGAGTCCTGCTGCCCGCCGACGCCGGAGGTGCGCCCGGAGAACGTGGCGTATCTCATCTACACGTCAGGAAGCACAGGCCGCCCGAAGGGCGTGGCGGTAACGCACCGGAACGCAGTGGCCTTCCTGGCGTGGGCAACGGAGACGTTCACCGAAGAAGAGACGAAGGCAGTGCTCGCGGCGACGAGCCTGAACTTCGACCTCTCGGTGTTCGAGCTGTTCGCGCCGCTGGTGCGAGGCGGCAGCGTGGTGGTGGTGCGCAATGCCCTGCACCTGGCGGAGGAGAAGCCGGAGGCGGAGGTGACGCTCATCAACACGGTGCCGTCGGCGATGGCGCAGTTGGTGCGGCTGAACGCCGTGCCGCCGTCGGTGCGCGTAGTGAATCTCGCTGGCGAGGCACTGCCCGAGACGCTGGCGAAGGGCGTCTACGGCATCCCCACGGTGCGCAAGCTGTACAACCTATACGGCCCGTCGGAAGACACGACGTACTCGACGTGGTCGCTGGTGGGGCGGAATGAGGTGCCGAACATCGGCCGCCCGCTCACCAACACGCGTGCGTACGTGTTGGACAAGTACCTGCAGCCGGTTCCGGTGGGCGTCGCGGGAGAGCTGTTCCTGGCAGGAGAAGGCCAGGCGCGCGGCTACCTGCTGAGGCCGGAGCTGACGGCGGAGAAGTTCCTGCCGGAAGTCTACGGCCCGGAAGGCAGCCGGATGTACCGCACGGGAGACCGGGTGCGGTACCGCGCGGACGGAGTGCTGGAGTACCTGGGCCGAGTGGACTTCCAGGTGAAGGTGCGAGGCTTCCGCATCGAGCTGGGCGAAGTCGAAGCAGCCCTGCGTCAACAGGAGTCGGTGAAGGACGCAGTGGTGGTGGCGAAGGGGGAGGGCGCGGAGAAGCGGCTCGTGGCGTACGTGGCCCCGAAGACCGGCACGACGTTGGAAGCGGAGGCACTGAAGGCGAGCCTGCGTCAGCGGTTGCCGGAGTACATGGTGCCCGGAGCGGTGGTGGTGCTGGAGGCACTGCCGCTCAACTCCAACGGCAAGGTGGACCGCAAGGCCCTGCCGGAGCCGGATGCTCAAAAGGCCGGAAGTACCTACGAGGCCCCGCGCACGGATGCGGAAGCAAGGCTCGCGGCCATCTGGGCGGAGGTGCTGCGGGTGCCCCAGGTGGGCGTGAAGGACGACTTCTTCGCGCTGGGTGGCCACTCCCTGCTGGCGACACAGGTGGTGTCGCGAGTGCGCGCGGAGATGGGCGCGGAGCTGCCGCTGCGCGCGCTGTTCGAATCGCGCACGGTGGAGTCGCTCGCCCATCAGCTGGAGAAAGCCGCGTTCTCTAGCAAGACAGCGATGACGCGCAGGCTGGGGGCCGCCGCACGGCCGCTGTCGTTCGCGCAGCAGCGGTTGTGGTTCATCGACCAGCTGGAGCCGGGCACCGCGCTCTACAACATGCCCGTGACACTGCGGCTGGAGGGTGACCTGGACGTGGGCGTCCTGGAGCGCGCCCTGCGTGAGGTCGTGATTCGTCACGAGGCCCTGCGCACGACCTTCGAGGTGCAGGACGGTCAGCCCATCCAGGTCATCCATTCGGACATGGCCCTGCACCTGGAGCGGGTGGAGGTGTCCGAGGCGGATGCACGGCAGCGGATCGAACAGGAGATGTTGAAGCCGTTCGACCTGTCGCGCGGTCCGCTGCTTCGAGCGCTCCTGCTGAAGTTGGGCAATCGGGAGCACGCGCTGGTCGTCTCGATGCACCACATCGTGTCGGACGGCTGGTCGTTGGGCGTGTTGATCCGCGAAGTGGGCGCGCTGTACGCAGCCTTCTCAGCGGGGCAGCCGTCACCCCTGCCCGAGCTGCCCGTGCAGTACGGAGACTACGCGGCCTGGCAGCGTGACTGGCTGCGGGATGAGGCCCTGGCGCACGAGGTGGACTACTGGAAGCAGTCGCTGATGGGAGCGCCGCCGGTGCTGGAGCTGCCGACGGACCGTCCGCGTCCGGCGGTGCGCACCAACGCCGGCACGACGCTGGGCTTCATGCTGCCGCTGGACCTGTCCCGGAAGCTGAACACGCTGGCCCAGCAAGAGGGCGCCTCGCTGTTCATGGCGCTGCTGGCCGGGTGGCAGGTGCTGCTGTCGCGCTACTCAGGGCAGCAGGACATCAGCGTGGGTTCCCCCATCGCGGGCCGCACGCGCGCGGAGGTGGAGGGCCTCATCGGCTTCTTCGTCAACACGCTGGTGCTGCGCGCCCAGGTCTACGGAGAGGCGTCCTTCCGTGAGCTGCTGAAGCAGGTGAGGGGCACGGTGCTGGGCGCGTACGAGCACCAGGACGTGCCCTTCGAAAAACTGGTGGAGGCACTGCAGCCCGAGCGCAGCCTGAGCCACACGCCGCTGTTCCAGACGTCGATGTCGCTCCAGAACGTGCCTGTCGAGGAGTCCAGACTCCCCGGCCTGGTGCTCAAGCCCGTGCCCTACGAAGGCCGCACGTCGAAGTTCGACCTGAGCCTCTTCTTCACGGAGACGCCAGACGGGCTGACGGGCGCGGTGGAGTACAGCACCGACCTGTTCGAAGTGACGACGATGCGCCGGATGGTGGAGCACCTGCGCATGCTGCTGGAAGGCGTGGTGGCGAATCCGGAGGAGGCAGTGGGCCGGCTGCCCATTCTGACGGAGGCGGAGCGTCAGCAGGTGTTGGTGACGTGGAACCAGCAGCAGGCGGAGTACGACCGGGACGCGACGATTCCGGCGCTCTTCGAGGCGCAGGCGAAGCGAACGCCGGATGCCGTGGCAGTCGTGAGCGGCAATCAGCGGCTGACGTACCGGGAGGTGGAGGCGAAGGCGAACCAGTTGGCACACCGGCTGCGCAAGCTGGGAGTGGGCCCGGAGTCGCGAGTAGGCCTGTGCGTGGAGCGCACGGCGGACGTCGTGGTGGGGACGCTGGGCATCCTCAAGGCCGGCGGCGCCTACGTGCCGTTGGATCCGAGCTACCCGAAGGAGCGACTGGGCTGGCTGCTGGAGGACGCGCAGGGCCCGGCGCTGGTGGCGCACTCGCACCTGCTGGAGTCGTTGCCCGCATTCAGTGCGCAGGCGGTGTGCCTGGACACGGACGCGACGTTGGCCACGGAGCCGACCGAGGCGCCAGATGCAGGGCCCCGTCCTGAAAACGTGGCGTACCTCATCTACACGTCGGGAAGCACGGGCCGTCCGAAGGGCGTCGCGGTGACGCACCGGAACGCGGTGGCCTTCCTCGCGTGGGCGACAGAGACGTTCACCGAAGAAGAGACGAAGGCAGTGCTCGCGGCGACGAGCCTGAACTTCGACCTCTCAGTGTTCGAGCTGTTCGCTCCGTTGGTGAGGGGTGGCAGCGTGGTGGTGGTGCGCAACGCCCTGCACCTGGCGGAGGAGAAGCCGGAGGCGGAGGTCACGCTCATCAACACGGTGCCGTCGGCGATGGCGCAGTTGGTTCGGCTGAATGCAGTGCCGCCGTCGGTGCAAGTCATCAACCTCGCCGGTGAAGCGTTGCCGGAGACGTTGGCGAAGGGCGTCTACGGCATCCCCACGGTTCAGAAGCTCTACAACCTGTATGGCCCGTCGGAAGACACGACGTACTCGACGTGGTCGCTGGTGGGGCGGAATGAGGTGCCGAACATCGGCCGCCCGCTCACCAACACGCGGGCGTACGTGCTGGACAAGTATCTGCAGCCGGTGCCGGTGGGCGTGGCGGGCGAGCTGTTCCTGGCGGGAGAAGGCCAGGCACGCGGCTACCTGCTGAGGCCGGAGTTGACGGCGGAGAAGTTCCTGCCGGAAGTCTACGGCCCGGAAGGCAGCCGCATGTACCGCACGGGAGACCGGGTGCGGTACCGCGCGGATGGAGTGCTGGAGTACCTGGGCCGAGTGGACTTCCAGGTGAAGGTGCGCGGCTTCCGCATCGAGCTGGGCGAAGTGGAGTCCGCACTGCGCCAGCAGGAGACGGTGAAGGAAGCCGTCGTGGTGGCGAAGGGGGAGGGCGCGGAGAAGCGGCTTGTGGCGTACGTGGCCCCGAAGGCAGGCGCGACGCTGGAAGCGGAGGCGCTGAGGGCAAGTCTGCGCCAGCGGCTGCCGGAGTACATGGTGCCCGGAGCAGTGGTGGTGCTGGAGGCACTGCCGCTCAACTCCAACGGCAAGGTGGACCGCAAGGCCCTGCCGGAGCCGGAGGCACCGACCTCCACCCGCGCGTACGTGGCCCCGCGCACGGAGACGGAAGCGAAGCTGGCGGCCATCTGGGCGGAAGTGCTGCGAGTCCCCCAGGTGGGCGTGAAGGACGACTTCTTCGCGCTCGGAGGCCACTCGCTGCTGGTGACGCAGGTGGTGTCGCGCATCCGCACGGAGACCGGCGTGGAGTTGCCGCTGCGCGCGTTGTTCGAGGCTCCCACGCTCGAGGCCCTGGCCCAACGGATGGGGACGGCGGGCCGCGGCCAGAGCTCGATGCCGGGCGACTCGTTGATGGGCACGACGCCGCCGCTGTCGTTCGCGCAGCAGCGGCTCTGGTTCATCGACCAGCTGGAGCCCGGAACGGCGCTCTACAACCTGCCCGTGGCGGTTCGGCTGGTGGGCTCGCTGGATGTCGCGGCCCTGGAGCGGGCCCTGAACGAGGTCGTGCGCCGTCACGAAGCCCTGCGGACCACCTTCGAGGAACGCGGCGGTCAGGCCATCCAGGTCATCCAGCCCACCCTGTCGCTGGAACTGGGCCGGGAGGACCTGCGTTCCGTCGACGAAGCTCGCCGCGAGACGGAGGCCCGCCGGCAGGTGGAGCAGGAGATGCTCCGTCCCTTCGACCTGGGCCGTGGGCCGTTGATCCGCACCCGGCTGTTCACGCTTGGGGGGCGCGAGAGCGTCCTCGTGGTGACGATGCACCACATCGTGTCGGACGGCTGGTCGCTGGGCGTGTTGATCCGCGAGGTGGGCGCGCTCTACGCGGCCTTCTCCTCGGGGCAGCCGTCCCCCCTGCCCGAGCTGCCCGTGCAGTACGCGCGCTACGCGTCCTGGCAACGCGGCCGGCTCCAGGGAGAAGTCCTCGCGCGGCAGGTGGACTACTGGAAGCGGAAGCTCGCCGGCGCGCCGCCGGTGCTGGAGCTGCCCACGGACCGCCCGCGTCCGCCCGAGCGGGGCATCGCGGGCGCGAAGTACGCCTTCACCCTGCCCCGGTCGTTGACGGGAGCGCTCAAGGCGCTGGCCCAGCGAGAAGGGGCCTCGCTGTACATGGTGCTGCTGTCAGGGTGGCAGGTGCTGATGGCTCGCTACAGCGGCCAGCAGGACATCAGCGTGGGTTCCCCCATCGCGGGCCGCATGCGCGCGGAGCTGGAGGGGCTCATCGGCTTCTTCGTCAACACGCTCGTGCTGCGCGCGAACGTGGACGGCGCCCTGTCCTTCCGGCAGTTGCTCGCTCAGGTGCGTGAAACGGTGCTGGATGCGTATGAGCACCAGGAGGTCCCGTTCGAGAAGCTGGTGGAGGTCCTCCAGCCCGAGCGCAGCCGCAGCCACACGCCGCTGTTCCAGACGATGCTCGCCCTCCAGAACATGCCGATGGGCGAGCTGCGGCTGCCGGACGTGGTGCTCCAGCCGGTGAACGTGGAGAGCCCCATCGCGCAGTTCGACCTGAGCGTGTCGTTCATGGATCTGCCTCAGGGCCTCTCCGGCACGATGGAGTACAGCACGGAGCTGTTCGACGCGGGCACCGTCCAGCGGATGGTCACGCACCTGCACACGCTGCTCGAAGGCGCGGTCGCGCGCCCTGACACGCGAGTGGCCCGACTGCCCCTGCTGACCGGCCCCGAGCGCCGCGAAATGCTGGTGGAGTGGAACGCCACGCGCGCGCCCTTCCCCGAGTCCTGCCTGCATGCGCTCTTCGAGGCGCAGGTCCGTCGCGCGCCAGAGGCCGTGGCGGCTGTCTTCGAGGGAACGCAACTGACGTACGCGCAGCTCGACGCGCACGCCAATCAGCTCGCCCACGCCCTGCGCCGTCGTGGCGTGGGCCCGGAGGTCCGCGTCGCGCTCAGCGTCGAGCGCTCCCTCGACATCGTCATCGGCCTGCTCGGCATCCTGAAGGCCGGTGGCGCCTGGGTGCCCGTGGATCCGCTCCTGCCCCGTGAGCGCCTGTCGTTCATGTTGGAGGACAGTGCGGCGCAGGTGCTCGTCACCCAGCAGCCACTAGTGGCCCGTTTCCCGGAGGCCCTGCATGCGCGCTCGCTCTGCTTGGACACCGAGCGCGAATCGCTGGCCGAGGAGCCGACGGATGCGCCCGTGACGGGCGTGACACCCGCGAACATGGCGTACCTGCTCTACACCTCGGGCAGCACGGGGACGCCGAAGGGCACGGCGGTGGAGCACCGCGGCGTGGCCAACCTGGTCACCCACGAAGCGGTGGCATACGGCATTGGCCCTGGCAGCCGCGTGCTTCAGTTCGCCAGCCTCAGCTTCGACCTGTCCGTGGAGGAGATCTTCACCACGCTCTGCAACGGCGCCACGCTGGTGCTCGCGCCGCTGGAGAAGCTGATGCCGGGCGCGCCGCTGCCCGTGCTGCTGCGTGAGCAGGAGTTGAGCGTCGTCAGCCTCACCCCCGCGGCGCTGGCGGCCACCTCCTCCGAGGGGCTCCCCAATGTGCGCACCGTCATCTCCGGTGGTGAGGCCTTGCCCGCGGAAGTCGCCGCGCGGTGGGCTCCGGGTCGGCGCCTGCTCAATACGTACGGCCCGACGGAAGCCACCGTCATCGCCACGCTGGGCGAGGTGGTGGCGGATGGAAACGTGCCGTCCATCGGCAAGCCGCTGGCGAACGTGCGCGTCTACGTATTGGACCCGCACGGGCAGCTGGTGCCCATGGGCGTGCGCGGCGAGTTGCACATCGGCGGCGTGGGCGTGGCGCGTGGCTACGCGGGACGTCCGGGACTCACCGCCGAGCGCTTCGTGCCGGACGCCTTCTCGGGTGAAGCGGGCGCCCGGCTCTACCGGACGGGCGACGTCGTGCGCTGGCGTGCGGACGGACAGCTGGACTTCATCGGCCGCCTGGACTCCCAGGTGAAGGTGCGCGGCTTCCGCATCGAACTGGGCGAGGTCGAAACCGCGCTGGCGCGGCAGCCGGGCGTGAGCGAGGCCGTGGTGCTGGTGCGGGGCGACGGCGCCGACAAGCGGCTGGTGGGCTACGTCGTGGCGAAGGAAGGCCACGCGCTGGACGTGGACACGCTGCGCACGGGCCTGCGCCAGGGGATGCCCGAGTACATGGTGCCGGGGGCGCTGATGGTGCTGGACGCCCTGCCGCTCAACGCGAACGGCAAGGTGGACCGCAGGGCGCTACCGGAGCCGGAGGCCGCCCGAGGGGGCGACGCCTACGTGGCCCCGCGCACCGTGACGGAGGCGAAGCTCGCGTCCATCTGGGCGGAGGTGCTGCGCCTGCAGCGCGTGGGCGTGAAGGACAACTTCTTCGCGCTGGGCGGACACTCGCTGCTGGCGACGCAGGTGGTGTCGCGCATCCGCACGTCGCTGGGCGTGGAGATGCCGCTGCGCCTGCTGTTCGAAGCGCCCACGGTGGAGACGCTGGCGCAGAGGATCGAGCAACTGGGGCGCTCCGGCGTGCCCACGCTGAGCGCCGGAGCGCGTCCGGCGTCGCTGCCGCTGTCCTTCGCGCAGCAGCGGTTGTGGTTCATCGACCAGCTGGAGCCGGGCAGCCCGCTCTACAACGTGCCCACCGTGGTGCGGTTGGAAGGAGACCTGGACGCCGCGGCGCTGGAGCAGGCCCTGCGGGAGGTCGTGCAACGGCACGAAGCCCTGCGCACGACGTTCGAGGAGGAATCAGGTCAGCCCGTCCAGCGCATCCACGCGTCCGTGGACGTGCCGTTGAACATCATGGACCTGACGGGTTCCGGCCCCGAGCGGGAGGACGTGGCCCGTCAGCGGGTACTGGAGGAGTTGGCGAAGCCCTTCGACCTGATGCGTGGACCGCTCCTGCGGGCGCTGATGGTGCGCATGGATGCACGCGACCACCTGCTCGTGATCACGATGCACCACGCCGTGTCGGACGGCTGGTCCGTGGGCGTTCTGCTCCGCGAGCTGGGGGCGCTGTACACCGCGCGGGCGAGCGGCCTGGCGTTGGCACTGCCGCCGCTGCCGGTGCAGTACGCGGACTACGCGGCCTGGCAGCGCGACTGGCTGAGGGATGAAACCCTGGCGCGCGAGGTGGACTACTGGAAGCAGTCGCTGACGGGAGCACCGCCGGTGCTGGAGTTGCCGACGGACCGTCCGCGTCCGGCGGTGCGCACGAACGCCGGCTCGACGCTGGGCTTCATGCTGCCGCTGGAGCTGTCCCAGCGGTTGGGCGCACTGGCTCGAAGTGAAGGCGCGTCGCTGTTCATGGTGCTGCTGGCCGGGTGGCAGGTGCTGCTGTCGCGCTACTCGGGGCAGGCGGACATCAGCGTGGGTTCGCCCATCGCGGGACGCACGCGCGCGGAGGTGGAGGGCCTCATCGGCTTCTTCGTCAACACGCTGGTGCTGCGCACCCAGGTCGATGGAGAGGTGTCTTTCCGCGCGCTGCTCGCGCAGGTGCGGGAGATGGTGCTGGGGGCGTACGAGCACCAGGACGTGCCGTTCGAGAAGCTGGTGGAAGCGCTGCATCCGGAGCGCAGCCTGAGCCACACGCCGCTGTTCCAGACGTTGATGTCGCTCCAGAACGTGCCCAACGAGGAGTCTCATCTCCCAGGGCTGGTGCTCAAGCCCATGAGTCTCGAGGGCCGCACGTCGAAGTTCGACCTGAGCCTCTTCTTCACGGAGACGCCGGACGGGCTGGCCGGAGCGGTGGAGTACAGCACCGACCTGTTCGAAGCGACGACGATGCGCCGGATGGTGGAGCACCTGCGCATGCTGCTGGAAGGCGTGGTGTCAAAGCCGGACGCAGCGGTGGGACGGCTGTCCCTGCTCACGCCCGTGGAGCGTCAGCAAGTGCTGGTGACGTGGAACCAGCAGCAGGCGGAGTACGGCCGGGACGCGACGATTCCGGCGCTCTTCGAGGCGCAGGCGAAGCGCACGCCGGATGCCGTGGCGGTGGTGAGCGGCAAGCAGCGGCTGACGTACCGGGAGGTGGAGGCGAAGGCGAACCAGTTGGCGCACCGGCTGCGCAAGCTGGGAGTGGGCCCCGAGTCCCGAGTGGGCCTGTGCGTGGAGCGCACGACGGACGTCGTGGTGGGAACGCTGGGCATCCTCAAGGCGGGCGGCGCCTACGTGCCGCTGGATCCGAGCTATCCGAAGGAGCGACTGGGCTGGCTGCTGGAGGACGCACAGGGCCCAGCGTTGGTGGCGCACTCGCACCTGCTGGAGTCGCTGCCCGCCTTCAGCGCGAAGGCGGTGTGCCTGGACCGTGAAGAAGAGTGGGCGGAAGAGTCCTGCTGCCCGCCGACGCCGGAGGTGCGCCCGGAGAACGTGGCGTACCTCATCTACACGTCAGGAAGCACAGGCCGCCCGAAGGGCGTGGCGGTGACGCACCGGAACGCGGCGGCCTTCCTGGCGTGGGCAACGGAGACGTTCACGGAGGAGGAGACGAAGGCGGTGCTCGCGGCGACGAGCCTGAACTTCGACCTCTCGGTGTTCGAACTCTTCGCGCCGCTGGTGAGGGGCGGCAGCGTGGTGGTGGTGCGCAATGCCCTGCATCTGGTGGAGGAGAAGCCGGAGGCGGAGGTGACGCTCATCAACACGGTGCCGTCGGCGATGGCGCAGTTGGTGCGGCTCAACGCCGTGCCGCCCTCGGTGCAGGTCATCAACCTCGCTGGCGAAGCACTGCCGGAGACGTTGGCGAAGAGCGTCTACGGCATCCCCACGGTGAGGAAGCTCTACAACCTGTACGGGCCGTCGGAAGACACGACGTACTCGACGTGGTCGCTGGTGGGGCGCGGAGAGGTGCCGAACATCGGCCGGCCGCTCACCAACACGCGGGCGTACGTGCTGGACAAGTACCTGCAGCCGGTACCGGTGGGCGTGGCGGGCGAGTTGTTCCTGGCGGGCGAAGGCCAGGCGCGCGGCTACCTGCTGAGGCCGGAGTTGACGGCGGAGAAGTTCCTGCCAGAGGTGTACGGCCCGGAAGGCAGCCGCATGTACCGCACGGGAGACCGGGTGCGGTACCGGGCGGACGGCGTGCTGGAGTACCTGGGCCGAGTGGACTTCCAGGTGAAGGTGCGAGGCTTCCGCATCGAGCTGGGCGAAGTGGAGTCCGCACTGCGCCAGCAGGAGACGGTGAAGGACGCAGTGGTGGTGGCGAAGGGGGAGGGCGCGGAGAAGCGGCTCGTGGCGTACGTGGCGCCGAAGGCAGGCGCGACACTGGAAGCGGAGGCACTGAAGGCGAGCCTGCGTCAGCGCTTGCCGGAGTACATGGTGCCCGGAGCGGTGGTGGTGCTGGAGGCACTGCCGCTCAACTCCAACGGCAAGGTGGACCGCAAGGCCCTGCCGGAGCCAGAGGCCCAGAAGTCCGGCAACACGTACGAAGCGCCCCGCACGGAAGTGGAAGCGAAGCTGGCGTCCATCTGGGCGGAAGTGCTGCGAGTCCCCCAGGTGGGCGTGAAGGACGACTTCTTCGCGCTGGGTGGCCACTCGCTGCTCGCGACACAGGTGGTGTCGCGGGTGCGCGCGGAGACGGGATCGGAGTTGCCGCTGCGCGCGTTGTTCGAAGCGCCCACGGTGGAAGCTCTCGCCCGGCGGCTGGAGAAGGCCGGACGCGCGAAGGCACCGGCCCTCGTGCCCGTGTCACGAGACGCAGCGCTGCCACTGTCGTTCGCGCAGCAGCGCCTGTGGTTCATCGATCAGCTGGAGCCGGGCACGGCGCTCTACAACGTACCCATCGCGGTACGGCTGGAAGGCGACCTGAACGTGGAGGTCCTGGACCGGGCCCTGCGTGAGGTCGTGCGCCGTCACGAGGCCCTGCGGACAACGTTCGTCGCGGGCAACCCCGAGCCGGAGCAACGGACCACGTCCGATAGCGCCTTCACGCTGGCGGTGGATGACCTGACGTCGAACACCGCCGCTCTTCGCAAGCGTGTGGAGCAAGAGGTGCTGAGGCCCTTCGAACTCGCACGCGGCCCGCTCCTCCGAGCGCTCCTGCTGAAACTCGACGCGCGCGAGCACGTGCTCGTCGTCACGATGCACCACATCGTCTCGGACGGATGGTCGCTCGGCGTGTTGGTCCGCGAGGTCGGCGCGCTCTACGCGGCGTTCGTGCAGGGCCAGCCCTCGCCGCTGCCGGAGCTGCCCGTGCAGTACGCGGACTACGCGGCCTGGCAGCGCGGCGGGTTGCAGGGCGCGACGCTCCAGCGGGAGGTGGACTACTGGAAGCAGAAGCTCTCCGGTGCGCCGCCAGTGCTGGAGTTGCCCACGGACCGTCCGCGTCCCGCGGTGCGAGGAACCGCGGGAGCGACCCAGAACTTCCTCTGGCCGCAATCGCTAGCCCAGGGCCTCCGTGGCCTCGCGCAGCGTGAAGGGGCCTCGCTGTACATGGTGCTGCTGGCGGGTTGGCAGGTCCTGCTGTCGCGCTACAGCGGCCAGCAGGACATCAGCGTGGGTTCGCCCATCGCGGGTCGCACACGCGCGGAGGTGGAGGGCCTCATCGGCTTCTTCGTCAACACGCTGGTGCTGCGCACGGACCTGTCCGGAGACCCCAGCTTCCGGGGCCTGCTCCAGCAGGTGCGTGAGACGGTCCTGGAGGCGCAGGAACACCAGGAGGTGCCGTTCGAGAAGCTGGTGGAGGCGCTCCAGCCCGAGCGCAGCCGCAGCCACACGCCGCTGTTCCAGACGCTGCTGGCGCTCCAGAACGTGCCCGTCGGTGAAGCCCGGCTGCCCGGCATGACGCTCAGGCCCGTGGAGATCGCGGGCGGAACGTCGAAGTTCGACCTGAGCGTCTTCTTCGTGGAGACCGCGGAGGGCCTGAGCGGAACGCTGGAATACAGCACCGACCTGTTCGAAGCAGCGACGGTGCGCCGGATGGTGGAGCACCTGCACATGCTGCTGGAAGGCGTGGTGGCGAAGCCGGAAACAGCGGTGGGCCAGTTGCCCCTACTCACTCCGGCGGAGCGCCAGCAGGTGCTGGTGACGTGGAACCAGCGGCAGGCGGAGTACGACCGCGCCGCGACGATTCCCCAGCTCTTCGAGGCACAAGCGAAGCGCACGCCGGATGCCGTGGCGGTGGTGAGCGGCAAGCAGCAACTGACGTACCGGGAGGTGGAGGAGAAGGCGAACCAGCTGGCACACCGGCTGCGCAAGCTGGGAGTGGGCCCCGAGTCTCGAGTAGGCCTGTGCGTGGAGCGCACGGCGGACGTGGTGGTGGGGACGCTGGGCATCCTCAAGGCCGGCGGCGCGTACGTACCGTTGGATCCGAGCTACCCGAAGGAGCGACTGGGCTGGCTGCTGGAGGATGCGCAAGGCCCGGCGTTGGTCGCGCACTCGCACCTGTTGGAGTCGTTGCCTGCCGTCAGCGCGCAGGCGGTCTGCCTGGACACGGATGCGACGTTGGTCATGGAGCCGAAGGAAGCACCGGAAGCAGGTCTGCGTCCGGAGAACGTGGCGTACCTCATCTACACGTCGGGAAGCACGGGCCGTCCGAAGGGCGTGGCGGTGACACACCGGAACGCGGCGGCCTTCCTGTCGTGGGCGACGGAGACGTTCACCGAAGAAGAGACGAAGGCAGTACTTGCGGCAACGAGCCTGAACTTCGACCTCTCGGTGTTCGAACTCTTCGCGCCGCTGGTGCGAGGCGGCAGCGTGGTGGTGGTACGCAACGCCCTGCATCTGGTGGAGGAGAAGCCGGAGGTGGACGTCACGCTCATCAATACGGTGCCGTCGGCGATGGCGCAGTTGGTGCGGCTGAACGCGGTGCCGCCGACAGTGCAGGTCATCAACCTCGCTGGTGAAGCATTGCCGGAGACGTTGGCGAAGAGCGTCTACGGCATCCCCACGGTGAGGAAGGTCTACAACCTATACGGCCCGTCGGAAGACACGACGTACTCGACGTGGTCGCTGGTGGGGCGGAATGAGGTGCCGAACATCGGTCGCCCGCTCACCAACACGCGTGCGTACGTGTTGGACAAGTACCTGCAGCCGGTGCCGGTGGGCGTCGCGGGCGAGCTGTTCCTGGCGGGAGAAGGCCAGGCACGCGGCTACCTGCTGAGGCCGGAGCTGACGGCGGAGAAGTTCCTGCCGGAAGTCTACGGCCCCGAAGGCAGCCGGATGTACCGCACGGGAGACCGGGTGCGGTACCGCGCGGATGGAGTGCTGGAGTACCTGGGCCGAGTGGACTTCCAGGTGAAGGTGCGAGGCTTCCGCATCGAGCTGGGCGAGGTGGAGTCCGCACTGCGCCAGCAGGAGTCGGTGAAGGACGCGGTGGTGGTGGCGAAGGGGGAGGGCGCGGAGAAGCGGCTCGTGGCGTACGTGGCCCCGAAGGCCAACGCGACACTGGAAGCGGAGTCGCTGAAGGCAAGTCTGCGCCAACGGCTGCCGGAGTACATGGTGCCCGGAGCGGTGGTGGTACTGGAGGCACTGCCGCTCAACTCCAACGGCAAGGTGGACCGCAAGGCCCTGCCAGACCTGGACGTCACCAAGTCCCAGGCCGACAACTTCGTCGCACCCCGTGACGCGCTGGAGTCCCAGCTCGTGGCGGTGTGGGAAGAGGTCCTGGGCGTGAAGCCCATCGGGGTGCGCACCAGCTTCTTCGCGCTGGGAGGCCACTCGCTGCTCGCGGTCCGCCTGATGGCCGCGCTGCGCGAACAACTGGGCCGCGATGTCCCCCTGGCCGCGCTCTTCCAGCACCCCACCGTGGAGGAGCTGGCCAACCTGCTTCGCGCCGAGACGGAGACGTGGTCGCCGCTCGTCCCGCTGGAGAAGGGCGACGCGGGCCTCCGGCCCCTGTTCCTCGTCCACCCGGGTGGCGGCAACGTGCTCGCCTACCCGGAGCTGGCGCGGCTCCTGGGGCCCCAGCAGCCCGTCTTCGGCCTCCAGGCTCGCGGCCTCCAGGCCGGCCATGCCGTGGTGGAGACCGTGGAGGAGATGGCCACCCTGTACGTGGCCGCCATTCGCGCGGAGCAGCCCGAAGGGCCGTACCGCCTCGCGGGCTGGTCGCTCGGCGGCGTCATCGCCTTCGAGATGGCCCGCCAGCTGCGCGCTCAAGGCCAGACCGTGGGGCTGCTGGCGCTGCTGGACGCCTACGTCCCCGGCGTCGGGGCGCCTCCCGGCGACGCTCCCAGGAAAGACCCCGACGCCAGCACACGCGTCGCCTTCGCCCTGACGGTGGCCCAGGCCTTCTCCCTGACCCTGCCGGTGTCCAACGAGGCCCTGGAGCGCATGGATGACGAAGCCATGCTGGGGACGCTCCTCGCCGTGGGCGTCCAGGCCGGACTCCTGGAGGAAGCGACGGGCCGCGAGCAATTGCGCGCCTTGTTCCGCGTCTACCAGGCCAACCTGCGCGCCATGGACCGCTACGTGCCTGGCCCCTACGACGGACCGGCGCTGTTGCTCGCCGCCACGGAAGGGACCCCCACCCCCGAGGTGCCCCGCCACCGCGGCTGGGAGCCCTTCGTCCGGGGGGGACTGGACGTGAAGGACGTCCCTGGGGGACACCATCAACTCATGCAGGAGCCGTACGTGCGGCACGTGGCCACGCTGTTGCGCGAGGCCCTGGAGGACAAGTCATGACCGTTGAAACATCCAGCGGGGGCTCACCGTGGCCCAACCGCATCATCCTGGCCATCTGGTTCGTGTGCTTCTCCGTGGGCTCCCTGATTCACATCCTCGTCGTGGCGAAGTACGGCCTCTTCGCGAATGATCCGGCGGACCCGCTGCCCACGCCGTTCGTCGTCGTGAACGAGCTGTTCACGGTCCTCAACCCCCTCACCATCGCGCTGCTCATCTTCAAGCGGCGGGCGGGCATCCTCTCCGCGCTGGGCGTGGTGGCGCTCGTCTACGTCCTCAACCTGGCCCTGATGGTGTGGTTCTGGACCGCGAAACAGCACCTCCACGTCGCGTGGCTGTACCTCAACGGCACCATGGGCGTGTTCATGGCCCTGACCGCCAGGCGCCTGTGGCGGGCCGCCCCCGAGGCGAAGGCCCTCCCACCCGCCACCACCCCGAGCCCCACCTAGCCCCCGTCCCCCTGACTGGTCGCCAGCCGGCCACCAGCCAGGCCCGAGGGAGCCGTCCCCGAGGAGAAACCCCCGGTCCGGACGCGCATCCTTGAGAAAGGTCGGGGCGGTAGCTATAAGCCCCGACCCACTACAACGCTGGACCTCCCTCCCATCCTGGGCGGGGGCAAGGCGCACTGGAGAGTAGCCATGAAGCCCGACCTGCACCCGGTCTACCCGCCCTCCCGCATCACCTGCGCGTGCGGCAACATCGTCGAGACCAAGTCCACCCGCGGCTCGTTCAGCGTGGAAGTCTGCTCGAACTGCCACCCGTTCTTCACCGGCAAGTACAAGCTGCTGGACACGGCCGGCCGCATCGACCGCTTCAAGAAGAAGTACGCGAACAACGCGCCGGCCGCCAAGAAGGGCGCCAAGGCCGCCGAGCCCGAGAAGGCGTAGTCCTTCGGCTCCACAGCATCCGCAGCACCCCACGAGCAGGGTCGTGGAGAGCCTCGAAAGACAGAGGCGCTCCCCGCCCTGCTCGCGGTGTTTCAGCTCCAGGCGCTCGTCAAATTTTCACGCGCGCTTTCGGTGCTACAGCCAATTACAGGCCAGAAATTCGACGTAGCACGCAAGTGACCGCACAGTCCGCCGCGTCCCAGAGACGTCTGTCCCAAAGACGGAGGCGTGATGTTCGCGGAAGCTGCTGCCCCTGCCCTGAAGATTGTCCGACGCTCCCAGAACGACAGCGTCTTCGCGAAGCGCGGGGAGGCCTACACGCTGCTGCAGGGCGACAGCCTGGAGCTGATGGCCCAGCTGCCCGAGCAGTCCTTCGACCTCATCTTCGCGGACCCGCCGTACTTCCTCTCCAACGGAGGCACCACCTGCAAGGGTGGCAAGCGCGTCTCCGTGGCGAAGGGCCAGTGGGACGTGTCCCGCGGAGTGGAGGAGGACCACGCCTTCACCACCAAGTGGCTCGCCGCCTGCCAGCGCCTGCTGCGCCCCAGCGGCACGCTGTGGGTGAGCGGCACGCAGCACGTCATCTTCAACGCCGGCTTCGCCATGCAGAAGCTGGGCTACAAGCTGCTCAACACCGTCACCTGGTACAAGCCCAACGCGAGCCCCAACCTGGCGTGCCGCTACTTCACGCACTCCACGGAGCTGCTCATCTGGGCCTCGCCGGCATCCGGCGGCAAGCTGAAGCACGTCTTCAACTACCAGCGCATGAAGGCGGAGAACGGCGGCAAGCAGATGCGCGACGTGTGGAACCTGCCGCGCAACGGTGACGAGGAACTCACCGCCGACGGCGCCGGCCGCATGTGGACGCAGACGGCCCCGCGCGGCGAGGAGAAGGCCTTCGGCAGCCACCCCACGCAGAAGCCGGTGGCCCTGCTGGAGCGCATCCTGGAGGCGAGCTGCCCGGAGAACTCGCTCATCCTGGACCCCTTCAACGGCAGCGGCACCACCGGCGTGGCCGCCCTGAAGCACGGCCACCGCTACGTGGGCATCGACATGAACCCGGAGTACCTGGCCCTGTCCAAGAAGCGCCTGGACGCGACCCTCAAGTAACCCGCCTCACGCGCGGGTGAGGATGAGCTCCACGCCCTGCCGGGCGATGGGGTGGTACCTCGCCCCGTTCTTCTCGAACGCCGCGCGCGCCACCTTGCGGTGGTCGCGCGACGAGGCGAGCACGCTGTAGAGCGGCTTCAGGTACTTCATCCGGCCCACCTCGCCGAGGAACTCCTCGGCCCGGCCGAGCGGAGCATCGAAGCCCGCGCGCAGCGCCGCCACCAGCCACGCCACCAGCACCTCCGAGTTGCGGCTGCCCGTGAGCGAGAACCTCGCGTCCAGCTCCCGGAAGACGTCCTGGGACGTGTCCGTCGGCATGGACTCCAGGAAGAGCTGCCACTCGGTGGGCGTCCAGTCCTTCGTGTCCGCTTGCGAAGGCACCGTGCCGCGCAGCTTCTCCAGCGCCTCCAGCCGCGCGGAGGTGGGGCGGGGCGCGCTGGGCGGCACGCCGGGCCGGTTCAGGTACGCGTCCGCGTCCACCTTGGCCAGGGCACCCGGCAGCTCGGCCTCCGTGAAGCGGACGAACTCCTCCGTGGTGAGCGCCTGGAAGCGGTACTTCGCCAGGTAGCGGCGCAGGAAGCCGTCGAAGGTGGGACGGCCCACCGCGTCCTCCAGCGCGCGCAGCAGCAGGTAACCCTTCTCGTAGGGAATCTGGGAGAAGGCCTCGTCCGGGTCCACGCCAGACAGGTGCGTGCGCAGCGCGGTGAGCTGCGGGTGCGCGCGGAAGTGGTGCAGCGCTTCATCCAGCGAACGGCGCCCCAGGGCCGCGTGCAGCGCCGCGACCTCCGGCCCCGCCAGCGCCTCCAGGATGCGGCGCTCCGCGAAGACGGTGAAGCCTTCGTTCAGCCAGAAGTGCTCCGCGGACGCGTTCGTCACCAGGTTGCCCGTCCACGAGTGCGCCAACTCGTGCGCCACCACGTTCACCAAGCTCTTGTCCCCCGCGATGAGCGTGGGCGTGAGGAACGTCAGGCGCGGGTTCTCCATGCCGCCGTAGGGGAACGACGGCGGCATCAGCAGCAGGTCGAAGCGCTCCCAGTCGTACGGCCCGAAGAGCGACTCCGCGGCCTTGAGCATGTCGTCCACGCCCGCGAACTCGTCCGCCGCGTCCTCCAGCGCCTCCGGCTCCGCCCACACCCGCGAGCGCGGCCCCAACTCCTTGGACGTGAGGCTGCCCACCGCGAACGCCAGCAGGTACGGGGGCACCGGCTGCGGCATCTCGTAGTGCTCCTCCGCCTCCACGCCGTGCTCCTCGCGCGCCACGAACGAGGCCGCCATCACGGACTTGAGCTGCTTGGGCACCCGCAGGGACGCGCGGTAGCGGATGCGGATGCGCGGCGTGTCCTGCAGCGGCACCACGCTGCGCGCGTGGATGGCCTGGCACTGGCTGAACAGGAACGGCTGCTGCCCACCCGCCGTTTGCGACGGCGTCAGCCACTGCAGCGCGCTCGCCTCCGGGGACGTGCGGTAGCGCACCGTCAGCTGCTTCAGCCCCGCGGGCAGCTCAATCCGAAGCCGGCTGCCCAGGATGGGTTCAGGAGGGGAGAGGATGTAGGGCAAGGGGCGACCCTGGGCATCCACCACGCCCCGGATGTCCAGGTCGCGGGTGTCCAGGTCGAGGGGACCTGCTGACGCCTCCTTGAGCGTCAGCGTGGCCTCCGCGTGCAGGCGGCGCGTCCGGAAATCGACGCGGGCCTTCCAGTCCAGCGTTTCGGTCTCAGGCTGCGTGCTGTCGTTGTACGAGTGCGGGTCGAGGCGAGCCATGGGGCCCGACTTGTAGTCGGGGAGCCGACCTCCTGGCGAGCACACCCGACGGCAATGCCGGTTGACTTCCGGGTCAATCGCCTACATTTGTGCAGTCCCCTACTTCCTTTTATGGGAGCCGATTTCCGATGACGACCCGGATCCGAAAAGTGGCGGTGCTTGGCGCTGGCGTGATGGGCAGCGGCATCGCCGCGCATCTGGCCAACTCCGGCGTGCGCGCCCTGTTGCTGGACATCGTTCCGCCCCAGGCTGCTCCGGGCGAGGACACCGCTTCCAAGGCGTTCCGCAACAAGTTCTCGCAGGGCGCCATCGCGAACCTGCGCAAGGCGAAGCCCAGCCCCATCGTGTCCGAGCAGGTGCTCGCGGCCATTGAAGTGGGCAACCTGGAAGACGACCTCGCGCGCCTGGGCGAGTGCGATTGGATCATCGAGGTGGTGAAGGAGGACCTGGCCGTCAAGCAGGCCCTGTTCTCCAAGGTGGAGAAGCACGCCCGCAAGGACGCCATCATCTCCTCCAACACCTCCGGCCTCTCCATCGTGGGGATGACCGAAGGCCGCGGCGCGGACTTCAAGAAGAACTTCCTCGTCACCCACTTCTTCAACCCCGTGCGCTACATGAAGCTCCTGGAGCTCGTGGCCGGCCAGGAGACGAGCGCGGAGGTCGTGAAGACCCTCCACAAGTTCGGCGAAGAGGTGCTCGGCAAGGGCATCGTCTACGGCAAGGACACCACCAACTTCATCGCGAACCGCATTGGCGTGTACGGGATGATGCGGACCATCTCCGAGATGCAGAAGACGGAGATGTCCATTGAAGAGGTGGACAAGATCTTTGGCCCGGCGATGGGCCGTCCCAAGTCCGCCGTCTTCCGCACCGCGGACATCGTGGGCCTGGACACGTTCACCCACGTGGCGAAGAACTGTTACGACACGCTGACGCACGACGAAGAGCGCAACGTCTTCGCCGCCCCGGACTTCCTCCAGAAGATGGTGGAGAAGAAGATGCTGGGCGACAAGAGCGGCGGCGGCTTCTACAAGAAGGACCGCTCCTCCGGTGGCAAGGACATCCTCGCGCTGGACCTGAAGACGCTGGAGTACCGGCCGCAGGCGAAGGTGCGCTTCGACTCGCTGGGCGCCGCGAAGGACATCGAAAACGTCAAGGAGCGCGTGGCGTCCGTGATGAACGCGGACGACAAGGCCGGCAAGTTCGCCGAGCGCGTCACCCTGGACGTGCTGGCGTACTCCAGCCGCCGCATCCCGGAGATCGCCGACGACCTGGTCAACGTGGACCGCGGCGTGCGCTGGGGCTTCGGCTGGGACCTGGGGCCCTTCGAGGTCTGGGACGCCTACGGTGTCCAGAAGGGCGTGGAGCGCATGAAGGCGCTGGGCCTCAAGCCCGCCGCCTGGGTGGAGGAGATGCTGGCCAAGGGCCGCACGTCCTTCTACGGCGTGCAGGACGGCCGCGACACCTACTGGGACATCCCGTCCAAGTCCGTGAAGCAGGTGTCTGAGAACGCGCGCACCTTCCGCGTGGAGTACCTCAAGCGCGGCAACAAGAAGATCACCGGCAACGACAGCGCGTCGCTGTGGGACATGGGCGACGGCGTCACGCTCTTGGAGTTCCACTCCAAGATGAACTCCATCGACGATGACATCATCGCGATGATGAACACCGCGCTGGATGAGACGGAGAAGAACTTCAAGGGCCTCGTCATTGGCAATGACGGCTCCAACTTCTCCGCCGGCGCGAACATCATGGCCATGCTGATGGCGGCCAAGAGCGAGGACTTCGACTCCATCCGCAAGATGGCGTCCGCGTTCCAGGCGGCCAACCAGCGCATGCGCTACAGCCCCGTGCCCGTCGTGACGGCGCCCTTCAACCTCACGCTGGGCGGCGGCGCGGAGGTCACCATGGGTGGCAACGCGGTGCAGGCCAGCGCGGAGCTGTACATGGGCCTCGTGGAAGTGGGCGTGGGCCTCATCCCGGGCGGCGGCGGCACCATGATGCTGCTGCGCAACGTGTTCGGCGGCTACGCGGCGGACAAGGACTTCGACTCGCTGCCCTTCCTCAAGAAGGTGTTCCTCGCCATCGGCATGGCGAAGGTCGCCACCAGCGCGGAGGAGGCTCGCGAGACGGGCTTCCTGTCCCAGCAGGACGGCATCACGGGCAACCGCGACTTCCTCCTGTCGGACGCGAAGTCGCGCGTGCTGGGCCTGGCGAACGGCGGCTTCCGCCCGCCGCGTCCCACGCGCTTCCGGCTGCCGGGCCCCAACGGCGCGGCCACCATCGACATGATGCTGTACGACATGCAGCTCAACAATCAGATCAGCGCCCACGACCGGAAGATCGCCCAGAAGCTGGCGCGCGTGCTCTCCGGTGGTGACACCAGCCCGTCCGTGCTGGTGACCGAGGAGAAGCTGCTGGAGCTGGAGATGGAAGCGTTCCTGAGCCTCATCGGCGAGGAGAAGACCCAGGACCGCATGATGTTCATGCTTGAGAAGGGCAAGCCGCTGCGCAACTAGCGCGAGGCGTTTACCCAATGGTTTTCCAGACGCGAATTCCGAAGCACGCCCGGACGGTGTCCGGGCAGGGAGACATCTAAAATGTCCGGACGAGTCGTGATTGCCAGCGCGGTGCGCACCCCCTTCACCCGCGCCCACAAGGGAGAGTTCAAGGACACGCGGCCGGATACGCTCGCGGCCCTTGCCATCAAGGAGGCCGTCGCCCAGGTCCCCGGCTTGAAGCCGGCGGACGTGGAGGACGTCATCATGGGCTGTGCCATGCCGGAGGCGGAGCAGGGCATGAACGTGGCCCGCAACGCGAGCCTGCTCGCCGGCCTGCCGGACACCGTTCCGGGCCTGACCATCAACCGCTTCTGTTCCTCCGGCGTGCAGTCCGTGGCGCAGGCGGCGCAGGGCATCAAGTCCGGCATGATGCAGGTGGCCGTGGCCGGTGGCACCGAGTCCATGACCATGGTGCCCATGGGCGGCAACAAGGTCTCCGCCAACCCGGAGATCATGCAGAAGCTGCCGGAGGTCTACACCTCCATGGGCGCGACAGCGGAGAACATCGCCTCCCGCTACAACGTCACCCGTGAGGACGCGGACAAGTTCGCCGCCGAGTCCCAGCGCCGCGCGGCCACGGCCCGCGAGCAGGGGAAGTTCAAGGAGGAGATCTTCCCCGTCACCACCACGATGTTCGACGAGGACGGCACCCAGAAGCAGGTGACCGTCTCGGTGGACACCATCCTGCGCCCGGAGACGACGGTGGAGGGCCTGGCCAAGCTGCGCCCGGCCTTCAACGCCAAGGGCGTGGTGACGGCGGGCAACGCGTCGCCGCTGACGGACGGCGCGGCGGCCGCGGTGGTGATGAGCGAGGAGAAGGCGAAGGAGCTCAACGTCAAGCCGCTGGGCTACTTCGTGGACTACGTGGTCGCCGGCGTGCCGCCCGAAATCATGGGCGTGGGCCCGGTGCCCGCCATCCGCAAGCTGCTGGAGCGCAACAAGCTGAAGGTGGAAGACATCAGCGTGTTCGAGCTCAACGAGGCCTTCGCGGCGCAGGCGCTGCACTGCATCCGTGAGCTGGGCATCCCCCAGGACAAGGTGAACCCGAACGGCGGCGCCATCGCCCTGGGCCACCCGCTGGGCGTGTCCGGTGCGCGCATGGTGGCCACCATCCTGCGCGAGCTGAAGCGCCGGGACGGCCGCTACGGCGTGGTGAGCATGTGCATCGGCGGCGGCATGGGTGCCGCGGCGCTGGTGGAGCTGGCGAAGTAATCCGCTTCCGCTTCGCGCCCCCTGGTGGCTTCAAGGGGGCGCGAGGTGGACTGTCAGGAGGCCGGGGCGTCCGGGTCGTTCACCGGGACGCCCGCCAGGCGCAGCACCCGCAGCGCGTTGGTGGTGTCCACCACCCCCTGCCGGAGCCGGTAGTCGAACACCATCTTCCCGTCCTCCAGGTGGTCGCGGAAGTGGACGTTCACCACGTGCGAGCCCGGCTCGTCCGCCAGCACCGCCAGGGACAAGTCATGCGTCGTCACCGCGCCACACGCGCCGGAGGCGAGCAGGAGCCGCAGCACCTCGCGTGAGGCAATCTGCCGTTCGCGGGTGTTGGTGCCCAGCAGGATTTCGTCCAGCAGGAAGAGCGCCTGGCCCTTCGCCGCCGCCGCCGCGTCCAGCACCATCTTCAGCCGCAGCACCTCCGCGTGGAAGTACGACACGCCGCGCTCCAGCGAGTCCTTCACGCGCATGCTGGTGAGCACCTGCACTGGAGACAGTCGGAACGACGCCGCGGACACCGGCGCGCCCGCCAGCGCCAGCACCACGTTCGCGCCCAGCGCGCGCATCAGCGTCGTCTTGCCGCTCATGTTGGAGCCGGTAATCAGCAGCGCGTGACGCGGGCCGGGCAGGGACACGTCGTTGGGCACGGGCGCGTCCAGCAGCGGGTGTCCCAGCGCGGTGGCCTCCACGCTCGGGCCCTGGGCGTGCAGCTCGGGCCAGGTGAAGGCAGGGCGGTCATGGGCCAGGCCTCCCAGGCAGCAGAGGGCCTCCAGCTCCGCGAGTCCCTCGAACCACTGACGCACGTCGCGGCCGTGGGCGGCGCGCCAGTTCTCCAGCGCGAAGAGGGCGTGGATGTCCCAGAGCGTGACCCAGTGGACCAGGGGGTGGAACTGGTGCCGCTTGAACTCGATGAGTGAGAACAGCCGGCTGAAGCGCTGGAACAGCACGGACACCGCCGGGCCACTCTGCGCCCTCAGGCCGGACTGGAGTTGCTTGAGGCGTGGATGCTCGAAGGTCTGCTTCTCCACGCGCTCGAAGATGGAGGCGTAGCGCACGAAGCCGTGCTCGCCGCGCTCCACGGCCTCGTCCATCTGCCGCAGCGTGCGGCGCGTGGCCACGGCGATGCCCAGCTGTGCGAGCAGCCCCACCCAGACGGTGCTGTCTGGAATCACGCCAACCGTGCCCAGGATGAAGAGGGTGAGCGTTATCAGGGGCAGCACGATGGCCAGGGGCCGCGCCCAGCGGATGGCGTCCAGCGAGGGCCCGGCTTCCGCCCACTGGATGAAGAGGGCCGGGTCCGCCTTGTCCTTCGCCACCACGCGGGCGTCCACGCAGAGGTCCTGGCGGAAGTCCACGCTCGGGGCCAGCTCGCGCGCGGCGCCCTGCCGGGTCACCACCGTCTCCGCGGTGGCGGGGGAGGACAGCCACGCGGCCAGCCGCTCCTCACCCGCGCGCGTCGCCGTCTCGTTGATGAGCTGGAAGAGGCTGCCCTGGCCAAAGACATCCAGGTCCGTGGCGTAGAGGTGGTTGGGGGAGAGGAACCGCTCACCCGTGTCCGTGAAGGAATGCCAGCCGCCCTCCAGCCTCGCCAGGCCGCGCTCGTTGAGCAGGACGAAGAGGCGCGCGCGCTGCTCCTTGAGGAACACCTGGTGGTGCAGCACCGCCAGCACGCCGTAGACGGCGAGCGCCCCGGCCGCCGCCCACCACCAGGGCTTGGGCAGCCGGCCCATCAGTGTCAGCGCTGCGATGACCAGCGCCGCCACGAAGGCCACGGTGCGCAGGTTGGCGTACCGCGCGCTGACGCGGTCCAACTCCGTCAGGTCCGCCTGGGCGGCGGCGCGGCGGTCGGTGTACGTGCGATGCGGGCTCTGGGACTCGGTCGGGACGGGCACGATGGTCGCGCATGCTGTGCGGCCCCCCGTCCGAGGGCAAGCGCTCAACGCGTCCCGTCACGCTTCGATGCCAGTCGAGGACAGCCGTTGGACGGGGGCACGATGCGCAGGGAGCCTGGACCCGGCTTCCAGCGTCGAGCGGGCTCGCGGTTGACTCCCAAGGGGCCTCCGGGATTTGAATGCGGCCCATGAGGGACGGTCGGGCCGGCCGTGCCTCATCGAGGGGGCTCACCCCATGTCGTTACCCAAGGTCGTACTGGGCGGAGGGCTCCTCATGGGCCTGCTCGCCGCGCCTCCCGCCGAGGCCCGCTTCGGCAAGCGCTCGGACTCCACCGAATCGTCGAAGCCCGTCCACGAGGCGACCGCCATCGGTTCGGACCGGGACGACGATTCGAAGAAGGACGACGAGAACAAGAACCGTTCGTCCAAGAGCAAGAGGACCACGGTGTCCTCCACGGACGACAGCTACGAGTACAACTCGAGCGCGTCCAGCGATGCCGCCTCCTTCATCCTGGGCGCCATCTTCGAGCTGCTGTTCCGGGGCATGGGGGAGGCCATCGCCAACACGGGCACCCACCACGGCCACGAGAGTGTGGCTCCGGACGCGCCGCCCCAGCGCAACTCGCTGCGGCACGCCGTGCCGTTCTCCTTCCGCGCGGGCCTGCTGGTGTCACCCCTCAGGGGCGGCACCGGCTTGGACTTCGACCTCGGCTGGGAGGCCCAGCGCTTCGGCATGGACCTGCGGATGTCGCGGCTGACGGGGACGTGGGACACCTCGGCGTACCGCGACACGCGCACCCTGGGGGAGATGCACGTGACGTACTCCCCCCTCGTCCGGGAGGAGCTCCGCCTGCGCATGGAAGCAGGCGTCTCCACCCTGGATGCCCCCGGGCGCGTCTACGTGGCCCCCAGCCTGGGCATGTCCGTGGAGGCGTGCCTGCTGGGCCCCCTGGACGTGGAGGGGCGCCTGCAGATGACGCCAGGGCCCTACCAGCAACTGGACGCGCGCGGAGGGCTCGCGCTGCACCTGGGCAGCCTCATGCTGCGCGGCGGGGTGCGCTACCTCGCGCTGGACTCCGAGGTGGCCCCGCTGGGGCTGCCTCTCGGCTTCACCCCCGAGTTCGGCCTGGGCTTCATGTTCTGAACAGCGCCGTGCGCTGAAAACACCACGGGCCCGGCCGCGGATGCTCTCGCGGTCAGGCCCGTTGGATGTCACGGTCCCCTTGAAGGGACGTGTGGATTACTTCTCCTTGGAGGCCAGCTTGCGCAGGGCCTTCTGGTCACGCACGCAGAGGATGCGGCCGACGTTGCCGAGCACGCCCTCGCGCTTCATCTCGTTGATGAGCGTGGACACGAAGGAGCGCGAGGCGCCCACCAGGTCCGCCAGGTCCTGCTGGGTAATCCCGCGCAGGTCCGTCTCACCGCCGTGCGGGCAGCGCTCGCCGTGCGCCTCCACCAGCGTGAGCAGGGTGTCCGCCAGCCGGGCCGGAACCTCCTTGAAGGTCAGGCCCAGGACGCGCTTGCGCAGCGAGCGCACGCGGTCCGCGTAGGCGCGCACCACGTCCACCGCCAGGGCCGGACGGGCCTCCAGCTGGGCGCGGAAGTCACGGCCCTCGATGCTCCACACCTCGGCCTCGCCCGCCGCCACGGCCATCTCCTCGATGGGCGTGCCTTCCGGGCGGAACAGCTCGCCGAACAGGTCGCCCGGGCGCAGGATGGACACCACCGAACGGGTGCTGTTCTTGCCAATGCGCATCAGGCGCACGCGGCCGGACTTCAGCAGGTACACGCGGTCAGACGTGTCGCCGGGGCGGTAGATGGTCGAGTTGTGCGGGAAGGACTCGACCTTGAAGTACCCCTTGAAGTCGATGGCCTCCTGGCCGGGGACCAGCTTGTTCGCGGTCACCATCATGCCGGACGACGTCGCCTGCAGCGGCGCCACGACATTGGAACCGATAGGGCCGAGGGGGCGGTTGAAGCCGTGCATGGGAGACTCCTGGGAAGGCGGAAAGGGATGGGGAAGGTTGGTCGCTGCTGCTGCTGCTGACGGACCTTGCTCTTTCCAAGAGGCGTGCCATGAGCACTTGAACTATTCCCGGGGGAACAGTTCGAGGAATGCCGGGTACTTAGCGCTACACCCCGGTCTGTTCCCCCCAACTGTGTCCAAAACCTGAAACAGAACGTTCAAACAGTCTGATCACTTTGAACGAAACGTTAAATGGGGACACCGGTTTGTCAGGGCTGGGACACTGTCAGGAAGCATCCTTCACCGGATAAGGGTGCACCTGTGGACCCTGCCCCTGTGCGAGACCGAACTTTTGAAGCTTTCGTTCAAGCGTTGGACGGCTGATGCCCAGGATCTGACACGTGCGTCCCTTGTGGCCCTTGGTGACGGCCATGGCCCGGGCAATGAGCTGCCGTTCGGCCTCTTCCAGGGTGGGGATGAGGCTCACGTCGTCCACGGCGGGGGCGGCGAACATGCCGCCCGCGGCGCCCGGTCCTCCCCCGCGCTGGGCGTCCAGGCCTGAGGGGTTCGCCTCCAGGGCGGGCAGGTCGTCGTTGCGGAGCACGTCACCGGGTGCGAGCACCACGGCGCGGGTGAGGACGTTCTCCAGTTCGCGCACGTTGCCGCGCCAGGGCAGGCGCGTGAGGCGCTCCATCACCTCGTGGGGCACGCGGGTGACGCGCTTGTGCACCTTCTCGTTGATGCGCTCCAGCAGGTGCTTCACGAGCGGGGGGATGTCCTCGCGCCGTTCACGCAACGGCGGGATGACGAGGGTGATGACCTTGAGGCGCTGGTAGAGGTCCTCGCGGAAGCGGCCCTGGTCCACCTCGTCCGCGAGGTGGCGGTGGGTGGCGGCGATGACGCGGGCGCGCAGCTTCACGCGCTTGACGCCGCCCACCCGCTCGAACTCGCGCTCCTGGAGCACGCGCAACAGCTTCGCCTGGAGCATCAGCGACATGTCGCCAATCTCATCCAGGAAGACGGTGCCGTCCTCGGCCAGCTCGAACTTGCCGGGCTTGCCTGCGACCGCGCCGGTGAAGGCGCCCTTCTCGTGGCCGAACAGCTCGCTCTCCAGCAGCGTGTCCACGATGGCGGAGCAGTTGATGCCGATGAAGGGCCGGGGCTCGTCGTAGGAGTAGTTGTGGATGACGCGTGCGATGAGCTCCTTGCCCGTGCCGCTCTCGCCGTTGATCAGCACCGTCGCGGTGCTGCTCGCGACCTTGCCAATCTCCTTCACCAGCTGCTGCATGGAGGGGCTGGTGCCCACGATGTCGCCCAGTCGGACGACGGCGTTCTCGCGGTGGACTTCATCCGCGCGGCGCGACAGCTGGCGGTACTCCAGCGCGCGCTCCACGACGAGGTCCAGGGCGGCCGGATCCGGGAAGGGCTTGTGGATGTAGTCGAACGCACCGGCCTTCATGGCCCGGATGGTCGTCTCCATGTCGTGGTAGGCGGTGACGAGGATGATGCGCGCGTCGCCGCACAGGCCCTTCATCTCCTCGATGATCTCCAGGCCCGTGCGGTCCGGGAGCATCATGTCCAGGATGACCACGCTGGGCATGTTCTCCTGGGCGGCCTTGAGGCCCGCGGCCGCGCTGGTGGCCGTCACCACCTGGTAGCGCGGCTGCCCGTCGTCCTGCTCGATCTCCTCGAAGTGCATCGTGAGGGTTTCGAGCAGCGACACGTCATCGTCGACGATGAGGAGGGTCTCCATGGGGTCCTCAGGCGGCGAACGTCAGCGTGAACACCATCCCCGGTTCCGCGCTCCCCTGGGCCGCCACGTCGCCCCCCACACCCGTCATCACCCGCCGCAGGGCGGCCAGGGACAGCCCCGCGCCCCGCGCCAACCGCGAGCCGAAGGGGTCGAACAGCGTGCCCCTGTCCTCCGGAGGCAGGGCCGCGGCCGGATCATCCAGGATGAGGCTGACGTGGCCCGGGTCGTCCTTGCGCAGCGTCACCTGGACGCGGCCCTCTTCTGGCAGGCCCATGGCCACGTTGAGCAGGACTTGAGCGAGCACGGGCCTCAACCGGTTGGGATCCACCCTCACGCGGGGCAGGTCCGCCTCTTCCTTCACATCCACCTCGATGCGGCGCTCAGCCAGTTCCGGGGCCACCATGGCGGTCGCCTCCTGGACGACCGAGCGCAGGGCGTGGGCGTCCAGGTTCGCGACGCTCTCGCGGCCGTACTCGGAGAGCAGCCAGAGCATGCGCTCCATGGTGCGGATTTCGCGGTTGGCGATGGTGAGCCGCCGCTTGTCCCGGTCCGACAGGCCGGTGTTCCGGGCCAGCGTCTGCACCGCCATCTTCACGGAGGAGAGCGGGTTGCGGATCTCATGGCTGAGCGACGAGGACAGCTTGGAGATCTGCACCGGCGGGGCGCCCTCCAGCACGGTGCCCAGGTCGAGCACGCCCGCGGCGGCCTCCTCGCCGTCCATGCCCAGCACGAGCCGCAGGTGGTTGGCGGGCGGGTTGCCGGTGGGGCCTCCCGCGGAGAGGGTGACGAACTCGACCGCGCGGCGGTCCTCGCGCGCTCGCGCATCCAGTTCGCGGGCGCGCTCCTGGGGAACCCCGAGCGCGGTGTGCAGGGACATGCCCACGAGCGCCTTGGCGTCGCGGCGCAGCACCTGGGCGCAGTCACCTTCGGCGCGTGTCACCCGGAGGTTGGGAGACCAGGCGAGCTGCGCGGCTTGCAGGAGATGGGCGTTCATTGGTGGACCTGAAACATACCGGGTAACGTCGAGCGCTGTCCTTATGACCAGCACCGCACGTCCTCCGAAGAACCTTGTGGCGGCCCTTCTGTTCCTGTCGGGGGCCACGGCGCTCGTCTACGAGCTGGTCTGGTCCAAATACCTGGGGAACGTGCTGGGCAACAGCGGCCAGGCGCACGCCGTCGTGCTGGCCACGTTCATGGGGGGCCTGGCGCTGGGGGCGTTTGTCTTCGGGCGGACAGCGGACCGGGTGAAGAACCCCCTGGCGCTCTACGGCGTGCTGGAACTGGGCGTGGGCCTGTACGCGCTGGCGTTCCCGTACGTCCTGGGGGCGCTGGAGCACCTGTGGCTGTCCCTGGCGCCCCATGTGCCGGAAGGCCTGCGGGTGGCACCGCGCCTGCTCGTGTCCTCGCTGTCCCTGGTGGTGCCCACGCTGCTCATGGGCGGCACGCTGCCGGCATTGGTGCGCCACTTCGCGGCGAGCCTCGCCGGGGTGCGCAAGGAGCTGGCGCGGCTGTATGCCATCAACAGCCTGGGCGCGGCGGTGGGCGTCTACGTGGCGGGCACGCGGCTGGTGCCGCTGGTGGGCCTGTCCGCGTCCGCGAAGCTGGCCGCGGGCATCAACGTGCTGCTCGCACTGGCGGCGCTGGCGCTGGCCCGTCAACACCCACCGGCGGTGACAGTGGGCGCGGCGGCGGGCGCGGAGGACGTGGCCTATCCCCGGCGGGCGGTGCGGGCCGCGCTCGTGGGCGTGATGCTGTCGGGCTTCACGTCCATGCTGTACCAGGTGACGTGGATCCGCCTGCTGTCCATCGTGCTGGGGGCGTCCACGTATGCCTTCACGCTCATCCTGACGGCGTTCATCCTGGGCATCGGCCTGGGCAGCTTCTGGCTGATGACGCGCAAGGAGGGCGGGGACTCGCTGAAGCTGTATGGCTGGACGCAGGTGGGGCTGGTGTTGAGCCTCTGCGTGGCGTTGCCGCTGTACGTGCGGCTGCCGCACCTGTTCCGCTGGTCGGAGTGGATGCTCACGCGCGCGGTGGAGACGTGGCCTGTCTTCCAGGGCATCACCTTCGCGTTCTGCTGCCTGGTGCTGCTGGTGCCCACGTTCATCATGGGCATCGCGTTCCCGGCGGCGGCCCGCGTGGCCACGGCGAAGGTGTCCGAGGTGGGGCGCCAGCTGGGCGGCGTGTACCTGTGGAACACGGCGGGCACGCTCTCCGGCTCCGTGCTGGGCGGGCTGGTGCTGATGCCTTTCTGGGGCATGCAGGGCAACTTCATCGCGGGAGCGGTGGCGAACCTCCTCTCCGCGGCGCTGGCGTTCCGAGCGCTGTCCGCGCCGAAGGAAGGGGAGGGCGCAAGCGTGGTGCCCGCGTGGCGGACGCTGGCGCCGGTGGGCGTGACGGCGGTGCTGGCGGCGGTGGTGCTGGGCAGCATGCACGGCTGGCCGCAGCGGCTGGCGAACATCGCGGCCATCCGTGCGCACCAGAAGCCGCCGGACAGCTACGCGAAGCTGTTGGAGAGCACGGAGAAGAACATCGTCCCGCGCTTCTACGCGGACGACACCTTCGCCTCGGTGATGGTGGGGGACCTGCCGAGCGAAAACCTGCGCTTCATGAAGATCAACGGGAAGACGGACGCGTCGAACGGGAGCGACATCGAGACGCAGGTGGTGGCGGGCCACCTGGGCGCGCTGCTCCACCCACGCGACCCGAAGAACGTGCTCGTCATCGGCTCGGGCGCGGCCATCACCACGGGCAGCGTGCTGGCGCACCCGGTGGAGCGCCTGGACATGGTGGAAATCTCCCCGGCGGTCATCGATGCGGCGCGCCTGTTCAAGGAGGACAACCGCAACGCGGTGGATGATCCGCGCACGCACGTGCACATCGACGACGCGAAGACGTTCATGGCGCTGGCGCCCATCCGGTACGACCTCATCATCAGCGTGCCGTCCAACCCCTGGGTGTCGGGCGTGTCCGGCCTCTTCACGCGCGACTTCTTCCAACTGGTGGACAAGCACCTGACGGACGACGGCGTGATGGTGCAGTGGATCCACACCTACGAGAGCAACCGCGAACTGGTGCGGCTGGTGATCCGCACGCTGCAGGACACCTTCCCGCACGCCACGACGTGGCTGGGCCCGGAGGACCTGGTGATGGTGGCCAGCCGCAAGCCGCTGTCGTTCAACGCGGCGGAGGTGGCCGCGCGCATGGCCCGGCCGGACGTGAAGGCGGACCTGGCGCGGGTGGAGATCAACGACCTGTTCGGCCTGCTGTCCAAGCAGGTGCACACCGAGGCCGGACAGAAGGCCTTCGCGGGTGAGGGCCCCATCAACACGGACGACCAGAACCTTTTGGAGTACGCGTCGCCGGTGGCGTTCTTCCTGGCGAACCTGGACGTGCGCGTGAATGACGAGCGCCGGTCGCCGGAGACAGGGCCCGGGCTGCTCCTGCACCAGTACCTGCGCGACTACCCACCCACCGCCGAGCAGGCCGCGGGGCTGTACCGCAACGTGCAGCGCTACCACGCGGACAAGGATCCAACGGTCCGGGGCGTGGCGGCGCTGTGGCGTTCACTGGCGCCGGAGGATCCCGCGGCGGCGCTCGCGCTGGGCAGGGCGGTGCTGGCGCAGGGGGATCTGACCCTCGCGGCGTCCCTGCTGGAGCCGGAGGTGGCGCGGGGCGGCCGTTCCCCGGAGCTGGTGACGGAGTACCTGAAGCTGGTGACGGCCCGGGCCTGGGCCGCGCGCACGGTGTGGACGCCGATGAACGCGGACGGGGCGCTGGCGGTGGGCCGCGAGGTGGCGGCGCTCCACCCCCAGGATGCGAAGCTGCAGAAGGCGTTCAAGGCCTACTGCGAGGCCCTTCCTCCGGACCCTGCGGGAGGACCGCCCGTATGCCCACGGCGGCGCCTGGCGAGCCCTGAAACAGGGGGGATGAAACCTTGAGAGGTTCCAGACCCGCGATATTCCTTGATCCGGCCCCCCCCATCCTCCCGTTGACGGATGGAGGTGCTTGCCCGCCCGTTGTACTGTCCGTATCGACCCTGACTTCCCGCAGGGTGTGTCTTTCCACCGCTGCAACGACCCCCGGAGTTTCCCATGAACGCGATCGCGAAGGCCCCGAAGAAGCAGTTCCGCAAGAACCGTGGTCAGGGCATGACCGAGTACATCATCATCGTTGCCCTGATCGCGATCGCCGCCATCGGCGTGATCACGCTGTTCGGTGACAACATCCGCAAGCTGTTCGGCGCCTCCGCGGCGGCCCTGGCCGGTAACGACAACGTGGCCAACGACGGCCAGACGTCCAACGACCAGCTGAACAAGAAGACCATGAAGTCCTTCGGTCAGAACAACACCTACTGAGCCGCTTCCGGGCTTCGTCCGGGAGGAGCTGGCGCTCGCGAGGGTGTCGGTGGCGTCCCGGTGAATGGCAGGTCCCTCCATCTGGAAGGGCCTGCCATTCGTGTTTCAAGGGGCTGAACCTGTCATCGTGCGGGCCATGACCGTGTCGTCACCAGAGGTTGTCGCCGGGCTGCGCCGTCGGCTCTGGGTCTACCGGATGCTGGTGATGGGGCTGTGTGTCGCGTTGCTGGGGCTCCTGTTGGGGCTCCGGCGCGCGCTGACCCCTCTGCCGCCGCCTGATGTGGAGGTGGTGGACGTTCGCGAGCGGATGGCGGCCCTGGAGAAGGCGCGGCCGGGCGCTTCGGATATCTCGGAGACGTACTTCGCGTCCGACACCGCCAGCGTGCACCAGCACGTGATGGGGCGGGGCCAGACGTGCCCCCTGCACATCCACCGTGCGCCCTACGAGGCCACCATCATCGTCGCGGGCGAGGCGCACGTGTGGCAGGTCTGGGGCGAGGAGGGGCGGCGGATGGAGCGGCGCGGGGTGCACGGGCCGGGTTGGCTCGTGGCCTCGCCACCCTTCACGGGGCACGAGTGGCGCAACCCCGATGAGGACCGGGCGCTGGGCAACCTGGTGTTCACCGTGCCGGGCTTCGACGGGAACCTCTACGTCCCGGCGGAGGACGCGCGGCTGTTGCGCGGCACGGCGCCCTTCGCCCAGGAGCCTCGCGAGGCCCTCGCCGGGCTGCGGAAGCGGGGCGTGACGCTGGAGGAGACGCCGCTGCCGGTGCTCCAGGGGCGCATGTCGCGTGTTCTGCTGGAGGGTGGGGAGTGGGCGGTGAAGGCGACGCCCGACGCGCCGGTGGTGGCTTATGTGGCGGCGGGACGGGGCATCGCGGAGGTGGCGGAGGCCCGGCCGCTGCTTGAGGGCCAACTCTGGGTGCTGCGCCGGGATGCCCGGGTGCGCTCGGAGGAGGGCTCACCCGTGGCGCTGTATGTGTTTCACCCGCCGCCGGAAGCGGTCGCGGGGCGCTGAGGCGTTCCGGGGACCGTGGGCGTGCGCTCCCGGGCCCAGAGGACCCATCCGTTCGCCTTCGCCAGCTCGCGCCAGCCGCCCCGCGCCCGGAGGTGATCCAGCAGGAGGTTGCCCGGGTTCTCCGTGTCCCAGACGACGTAGTCCGGATCATAGGCCTCCAGTGCCTGCTCCCATCCGGGCTCGGACCACACGAGCCGCGCATAGGCCTGGTGGATGGCGGCGGGGAACGGATCATTCCGGCTGTCGATGTAGACCTTGTACGGGGCACCCGCGAAGTAGGAGATGGGGCCGCCCATGATGAAGCGGTTGAGCACGCGGCCCGGAGGCTGTTGGCTCAGCGTCTGGAGCACGGGCAGGGGGATGATGGGGTGCGTGCCCTTCTCCACGGGACGAGGCGCGCCAGCGTTCAGCGCGAACAGACCGGCCATCAGGATGGTGGGCCACAGCGCCAGGGACGTTCCGGTGCTCCAGGTGGCGATGGGGCGCTCCAGCCACGACAAGAAGCGGGGGAGGGCGGGCGCGTCGCTCGTGCGCGCGTGCTCCACGAGCGTGAGGGCGAGGAGCACGGAGGCGAAAGGCGCATGGCGCTGGACCTTCAGCGCGGCGATGCCCAGCACGAGCGTGGGCAGGAGGGCAGCGGCGCGCCGCACTCGGGCCCGGCCGATGACGAAGAGGCACGCGCCGAGGAGGAGGAGGTAGACCCAGCTCCAGCCTGCATCCAGGTCCAGCGGGCGCCACTCGTTGATGTTCTGGGTGGATGAGAGCAGCGAGTGTTCGAGCGGATACAGGTAGATGCGGGGGCCGTCCGGCGACAGGCCCGCGACGAGGAACATCGCGAGCGCCGCCGCGAGCGCCGCCCCGCAGCGCCGGAGCGACGCGGGCGTGCGGTCATCCAGGGCCGTGCCCATCGCGGTGGACGCGAGCAGCGCCGGGCCCAGAAGCCAGCTGCCGTGCAGGTTGGCCCAGGCGAGTCCCAGGAGCGGAAAGGCCCAGAGCACCCGCGTATTGCCCTGGCGCCAGACCTGGACGCCCAGGGCGGCGAAGACGAAGAGCAGGTGTCCCAGATGGAAGGGACGCTCCTGGATCCAGGTGGAGGCCTGGACGCCCGACACCAATCCCAGACAGGCGAGGATGAGGAGGTGGGAGGGTTGGGCGTCCGCGCGCCGCAGGGCGACCCAGAGAAGGAGCACGTTGGCCGCGACAAGTGAGGCGACGAGGAGCGCGGGACCGGCGGCGCCCAGGGCCTTGATGAGCAGGACGCAGATCACGCCGAAGCCCCACTCGTGGGGGACCCAGCCCGCGGTGCCCGTCACGCTGAACGGGTCCACGGGGTTGAAGCCGTGCTCCAGCACGTAGCGGCCCCCCGCCAGGTGGAAGAACAGGTCGTAGTTACGAAGGGGAAGGAACCCCAGCCAGAGGATGAGCCCCAGCGTGAACAGGGCCACCGGGGCGGGCAGGAGGGCGCGGAGCCGCATGGTGTTCGGGTGGGGACTACTGAGCGCCGGGAGTGGGCAGGGGCGGCCTCGGGGCGGCGGAGAAGCCCAGGCGGCGCAGCATGACCTGCCGGATGGAGGGGATGCGGAAGCGGAAGATGAAGGCGTCCGCGAAGTAGTGCGCGAGCACGCACGCGAAGCCCAGTGAGGTCAGCGCGCGCAGCAGGGGATGCACCTGCGCGCCGCCGCCGATGCCCAGCGAGCCGCGCATGGGGCCATCCAGCAGGAAGCCATGCACCACGCCCAGCGCGAACAGCGGGAGCATGGAGACGACCATGGCGGGCCAGATGAGCTTCTGGCTCAAGCGGGGCGCGTCGCCCTCGCGAGGCTCCAGCATGCGGGCGCTGAGGAGGTAGTACTCCAGGCCGTGCATGCCCGGGAGCATCACGTAACCCCAGGACGGCGCCACGAGCGCCAGCCCGGTCGCGGTGGCCATGCCCAGGAGGTAGAGCACCTTGGGGCCGCTGGCGGTGCCGGAGCGGAGCACGGCGCGGAAGAGCAGGAGGAAGTAGCCCAGCCAGACAGCGATGAGCACGGGCAGCGCCTGCCACGGAAGGACGACGCCCTGGCCCACATCGAGGTAGGCGGGGGCGTTCGGGGCGGCGGACTCGGCGACGAAGAAGATGCGGACGAGGAGGACGGAGAGGAGCAGCGGAACGTAGAGCTGCTGGAGCTTGCGCTCGAGCGGGGACGGCGCGGGGAGGCCCGCCTGTCCGCCGCGCAGGCCATGCAGGGACCACAGGCCCCGGTGCTGGGACAGGGTGTGGTGCATGCCGAAGACGTTGAAGATGACGGCCACGGCGAAGGTGTGGAGGGAGCGGTCGGCGTAGAAGGTGAAGAACAGCGCCGCGCCCACGGCGAGCATGGCCAGCGCGCCGGCGAGGATGGTGCGCGGCTGCTTGGGCGCGGCGGTGAGCACGTCGCGGTGCACGCCGAAGAGCAGGAACGTGAGGATGACGTGCGTGGCGTTGCCCAGGAGGTTCTGGGCGGTCCAGCTCAGCATCCGGTGGGCGTTGTCCGCGGCGGCGGGCGCGAGGAACGCGCTGGCGACAGCGGCCACCAGGGTCAGGGCCAGGGGGACGCCCAGGATGGCGAGGTCGGCCCGGGGCGAGAACAGCCACAGGCGGCGAAAGCGCAGGGAGCCGGGCGCGGCCGGCGTGTCCTGCTCCGTGGCGGTGGCGACTCCGGGGCTCAGCGGTGTCATGGGACCGGGAGTATACCGGGTCTCCTGGACCCCAAGAACCCGAGCCACCCTGCCTGCCAGGCGGGAGAACGACACGAGCCTGTGACGCTGCCTCCATGAAATGCGGAACAGGGAGGCGGTCTCGGGAAACCCAGGGCGGAAAATACACACGCTATCGATTGGATTTGCAGCGGCGTAAGTGTTTATTTTCGCGGCCACTGAAATGTAAGGCCATGTCTTGTGGTGGGTTCTCGACAAAAGATAGGGTATGGATATTCCCGGGCATCGCTGACCGGGAGGGGACTCTTCCAAGAGTGAGGGGCGATTGTCTTTCCGGTCATGGGTGTGGGGGGCGCTGGCAGGAGGGGTCCTGCTGGTGGCGTGTAATGAGTCGCGATCGCCCGTCGCCGATGCGGAGGTCGCGGCTCCTCCTGGGAAAGTCTTTGGTGAGCACCAGCAAACCCAGGCGGCCATGGCCACCAAGGAGCTGGGCGAGGACTGTGCCGCGCAAGGCGCGTCCGCCTGTCGCTCCAATCTCTGCCTTCATACCCAGCCCGCCCCAGGCCTGGGGTTGATCTGCTCCAAGCAGTGTCGGGCGGAGGCGGAATGCCCTGTTGATTGGCAATGCGTTTCGGTTCATCCGAACGCAGGTGCCTCCTTCTGCGTGCCCCCGAAGGGGTGGTCCGCGCGTCCCGCTCAAGCGCGATAGGCCCGTTCAATGCTTGCCCATCTCTTGATGCTCCTTCTGGTGGCGGCGCCTCCGGGCGCTCCCGGTGTGTCCTCTCCCTGTTACCTGGTCTTTGGTTGGAACGGTGACTGGGTGGCCTTGGACGTCGCGACGAAGAAGCCCGAGCGCATCCGGCTGCCGCCGCCGTATTGGGCCACGACGCTGGCCATCTCGCCAGACGGCCAGCACGTCGTCTTCACGATGTATGAGGAAGGCGCGTTCAATGATTTGCTGTACCGGTGGGACTGGAGAACGAAGTCCGCCCCAGTTCGCATCGGAAATAGCCGGGGCTTCCATGCGGATCCCGTGGTCAGTCCAGATGGACAGTGGGTCTATTTCGCCCATCACCCACGAAAAGGCGGCCCTCCGGGACAGCATGATGAGAGCGCGAATGCTCAGTTGTACCGTGTGAAGATGGACGGAACCGGTCTTGCGGCGCTCACGGATGAGCCTGGATGTCATCTGCGCCCGGCCTTCCGCCCCGATGGAGAGCTTGTCTATGTCCACACGCTGTGCAGTGTGACCACGAAAACCCTGCACCTGATGCGCGAGGGACAACCTGCCTCCGGGGCACTCGCGTCTGGCAATTTGAACGAACCCTCTTTCGCTCCTGACGGGCGGCGTCTGGTCTATGTGGAGCGCGAGGCGTCAGACGCGATCTTGAAGGAATGGACCTCCGCGAAGCGTCCACCCAAAGCGCTGCACAAGTTCCGCCTCTCAGAGGATGCGAACGCGCGAGTGCAATACGGCGCGACGGGCCGTGAAATCTATTTCCAGGACGACGACTCCGTCCTCCAACTTGCCGGTCTGAAAGTCACCCGGCTCTTTTCCATTGGGAGCGTCCCATGAGAACGCTGATTCGACTCACGCTGATCCTGTCGGTCGTGGGGGCGACTTCGGCCCGTGCCCAGTTTTGCCCTGCCAACATCATTCCCAGGTGTGACGGCAACCAGGGCGATCCCAGCGAGTCAGGGCCCACAGCTCCCAAGGCGCCCGGAGGCGCGGGCTTCTACGGAGATCCGGTCAGCGTCGCGGATGGTTATAACTATCTCCGTGTGACGGATTTCGAGTTGCCTTTGAGTCAAGGAAGTCTGCCGTTCATTCGAATGTATGTAACCAAGGCGCCATCCTATAACTATGGAGGAGTGAGCGGTTCAGGCATCACGGGCTTCCTTCCGGAAAAGGTTGGCAACCCCAAGAATTATATGGCGCGGCCTTTTGGAGCACATCGCTCCGCCGTCTCCAGTCTTAATTGGTGGCACAATTTCTACAGTTCAATCTTGATGCCGTCTCCGGCCTCCACGGAGGTTGCGATTCGAGATGTGGACGGGCACCTGAACTCGATGATCCGGAGCACGAAACCTGCTCCGTCTGGTGCTTGGTATGTCAATAAGAACAACGAAGGCAACCGGGATCAGTTGTGGCAGGATACTTCTGATGGAGGCTGGCCGGATCGCTTCGTCTTTTATCGGGAGGGAAGCGGGCGCTATGTTTATGACTCTGTCTGGGTTCATAACATCGAGGCACAGTCGAGGCACTACTTCCTGAGCCGCATCGAAGACGCGGAGTATGCGCCGGGTGGAACACCTGAAGTGCCGCGCGCTATGTTGGAATATGCTCTCCCCTCCACAGATGGCGGAACGCTAGCGGATCCGGATTGCTACACGGGCGCCACGGGGACAGATCCAGGTGTGCCCTATCTCAGCACCGTCACCACTCGTGATGGAGCAAAGCTTCATTTCTACTACCGGGCCGTCATTGCGTCTTCTTCGGGAAAGACCGAGTGCGTCCTGGACCATGTCTCCCTGGAGGATAGCGCTGACGGCGGTGTTTCAGAGAAGACACTGGTCGAATACACCTACGCCAGCGGGGGCAATGAGCTCTCGGAGGTAAATTACCCTCAACGCGGGACGAACCGGAAATACGTCTATACCTACGGTTCCCCCAACTCGACCTACTCCGTCTACGAAAATGGAGTCCTCGACGCGAAGCATTCCTGGGATAGCAATCAGAATGCAACCCGTGATGAGGCAGATGGTCATGACTACACCATCGCGAGCGTGGCGAGCGCGGGGGCTTTCGATGCTTGCACCCTGTCGCGGGGCGGGAGTGCCCCCAGCAGGGACTTCGCTGATACCATCGCCGGTCTTGGGACTGGCGCGACGGGCCAGACGACCTTTACCTCCCGGTTCAAGTCGGGCCCCGCCTACGATTCGTCCCAGACGTGGCGGCTCTACAGCCGTGAGGAGCGGTGTGATGGCCCCTCGTGTCCGGGAGTCGTTCCTGGCACGGAACTCTGGGAGTATGAGTGCCCGCCCGCCAACAGCCAGCTGAAGCCTGCGATGCCCAAGGGGCACAAGGATCTGCGAGACACGTGGACACTCTACAACCATGAGAGACCTGACGCGGGCGCGGGCGTCCCGGAAGGGCAGGGGGTGCCACTGAGCCACGTCAAGGCGCTGACGCAAATCACAGAAGGCGCGTCGTCGCTGAGTGGAACGGGCAGCATGGCGACACTCAAATATGGGTATACGTATGGTGGGGCAGGGCGCACGCTGCGGGCCTTCGAGCAGTTGCTCGAGCGTAAGGAGACCGCGAGCGTTCTGGCTCCGACGGGCGAGACGGACCCCAATGCACGGACGCAGTACGTCTACGACTCCGTAACGAACCGGTTGAACGCGACGTTCCGCACGGGATGGACGCAGGTGCGGGACAGCTCGGGCAACTGGCAGGTGCAGAAGCGCCGCGTGGCGGTCTTCAACTTCCGGGCGACCCAGTGCGGCGGCGTGGGGCCCGAGGATGCCGAGGGCCGCGTGTTGGAGGTGCACGGTCCCTGCCTGGTCGACGCGAGCGTCGCGGACGTCTCCACCCTTACGGACTGCCCGTCCACGACGCCGTTCCCGGTGATGAAGTACGAGTACTGGCCGCGGACCGACATAGAGAACCGTCGGAACAAGCTCAAGAAGGAGTCGGTGTTCCCGGGTGGATGTGGAGGGAGCACGTCGCTGGATACGCAATACCTGGAGTACGACGTCTTCGGAAATGCCACGCGCATCCAGGACTCCAACGGTGTGATTGTCACGCGGGAGTTCAACCAGGACCTGCTCGCGAAGCAGAGCGTGGTGGATGGCGCGACAACCACCACGACGGAGTTGATCTACGACCAGGGGCGGCTCAAGGCCATCAAGCATCCCCAAGGCAACCACGACGTCTTCTGTTACCGAAGCGGGACGACGTCGGGCTGCTCGGGCGGGACACTCACGAAGCTGCTGCAGTGGAAGGCGACGGCCGCGGATGCCTCGGGTTCATCCTGGGCTGAGCGGGTGGACTACACCTATTGGCCGGACGAGACGCTCAAGTCCGAAACTTTCCAGACGTGGACGGGAAGCACCGCGCAGACGCGCCGGGTGAAGACCTACGCGGCGGACGCCCGGAAGCACCCGACCTACGAGGGCATGGGTACCTCTCCGTCGCCCGTCCAGACTGCACGGGTGTTTGACGGCAATGGCAACCTGACGGGTCTGGGCTTCCCCTCCAATGCGCCGCCTGCGGTCTGCGGCGGCGTGAACCCGGATGGCTCGCCGGTTTCGACCCTGTGCACCGCGATGGGCTACGACCGGCTGGACCGGCTCACCAAGGTGGATGAGTTCCCCACGTCCGGCAGCAACCAGCGCACATGCTTCACGCACGACGTTCAGAACAACGTCACCTCCGTGCGTGCGGGTTGCGCGGTGGCGTCAGGGTCGAATGACTGCTCGACGTGCAGTGCGTCGGTGCCAGCGTCCACCTACGGCTACGACGACTTCGGCAACCTTGTGACGGTGTCCCTGCCACATACGAGCGACGGCGCTGGGGGCGCGGGAGTCACCCGCTATGCCTATGACGCCCGGAGCCAGGTGACGGCGAAGGAGACGCCGGAGATGCGGGCGTCGTGGGAGTGGCTCTCCTATGATTACGATCAGATAGGCCGACTGCTGCGCTCCGTGCGGCACTACAACACGCCCGCCACAGGAGCGGAGAACCTCTTCGCCCTGTCGTATGACGTGAATGACTCTGGCGACGCAACCAGCGTGCCTCCCTCAAGTTGTCCGCAGCCTACTAAGACGGCCGGGCGACTGCGCTACCGCCACGACTCCTTCGGACGCACATGGTACCAGTACGATGCCTTCGGGCGCGTGGCGGGGGAGATCCGGCTGCGCGAGGGCGAGACGAGCTGCTCGTCGGGCACGGTGAACGCCCATCCGCACACGTTCTATACCTACACGGCGAATGGCAATATTGAGACGGTGACGTACCCGCATGGGCGCGTGGTCACGTACGTCTATGGGACGGGAGCGAAGCTGGACCGAACCCAAGCCATCGACGTCCGGCTCTTCGGGACGACGGGCTACACGGACACTCGAATCATCGAGGGCATCGCCTGGGAGCCGTACGGCGGCCTTCGTGGCTACCAGATGAACCACTCGGCGACTTCAAACAACAGCGCCATGGAGTTCATGCTCGGGGACAACGCGTCGGTGGCGCCCTCCGCGTGCCCGACGGCCGTGCCAAATCTCTCCTCGGGAGACATGACGGGCCGTCTGCGCTCCTTGCGGGTGTCGTCCGGTTCGTTCTCGCCGGGCTCGGGAAGTGGCGACATCTATCAGCGTGGGTATACGTGGAACGGAGACCAGGTGGCCCGGCTGGACACGTGCCTCCTGGGCGCGACGACGCCTCGGACGGAGACGTACGCTTATGATCGCACGCTGCGTTTGGTGGGAGCGGGACGGCCGACGGGCAACTTCGCGGCGACAGGTGGCTCGTTCGAATCGCGGACGTATCAATACGATGGTCGCGGCAACCGGACCCAGTTGGAGGAGGACGGATTCATCTACGACCTGACCGCTGGGACAGCCCCAGCGGTGGACCAGCTGACGGGGTGGGGTTCATCGGCCAGTGGCAGCTTGCTGAAATACACCCTGTCGCATGACGAAGACGGCCGAGTGACGCAGAAGCGGTGGGCGGCGACCATGTCAGGTGGACCTGTCTACACTCTGGGGTTCGAGTATGGACAGACAGTAGGCGTGGCCACGGAGACCGTGTTCCGTGCCGTCAATGTCAACGGCGCGTACTACAACTACTTCTACGATGCGCTGGGCCGTCGACGGCTGAAGTCGAACCCCTACGGGACGGCGGACGAGTACTTCCACTCACTGGCGAACCGCTTGCTGACGGACCGGGGTAACAATGGTCTGAGCACGCCGATTGGCCACTTCACCCTGGACGACTATGTATGGTTGGAGGGACGTCCAGTGGCACTGGTGCGCGGGAAGTTCAGCGCGGCCTGGGCGCGTCAGCCCGACGGCACGGGAGATTGCTCCCGTGACGGGGAGTCGGTGGCGTGCGGCGTGTACTTCCCGGTGACGGACCACATCGGCAAGCCGGTGGTGATGCTGGACGCGTCGAGGCGGGTGACAGGGGCCGCGGACACGGACCCCTTCGGGCACGTCAACCGGGTGAGCTACCACGCGGAGACGGCCCACCCGTACGCGCACAACACATCCACGACGTTGGCGTCCTTCTTCCAGCCGAAGGAGACGACGTCCGTCCAAGTGCGGATGCGCGCGCGCTACCACGTGGTGGACACGGAGCCGGGAGTGGGCTTCGTACGGCTGGTGGACCCGGACACGAGTAGCGTCCTCGACAGTCAGTCGGGGGAGCGCCGGGGACGCGTCACCACGGTCTGGGTGACTCCGTCCAACGGCAACCTGTCGGTGAGCTTCGCTTCGAACGCCAGTGGTCTGACGAGCTACCAGGGCGTCGCGGTCGAGGGGTACGAGTACCAGCGGTATCAGGCGGGAGCCCAGGCCTTCTGGATTCCGCTTGGCTTCCCCGGTCAGTACCACGACGCGGAGACAGATCTGTTCGAGAACTGGAATCGGTATCTCGAGGCAGGACTGGGTCAGTATTTCCAACCTGAACCCCTGACGGGATTGGCCGCTTCAACTCGAGCACCCTATGGCTATGGGTTCGGGAATCCCATGTTCTGGGTCGACTCTTCCGGCTTGGCCCCCGGGCAGTTTGTTTATGACTCCCCCGAAGCTGCCGCCATGGCTGGTTTTGCATTTGTCAGTGCAAATATCGATTTCTTGAGTCCTTCGGCTGGATGGGGAAATTTCGAGTACGCGTTTGCGGTTTATCGGCACCCGTCAATGAAGAAATGGCGGTACACTATTCCCGAACTTACGCCCGGACAGTATGGCGGTTCGATCAGTGTCGGTGCGAAGGCCGATGCTGTTTGTCATACGCATACTTTCAAAAGCCCCAAAGAGTTCTCCGACGGCGACCAAGCCAATATGTCTATGCCGATTAGATGGGAGGATGCCAAGGGCTCGGGAGAGAACTATGTCAATCCTGATCGCGTCTACTATGTGATGAATCCACAGTTGGAGGTCTATGCGAGCAAGGGGAGTGAAATTATTCCCATTGTCGATAAATCATGGCAGGTCAAGGTTGATATTGGCGCCCTGGAGCCTGCGGAAAAGATTAATAAACCCTAGCAGGGGGAAGTCCTTCTGAGGTGTCGACTCCACTCGATGCCGCCAGGGAATGCTCGCTCCTGGGTGGACCACTGTTTTGGGTTCTCTGAGCCGTGTGGTTGGTCTGTATGGTATTTCAGTTAGGAATGCCGTACAGGCTGGCTCGAGTCTCACGGGCTTTGACTTGCGACGACATCGACCTGGAGTTACGGAGACCTGTCTTTCGACGTTGAGCTCGTGGAAGGCAGCCGGGTCGAAATGGGAACAGGTGAGTTCGTGAACCCGCTGATTGGATTTCGAGGGTGAGTCACCGTGAATGCGGACGGTGGAGGCAGCCTGCGGACAGAATGAGGAGTCCGCGCGGGCGAAAGCATGGTGGCAGGAACAGCCCTCCTCCTTCCGCTTCGAGACAGAGCCTGCGCCCGTCAAGATTCACTTGCGGCAAACCGCCCCTCCGTACCTGGTGGTCGATTTCGGATGCGGGCAGAACGCGGCCTTCGATCCGGTGACGATGTATTGCAGCTACTCGGATTGAGGGTAGAAGCATGCGGCGTATCAGTTCAGAGGAGGCGTCGTGGGTCTTTGTCTTGTTGTCTACGAAGGTGGTGAGGATTTGGAGGAGGTCGCAGTTGGAGGTTATTCGGACTTCGGCGCGTTGCGTGACTATGTCACTCGCGAGCTGGAGCCGGCTGGAAGGGCGGGCTCTCGGTTTCCTATGTTCATCCTGCACTCGGATTGTGATGGCGAGTGGTCCGTCGCGGACTGCGAGCGGTTGCGCGAGGAACTGGCGGTCATCGCAAGGGAGATGCAGGCGCGCCCACCAGTCGCTTTTGCGTCGGAGTGGCAACGCAGTGAGGCGAGTTCCATGGGCCTCGTGCCTCGAAACGCGTTCGAGTCGTTCCTCGCTCTGAGTGGTGGGTTCTTGGTGGAGGCTCTACAGGACCTGGTTGAATTCGCGCTCAAGCGCCGGGCTCCCATCTCGTTTCAGTGAGTTACCGGGACGGCGCCCTGCATGGATCCGCCCCTCGGGGGCCATCCATGAATGACGGGGTTCATCCTCCACCGACCCCAGCTAGAATGGGAAGGTCCATGGAAGGCCGACTGCTTCTAACGAACTGCGCCGTGTTCCGGGCAGGCGGTTGCGTCCGCCACGGCATGGCCGTCGCGGTCGAGGAGGGCATCATCCGCCGCGTAGACCCTGGGCTCGTGGACTGTCACTGGCACATGGTCAACGGGCAGTTGTTGCCTCCAATGGTGACTTTCTCCTGTGCCAGCCCCACTCGCGCCTGGAGCGCATGCGCTCGGTGGCCAACCTCCTCACCGCCGAGGACGTCGAGTTCCTCACCCGCTGGCCCCCGCCCGCGCGCTGGTCGATGGCGCCCCCCTCGTAGTTGTCCACCTGTGGTGTATGCCGGAGACGTTGAAGATGACTCTTTCGGCAAAGGTGTGGATAGAGCGGTCGGCGTAGAAGGTGAAGAACAGCGCCGCGCCTACGGCGACCATGGCCACCTCGTGGGCGAAGATGGTGCGCGGCTGGTTGGGCGCGGTGGCGAGCACGTCGCGGTGCACGCCAAGAGCAGGAACGTGAGGATGACGTGCGTGGCGTTGCCCAGGAGGTTCTGGGCGGTCCAGCCCAGGAGCCGGTGGGTATTGTCCCCGGCGGCAGGGGCGAGAAACGCGCTGGCGCCCGCAGCCACCGCAGTCAGGGCCAGGGGGGATGCCTAGGATGGCGAGGTCAGCCCGGGGCGAGAACAGCTACAGGCGGCGAAAGCGCAGGAAGCCGAGCGCGGCCGGCGTGTCCTGCTTCGTGGCGGTGGCAACTCTGGGGCTCAGCGGTGTCATGGGACTGGGAGTATACCGGTCTCCAGGGGGCTAGAACCCACGCCGTCCTGCCTGCCAGGCGGGAGACGGAGTAGGGGTGGGGCGCCCGGGGATGGTTCACACCGCCGGAGGTGGGAAGGATGCTCGGAGGACGGGGAAGACAGTTCGCGACGCTGACTCCTGGTTCATTCAAGGCGTGGCTGAGCCTGACGGCGTTCTGCTGCGCGATGGTCGCCACCAACGCCGTATTGGCCTGGGGACGATTGCTCATCGGGGGACCTGTGTTCTGGATTCTCTGGGCCGTGTGGCTGGCCGGCACGGTGTTCTATCTGGGACGGCGTTTCTGGCTGATTCGTGTCTCACGCGCTTCGACCTTGGACGACATCGACTTGCGGTTGTGGGAATGCTTCCAGGTGCTGGGCCTGGTCACCTTCGCGGTGAGTTGGGGCAGCGGCTTCACCTACCACCGTTGATGGAGGCTCACTGCGCGGTCATGACCTCGGTGTGGACCCCAGCGGAGGGTCCCGATTCATGGCCGTGTCGTCTGTTAGGGACGGGCAAACGCGGATGGGGATCTTTCCGTTGACCTTGAGTTCACCAGAGTCACCTGTGCTGCTTCGCGCTTCGCTGGGGAGACCCCAGGCCTGGTGGGACCGGCTCTTCCTGGGCCTGGTGTCGACGGGCGCCGTGGCTTTCTACGTCGGCTTCGGAGTCCCCTGGTCTGGAAGCCATCTGGCACCAGGACTCAGCGCGGCGAAGCTCCGCTCCGTGTCCCCGGGCATGTCTGAAGATGAGGTGATTCAACGCCTGGGCATGCCCCTGGCGAGAGAGGTGACGCCATCAGGGAGGCTCCATTGGGACTACGCGAAGCCGGTTGCGAAGGTCCGGCAATATCCGAAGGTCTACGTCTCATTCGCGGCGGGATGTGTCTCTGTGGTCGAGGTTGAACTCAAGACCTCTTGGGGTGTCGATGAGGAGGTCCTCTATCTGCGCACCCCTGAGCGCGTCATTGAAAGGCCTGAGCTCGATGACGTCCTCCCTTGAGCCGAACTGTGGGCGTGGACAGGGGCGAAAGCCCCTTGGATGATGGAACATGGGAGAGGACTTTCGCTGGGCCCTGGACGGTGGATGCGCTGGGTTCACATTTTCCTGTAGACAAGGTCTGGTCTGCATGTTGACTCAGTCAGGGTCAGATCATTCGTCTTGCCAGAAAGAGTGGAGGTGAGCCATCAATAGGAACTGGGTGTGGACCCTGGCGGCAGGCTTGCTGCTCTTCGTGTTGATTCCCGCGGTTGCCATCTATGTTTCGGGAAGAACGCGAATCGTCCTCGTGAATGAGACCGGGAGCGAGTTGCGTGTCTTGACTGCTCGGATTCCTGGCGAGGAATGCGCTTTTGAGAAGGTCCCTGTTCATGGCCGTGTCGTCTGTCAGGGACGCGCGAACGCGGATGGGGACCTGTCCGTTGACCTTGAGTTCACGGATGGCGGCAGGGTCCAATTGGAAACCGGTGCGTTCGTGAATCCGTGGCTCGGATTGCGAGGAGTCGCAACCGTGAACGCGGACGGTGGAGTCAGCCTGGAGTGGGACTGATTGCCGCCACGGAGCTTCCTGAAAATTGTTCCCGCGCGGTGGAAACCCGAGACGCATGAACTGATAGGTGAGACCATGAAACCCCAATGGCCTTTGCTGGCGCTTCTGATTCTCCTTTCTTCCTGTGCTGTCAGCCGCGATTCCAAGGTGGCCTCAGTTCATGTTCAAGAGGGCGGGCACTGCAAGCGTAGCGCCGACTGCGAAGAGGATCTGGATTGCATGATCTGGCCGCTGACGCCAGGTTCGGGTACCTGTCAGCGAGCGTGCGAAGAGACTTCGGACTGCCCGAGCGGAGAGGTGTGCGGCGGGGCAGCGTTTAACGATTCGGCGGGATCTTTTTGCACCCCTCCCGGCGTCTCCTGATGGAGATGCGTTCAGACATGCCCCACTGGCACAACCTCCACGGAGGGCATCATTGAGAGGCCCGACCACGATGACTGCCTTCCGTCGGACTGAGGCGGGGAGGGACCATGAGGTTTGTTACATCGACGCTGCTGTTCGTCCTGCTCGGCGTGCACATGGGCTGCAAGCGAGGTGCGGACCCCAGAGAAGTCCCTGCGGCCGTGCTTGAGCGGATTGGAACGGAGTGTCTCCCAGCGGGAGTCTGCGGGACTGGCCTGGTGTGTGCCGGCCGCACGAATTTCGCTCACGTTGACGCGGGGTCTACCTGTGAGCTTGTTTGTGACCCGTGGAACGACTCGGTATGTCCCGAGAAGTGGCTCTGCGTGAAGACCTCCGATGGCCGAGCCGCAGGGCTTCTCGGACATTGTATCCGTGCCTCGGAGATGTGACGGATGACTGCGACCTCCCAGGAAATGAAAGTGGCGTCGCCCCCGCTGGTGCTCCGGGCTGCCATGGTCGTGTCCGCTCTGGTCTGGGTCTACCACATCCTCATCCTGCCGCCGTTTCCACTCGTCTCGTACCTCTCAAGCCTCCTGCGAGGCCTGCTCCATGGCTTTTCACTGGTCGTCTTGGCGTTGGGCGGGGTGTCGCTCGCCTTGCACCGAGGGCCTCTGCCGCGCTGGCGTTGGACGTGGGTGGCGTGGCTCGTCGTGGCTGTCGGGTGGTTCCCATTGACGACGCTGGCTGCGATTTTGGGGTTCGGTCCGGTCTTCATGGTTCTGGTTGTCGTATGGTTCCCGCTGCTTGTGTTCGCGGAGCGGCGTGCTCTCGCGCGGTGAGGACGACGGTCATGGCTTCCGTGAGAAGAGAAGCCCTGAACGAGAGCCTCTGGAAGGGAGTCGACGGCTGGGACGATCTCCAGTGGTACGAGGGCCCCCCGGCTGAAGCTGTTCGTCTGCAGCCATGAGGGGTTTGGCACCGTCTGGGGAAACGAGCGATTCTTCCGGGACCTGAGGATGGCTCCCTCGCGGTGGAAGCCCGAGACGCATGAACTGGTAGGTGAGCCCATGGCACCTGCTGCCTGGTCACTGCTCATGCAGGGAACGCCCATTCCGTAGGACGGTCATGCGATTCGTTCAGATTGTCTGGATCTTCGTTGGGGCGTACCTCGGGCCGGTGGTCGTGTTGTCGCTCCTGAGCCTCTTGCCGAAAGGGTGGTTGGGTTGGCTGGACGTGCTGGACATTCCATTGGGGCAGGGGGCGACCCTGCCCGCAATCGCGGTGCTGTGGTTGCTGTCCCTGGTATTGGGCGCCGTCGCCGCGCTTTGGGTATGGAGATGGCGATTTGAAACCAGGAAGGGAATGGGGAGACCCCCGTGACTTTCTTTGGCTTGATGTGGAGCTCTATTCGCAGTGGGTCTTCGGTGGGGAACATTGATGCTCTGCACTGGATTGGCGATCTTGGGGCTGTGTTTTCCTCTTCCGGGACACACACGTGCAGAAACAGAGGCCGCTGGTTGGCTCTACAGAACGGAGGACGATAGCCACTGGTGGGCGACCAGATGGTACGCTGCGGGTTCGTACCGGGTCCTGGCTGGCGTCAGCGGAAAGAATGCTCGAGTCGAAACACTTCTTGTCCTGGAACCCAGGAGTGACCATCCTCGACTCGGCCCGTTACTCGATAGTCTCTGTTCAAAGAGCGCGAATTCGATTCGCTCGTGTCGCATTGCAGGCCGTAAACTCACCGCGATGTCTTGTTTTGGTGGTTGGGTGATTGCCTCGAACGGCATGTCCGCTGATGAGGGTCTCCAGCTACGAGAGTTGTATGAGAAGCTGTCCCCTCTCTTCGAGGAGGTCCTCAACGAGAAGAAAGGGGTTCATCCTGGAACACCCACTCCGTAAGACGGTCATGCGGTTCGTGCAGGTTGTAATGAACCCCTCTGCCCGCTGGGGGAACATCGGATTGCTGTGCGGGTTCGTGCCGTCAGTGGGTGTTCTGGTCGTGCTGAGTCTCCTGGGGGTGGGGGAGAGTCTGTTGGCGGATTCTCACCTCTTTCCCGGTGATCCACCCGCCGCGGACATGCTCGTGGAGGTTGCGCTCTGCGGGTGGTTGTTCATCCTGGTCGGCCATTGCTTCTTCTTCCTCGCCCGGAAGGAGCCCGATCGGATCGTCCGGCTCTGGCGATGGGTGCTTCCTCCACTGACATTACTGTCATTCCTCGCGATGTCGCCGGCCCTTGCGGAGGTTGCCGGCAGGCATTGGGGGGAGTGGGGCCGCCTCAAGGCCATGCTTCAGGACAACGAGATCCGGGTCCGTGCATTTTCAAGCCGGGCCGATGGTGCCTTGTCGGAGGAGGAGTTCGCACGGGCAAAGGCGTGGTTGCAGGAACAGCCCGTCCTCTTTCGTTTCACGGCCGAACCTGAACCCGTCAGGATTCATATGCGGAGGACTGTCCCGCCCTACCTGGGTGTTGATTTCGGAGACGGCCAGAATGCGGTCTTCGAGCCGGTGACGATGCTCTGTGTCTACTCGGATTGAGCGGCGCGATGTGCGAGCTGGGAGGAGTAATGAGGCGCTGGACAGTCTTCGCCGTGACCCTGCTTCTTGGCGGGTGTGATGAATCGGAGGGCCTCTACAGGTCCGTTGAAATGGACTCCCCGCTTTCCGCGAAGTGCATTGGGGCCGTGCTGCCAACCCTTTCGGACGTCACCCCTGTTGCTTACGCGCCTGGGCGATGGAGCCTCCCGAGTCGTACGCCCGCCAACCGGGAGCTCGATCTGACTGTGGTCGTCGAAAACAAGGGCCCCAGGAGCCGCCTGGAGGTCTTCGCGCAACGCTTCGTTCCAAGCCACGGGCGCTTTACGCAAGCAGAAGGTGACCGGGTCGAGGCGGAGACCCAGCGAGTCTTGCAGGCCATCTTGAGTCAATGTGGTCGGCCAGAAGCATCCGCGAAACACTCCTGTCAGGCGAGGATGAGGAACTTCAAGCGCAGTGGCGGGTGTGAGTCCCGCTGAGGCCCTGCATGGATCTGCCCCTCGGGGACTCTCTGTAGAGGACGGGGTTCATCCTCCACCCACCCCGTGCTAAAACGGGAAGGTCCATGGAAGGCCGACTGCTTCTGAAGAACTGTGCCGTGTTCCGTGCGGACGGTCGCGTCCGCCACGGCATGGCCGTCGTGGTCGAAGAGGGCATCATCCGCCGCGTCGCCCCGGACGCCGAGGTGCCCGTGCTCCCCGGTGACTGGGAAGTGGCCTGTCGAGGCCGCCTCGTCGCCCCCGGGCTCGTGGACTGTCACTCGCACATGGTCAACGGGCAGCTCTTGCCCCCCAATGGCGACTTCCTCCTGCGCCAGCCCCGCTCGCGTCTGGAGCGCATGCGCTCGGTGGCCAACCTCCTCACCGCCGAGGACGTGGAGGTCCTGACCCTCTTCGCCGCCGCCCGCGCGTTGCTCGATGGCGTCAGCCTGGTCGTGGACCACCTGTCGTGCCCCACCGACGTCGCCGGCGCCCTGGAGGCCCAGGCCCGCGCCGCGAACACCCTGGGCATCCGCCTGGTCACGTCCCACTCCACGCACAGCCTGGATGGCGCCGACGTGGCCAACGCCCAGGCGGACGCCAACGCGGACTTCGTCCGCCGCTACCGCGAACACCCTCGCGTCCGTGGCGCACTCGGCTTCCACGCGTCCTACACCTGCGAGGACCCGCTCCTGTCCCGCATCGCGGAGCTGCGCAAGGAGCTGAACGCGTCCGTCGTGTTCCATATCGCGGAGAACGAGGACGACCTCTCCACCACCTACGCCACGCACGGCCGCCGCGTCGTGCCGCGCCTGGACGCGCTGGGCCTGCTGGGCCCCCACGCCATCGCCGGCTACCCGCGCGCCGTGGAGCGCTCCGAGTCCGAGCGGCTGGCCGCCTCCGGCACCTTCATCGCCCTCACGCCCCGCGCCACCCGCTCCATGGACCGCGCGGCCGAGTCCGCCGACGGCGCGCTGTCCAGCCTCCACCTCGTGGGCCTGGGCACCGGCGGCCATGGCACCCTCCAGGAGGAGCTCGCGGGGGCGCTCGTCAGCATGCTGTCCCTGGCGCGCTCCGGCCGCATGCCGGACCTGGATGACTCGCTGGCGCACTTGTTCGTCAGCGGCCCCGCGGAGCTGTGCACCCGCCTGTACGGCAAGCCGTCGGGCGGCGTGGACGAGGGCAGCATCGCGGACCTCGTCGTCTACGACGCCATCCCCGCCGCGGACCCGGAGACGGGCTATGCGCCCTTCCTCCTGGGGCAGCTCACCGCCGCCCGCGTGGCGTGGACCATCGTGGATGGCCGCGTCTGCGTCCGCGAGGGGCAGCTCCTGGGCAGCGACTTCGTGGACCTGGCCCGGGACGCCGCCGCCGCGCTCGGCCGCGTCTGGTCCCGCGCACGGCTGGGTTCGTAGGGTAGAAGGGGCGCGTGAGTGCCCTGCCTCCCCGCCTCGTGGACCTGCTGCGCGCCTCCCGCGCCCGCCGGGGTCCGCTGCTCTCGGACCCCGCCACCTCCGCATTCCGCCTCCTGAACGGCGCCGCGGACGGCGTGCCCGACGTGACGGCGGACCTCTTCGGCGACGTCGTCGTGGTCAGCCTCTACCGCGACCTGGCGGATGCCGAGGAAGTCACACTGCTCGACGCCGCCGTCTCCGCGTGGACGCCTCGGAGCGTCTACCTGAAGCGCCGTCCCCGTGAGGCTCGCGTGCTCGCCAACGTGGCGAAGGACGCGCTCGCTCCGGAGTCCGCCGCGCGGGGCGAACCCGTGGAGGACTTCGTCTCCAATGAGAACGGCCTGTCCTTCCACATCCGCCCCGGACAAGGCCTCTCCGTGGGCCTCTACCTGGACATGCGCGACACCCGCGCGTGGCTCCAGGCCCAGGCCTCTGGCCTCACCGTGCTCAACCTCTTCGCGTACACCTGTGCCTTCGGTGTCGCCGCGACCGCCGGGGGCGCGAAGCGCGTGCTCAACATGGACGCCAGCCGCCGCGTGCTCGAATGGGGCGAGGAGAACGCGCGCCTCAACGGACAATCCGTGGAGCGCTACGACTACGTGGCTGGCGATGTCTTCGATTGGCTCGGGCGGCTCGCGAAGAAGGGGGAGTCCTTCGATGTCGTGGTCGCGGACCCTCCGTCGTTCTCCACCACCAAGACGACGCGCTTCTCCGCCGCTCGCGACTACGCCCGGCTGGCGGAAGCCGCCGCGAGGGTGGTCGCTCCCAGGGGCCGCCTGGTCGCCTGCTGCAATCTGGCGGGACTGCCTTCGCGCCGCTTCGAAACCATGGTGCTGGAAGGTGTGACGCGGGCTGGCAGGGCGGGGAAGACAGTGGGGTCGCTTGGTCCCTCGGGGCTCGACTTTCCGACACCTCCAGGTGAGGAACCGGCACTCAAGGTGCACGTCGTCCAACTTCGTTAGCGCCTCCGGGCGGGGCGCGGCTACATTGCTTCCATGGCTCCCGCCGCCTCCTCGCCTCCGCGCGATGCGTTCCGCTTCGGCAACTACCGGCTCATCGATCGGATCGCCGTGGGGGGCATGGCGGAGATCTTCCTCGCGCACCAGTTGGATGCCAGCGGCGAAGAGACGCCCATCGTCATCAAGCGCATCCGCCCGCATCTGTCCAAGCACGCGGCCTTCGTGAAGATGTTCCTCAACGAGGCGCGGCTGGCGGCCCAGCTCAATCACCCCAACATCGTGCAGATCCACGACCTGGGGAAGATCGTCGATAGCTACTTCATCGCCATGGAGTACGTCTCCGGACGCGACATGCGCCGCGTCGTGCCCAAGGCCGAGTCCCTGGGGATTCCCTTCCCCATGGTGTACGCGCTGAAGATCGCCTCCTGCGTCTGCGCGGGCCTGCACTACGCGCACCAGAAGAAGGACCGCTACAACAACCCGCTCAACATCGTCCACCGCGACGTGACGCCGGAGAACATCGTCGTCGCGTTCGACGGCTCGGTGAAGGTGCTCGACTTCGGCATCGCCAAGGCCGCCAACCAGGTGGAGGAGACGCGCTCCGGGGAAATCAAAGGCAAGCTCAGCTACCTGTCCCCGGAGCAGTGCCTGGGCCGGCCGCTGGACTGCCGCAGCGACATCTTCTCGCTGGGCACCGTCCTCTACGAGTGGCTCACCGGCTTCAAGCTCTTCACCGGCGACTCCGACGTCGCCGTCATGCGCAGCATCACGGAAGCCAAGATCTACGCGCCGTCATACTTCCGCGAGGACCTGCCGGAGCGCGTGGAGGCCATCCTGATGCGCGCGCTCGCCCGCGACCGCGAGCGCCGCTACCAGACGGCGCTGGACATGCAGCGCGACCTGGACGCCTTCCTGGAGTCCTATGACTTCACGCCCTCGCCGCTGCACCTGGCCAACTTCGTCAAGCAGCTCTTCGAGGACGAGCGCCCGCAGGAGCTGAAGCGCCTGTCCACGCGCCAGTCCTCCGCGCCCACGTCGGAGATGGCGCTGGAGGTGGCGGAGGTGGTGGCGTCCGTGGACGGACCGCCCACGGAGGCCATGCACCTGGACGACCTCCCCGCCACCGAGCCGCGCCTGCTCGCGCTGACGGTGGACCCGGCGGTGTATGAAAGGCTGGAGGCCCAGGCGCGCAAGGCGAACGTCTCCCTGGCGAAGCTCGCGGCGGATGTGCTGGAGGGATGGCTGAAGACGCGCTGACCGCGTGCCTTTGCTTGCCTTGCCCATGCCCCGGCTGAAGTTGACGCTCGAATACGAAGGCACCCGGTACGTGGGCTGGCAGGTGCAGCCCAATGGCCCGTCCATCCAGTCCACGCTCCAGGACGCGCTCCAGAAGCTCCTGGGGGAACGCGTCTTCGTTGCGTCCGCAGGACGCACCGACTCGGGCGTGCACGCGACGGGGCAGGTGGCCAGCTTCGACACGCAGCGCGTGCTTCCGATGAAGGCCTACACCATGGGCCTCAACGGCATCCTCCCGCCGGACATCGCGGTGGTGGCCGCGGAGGAGGTGTCGCCGGAGTTCGACCCGCGCCGCTGGTCGCGCGGCAAGCGATACCGCTACCGGGTGAGCAACCGGCGCATGCGGTCCCCCCTGTTGCGCACGACGCACTGGGAGGTGTTCGCCCCGCTGGACGTGGAGGCCATGCGCCGCGCGTCCCAGGCCCTGGTGGGCCGGCATGACTTCTCCGCGTTCCGCGCCGCGGACTGCCAGGCGAAGCACGCGGTGCGCGAAATCCGGCAGGTGCGCGTGGAAGGCACGTCCGGCGACACCGTGGCCTTCGTGGTGGAGGGCACCGCATTCCTCAAGCACATGGTGCGCAACCTGGTGGGCACGCTGGTGGAGGTGGGCAAGGGCCGCCGCCCCGAGGCCTGGGTGGCCGAAGTGCTGGCCTCTCGCGAGCGCAAGCTGGCCGGGGCCACCGCGCCGCCGCAGGGGCTGGTGATGGAGGAGGTCTTCTACGGCGACGGCCCGCCCCCTCGCTCGGCGGGGGACTCTGCTGTCGGGGAAGAGGACGAAGGGTGAGAGTGCGGTAGGCTTTCGGGCCGTGAGCTCCAAACCCAGTGCCCTCGAGCCCCTGCGCGTCCGCGTCCGCCGCTTCCAGTTCATCGTCGGACTGGGGTTCCTGTCGCTGGTGGTGGGGGCCATGCTCAGCGTGTCGCTGGTGCTGCGCCTGCACGCGCGGGTGAGCGCGCTGCCGTCCGACTTCCTGCGCATCCCGGTGGCGGTGGCGCTGGAGGACCTGTGGGTGCTCGCGGTGCTGCCGACGCTCTGCTACGGCGCCGCCCGCATCGTCGCGCTGCGCACGTGGACCACCGCCGTGGGGGCCGCGCTATCCGGCGGCGTGTTCGTGCTCGCGCTCAACTTCGTGCGCGACGGCATGGAGAGCTTCACCACGGGCTGGACCGTCGCGTCGGCGTTGCGGGGGCTGGCCTTCGTGGGAGGCATCCTGCTGAGCGCCCGGGCCATCCGCGCGGGCCGCGCCGCCGCCGAGAAGGGCTCCGCGGAGGCCGAGGCGAAGGCCGTCGCCCGCAAGTCGGAGTACGACGAGTTCCTCAAGGCCGCGGAAGCAGGTGGCGCGCGTCTGGAGCAGCGCGAGGGTGGCGCCGCCGAAGCTCCGGCCGCGTCCGGGAACGCACCTGCCGCGACCGCTCCGACGGGTGAAGCGAGCAGCGCGGGAGAGGCCACCACGTCCTCAGGGGACGTGCCGAAGACGCCTGCGGCTTGAGGAAACGACAAAGGCGGCTCCGGCTCCGCGCCGAAGCCGCCTCGGATTCAACGGCCTACTACGGGTAGCAGGCGGCCTGGCGCAGACCGGTGTCCTCGGGGAAGCCGAGGGCCACGTTGAAGTTCTGCACGGCCTGGCCGGCCATGCCCTTCACCAGGTTGTCCAGCGCGGCCATCACCGCCACGGAGCGGCCCTTCGTCGCCACGGAGATGTCGCAGAAGTTGCTGCCCGTCACCGCCGCCACGCGCGGCGTGCCCTCCACGATGCGCACGAACTTCGAGCCCTCGTAGTAGCGGCGGTACTTCTCCGTCAGCGACTGCGTCACCACCGCGCCGCCGTGCTCCGGCCACTCGAACTGCACCGTGGCGAAGATGCCGCGCACCATGGGCGCCGAGTGCGGCACGAAGGCCAGCCGGTGCCGCTGCGCACCGTGCGCCACCAGCATCACCTCCACCTCCGCCTCGTGCTGGTGCTCCAGCGGCTTGTACGCGCGGAAGTCATGCGCGCGCGTCGGGTGGTGCGTGCCCTCGCCCGGCAGCGAACCAGAACCGGACGAGCCCGTGACACCCGACACCGCCAGCAGCCCCAGCCCCGGCGTGGCCGCGATGGGCAACAGCGCCAGCTGCACCGCCGTGGCGAAGCAGCCCGGGTTGGCGATGCGCTTCGCCGTCTTCACCTGCTCACGCTTCCACTCCGTGAGGCCGTAGGTGAACGTGCCAAGGAGGTCCGGGGACGGGTGCGGCCGGCCGTAGGCGCCCGCGTACCGGCCCGGGTGGTCCAGGCGGAAGTCGGACGACAGGTCCACCAGCAGCATCCGGTCCGTGAGGCCCGCGTCCGCCCACTGCTTCTCCAGCCCGGCGAACTGAGACGCCAGCTCTCCGTGCCCCAGCGCGCTGAACACCACCGGGCGCTGAGAGTCCGCCAGCCAGCGCCAGTCGGGCTCCGCCTCGAAGCGGCCGTCCACCAGGCCGCGCAGGTGCGGGTGCACCTTGTGGATGGGCGAACCCGCGTGGTGCCGGGACACCACGCGGATGCCGGCGTTGCCGGGGTGGCCCGAGAGCAGCCGCAACAGCTCGCCTCCGCCGAAACCGGAGGCCCCCAGGATGTAGATGTTCGCAGGCGACGTCATGACTTCCTCCCCGCTCCCAGCTTGGGCGCGAGCTTCTCCACGATGAGATTCCCCAGGGCGTTCGGATCCGCGCGCGCGTTGCGAGCGGGCAGCCCCACCACCTGCTCCACGAAGCGCACGCCCACCGCGTTGTCCGTGGCGGGCCCGGCCACCATGTCCATCTCGATGCCGTACACCTCGCGCAGGTGCCGCACGCCGCCGGCCGCGCCCACCGGGTCGTTCGCGCACAGGATGAACGCGCCGCCCAGCGCCTTGAGCTCCGGATCCGCCAGGATGGCCTGCACGCCGTACTCGCCCATGATGCCGTCGCCCGTCTCCGCGACGATGACGTCCACGTCCTGGGCCACCATCTCCGAAAAGACGATCCGCGCCACCTTGGACGCCGTGCGCGCGCCGGTGCACACGACGCCCGCGTCGGTGAAGTCCATCACCACGTCCGCGCCGCTGTCCTGCATGGACAGGGTGTCGCGCATCAGCGACACGCCCGTGAGCTTCGCGCCGCCCACGCGGTAGCCCGCCTGCGACAGCTTTCGCACCACCACGCTGGCCGCGTACGTCTTGCCCGCGTTCATGCAGGTGCCCACCACGTACACCACCGGGCACGTCACCGCCCTCGACGTGCCCTTGAGCGCGCCGGTGGAGATGTGCGCGTGCTGCCCCGCGCGCGACTGGAACTCCGGGAAGGTGAGGACCTGGCCCAGCACCTCCGCCTCGAACGGCGGGCCCACGCCCGGGTTGTGCGACGTGCACTTCCCGATGACGCCGCCCATGTTGAGGATGTTGAGCTTGTCGCCCACCGTGACGGACGCGGGCACGATGCCCTCGTAGCCGTGCAGCGCGTTGCGGTGGCCGAGCGCGCCCACGACGATGTCGCCCGCGTGGAGCGTGACGAGCCGGCCGTTCACGTCCTCCAACTGGTTGTAGACGCTCTTCTCCCCGTGGATGCGCACCGCGATGACGGCGCCTTCCTCGCACTTGACCTCATCCGTGAGGTGCACCGTGCGCCCCACCTGGAGGTTGCGCGTGACACTGCCCACCTTGTCGACGTGGATCTTCATGTCGTCACTTCGCTTTCTGCGAGAGCATCTGCGCGACGCCGTAGAGCTTGGCGAACCCCGCCGCTTCCGTCCCCGTCCACAACACGTTGGCCTCTCCGTACGTCGCCACCTTCGCGTCCATCAGCGAGTGCGGCGAACGCACGCCTTCCACGACGTGGGCGCGCGGGGTGAGCACCAGCTTCACCTCGCCCGTCACGCGGTCCTGCGAGGAGGCGAGGAACGCCTCCAGGTCCTTCACCACCGGGTCGAAGAAGTGCCCCTCGTGGAGCAGCGACCCGTACAGGTTGCCCACCGTCTCCTTCCAGAAGAGCTGCTTGCCCGACAGCACCAGCTTCTCCAGCTCGCGGTGCGACGCGATGAGCAGGTGCGCCGCCGGGGCCTCGAAGCCCACGCGGCCCTTGATGCCCAGGATGGTGTCGCCCAGGTGCACGCCCCGGCCGATGCCGTACGGACGGCCCAGCGCGTTGAGCTGCTCCACCACGTCCACCGCGGACAGCGCCTTGCCGTCGAGCGCCACCGGCACGCCCTTCTCGAAGGAGATGATCAGCGGCCGAGGCTTCAGGTCGGTGGGGATTTCGCCACCGGGGAAGGCCGCTTCCGGCAGGGTGCTCCACGAGTCCAGCGTCTCGCGGCCGCCCACGGACGTGCCCCACATGCCCTCGTTGACGGAGTACGTGCCCGTCTTCGCCGGCATGTGGAAGCCGCGCTCCGCGAGGAAGGAGATCTCCTGCTGACGGGAGAGCGCCAGGTCGCGGATGGGGGTGATGAGCTGCAGCTGGGGCGCGAGCGTGCGGAAGGCCACGTCGAAGCGGACCTGATCATTCCCGGCGCCGGTGCTGCCGTGGGCCACGGCCTGCACGCCCAGCTTCTCCGCCATGCGCACGGCCTCCACGGCCTGGCAGGCGCGCTCGGCGGAGACGCTCAGCGGGTAGAGCTGGCCGCGCAGCACGTTGCCGGCGATGAGGAAGCGCAGGTAGCCCTGGAACAGGGTGTCGCGCGCGTCCACCGTGTGGTGCGCCACCGCGCCCAGCTTCTGGGACAGGGCCTGGATGCGCTCCAGCTGCTCGGGCGGGAAGCCGCCCGTGTCCACGGTGACGGTGGTGACGTCCCAGCCCTGCTCACGCAGGTACACCGTGCAGAAGGCGGTATCGAGGCCGCCGGAGAACGCCAGCACCACGGACTTCTTGCTCATCTTCGGACTCCTGTTGCTGCGAAAGGGGGTGAGGAAGGTTTCAGGGGGCCCAGACGCGCGAAGCGGCCTGCGCCTGCTGTGCGTGGGTGCGCGTGAGCCAGTCGCGCGCATCCGCCAGTTCCTCGCGCGCGGTGGCGAGGCCCAGATTGCCGGCGCCACCCAGGTGGGTGGCCGTCAGCGCGCCGCGGTCCGGCTGGAAGCTGCCGTCGTTGAGCTGACGGCCCACCTCCCGGTACGCGTCGCGGAAGGGCTGCCCCTTGGCCACGAGCGCGTAGGCGTGGTGCGCGGCGTAGAGCGTGTCATCGCACGCCGCGCGCGCCTTCTCCGCGTTCACCTTCAGCGCGGGCACCAGCCGCGCCAGCACGTCCAGCAGCGCCTTCGCGCTGGTGAGGGCCTGGAGGGTGGGGCGCTTCAGCAGCTGGAAGTCACGGTGGTAGCTGGAGGGAAGGCCTCCGGCCACCGCCTCCACCTGATGCGCCAGACCGCGCAGCTCGCGGCAGCGGCCCCGGGCCAGCTCCACCACGTCCGGGTTCTTCTTCTGCGGCATGATGGACGAGCCGGTCGTGAAGGCATCCGGCAGGGCCAGGAAGCCGAACTCGTCCATGCTGTAGAGCTGCACGTCCCAAAGCCACTTCTCCAGAGTGCCCGCCACCGAGCACGCCCAGGTGAGCAGCGCCGCTTCATGCCGCCCCCGACTGTCCTGCGCGTCGATGGGGCTGCGTTGAACTCGACTAAAACCGAGCAACCGCGCGACATATTCACGGTCGATGGGCAGTGGCACGCCGAAGCCCGCGGCGGCGCCCAGCGGGCAGCGGTCGAGCCGCCCCCACACGCCCTTCAGCGCCTCCAGCTCCTCCAGCAGTCCCTCCGCGAACGCCATGCCCCACAGGCCGAAGGTGGACGGCATCGCGCGGCGCAGGTGCGTGTAGCCGGGCAGGGGCAGGTCCGCGTGCGCTTCCGCGAAGTCCAGGAACGTGCCCGCCAGCTCCGCGGTACGCGCGCCCAGTGCGAGCAGCTCCTCACGCATGAAGAGGCGCAGCGCCAGCAGCACCTGGTCGTTCCGCGAGCGCGCCAGATGGATGCGCTTGCCCGCTTCGCCGGTGCGCTCCACGAGCGCGGCCTCCAGCGCGGTGTGGCCGTCCTCCTGCTCCGGGCGGATGGTGAAGCGGCCCGCGCGGGCCTCGTCGTGGAGCGCGTGCAGGGAGGACACGAGCGACGTGGCGGCCTCCGGGCTGAGCAGCCCCACGTGCGCGAGCATGCGCGCGTGCGCGGCGCTGCCCAGCGCGTCGTGCGGCACCAGCGACAGGTCCACCACGGGGTCATCGCCCACGGTGAAGGCGTGGATGGCCGCGTCCAGCGGCTGGCCCTTGCCCCACAATGTCTCAGCCACGCGACACCTCCCCGGCATAGCCGTGCAGCAGTCGTCGATAGAACGCGAGCCCCGCCTCCAGCTCCGCGCGCGTGAGGTACTCGTTCGCCTGGTGGCTCCGCAGCGTGTCGCCCGGGCCCACCTTCACCGCCGGGATGTCTCCCAGGAACGCCCAGTCGGACGTGGTGCTGGAGCCCACCGTGTCCTGGCCCGACGCCACCACCGCCGCGCGCACCAGCGGGTGCGACGCGTCCGTGCCCTTGGGCAGGTAGCGCGCGGAGTGCACCACCACTTCACTCTCCAGCGCCTGCCCCACGTCCTCCGCCACCTTCGCGTGGTCCATGCCCGGCGTCGTGCGCAGGTCCACGAAGAACTCGCACCGGTCCGGCACCTGGTTGCGCGCCAGTCCTCCGGACACCTGCGTCACCTGCGCTCGCGCCTCACCCAGCAGCGGGTGCGCGGGGAAGCGCAGCGCGGACACGGCCTGGATGTCCCGGGCCGCCTTGAGGATGGCGTTGTCCAACCCACCCGTGTGAGCGTGCGCCACGTGACCGCTCTTGCCGTGCGCCACGCAGCGCAAGAGCAGCATGCCCCGCTGCGCCGTGCAGGGCTTGAGCGACGTGGGCTCGCCCACGATGGCGGCGTCCAGCGGCCCCAGCGTGGACAAGAGCGGCCCCAGCCCCTTGCCGCCCGTCTCCTCCTCGGCGGTGAGCGCGAAGACGCACTCCACACCCTTCGGCGCGCCTTCCTCCAGGAGCGCCTTCGCGGTGAGGAGCATGGCGGTGACGCAGCCCTTGGCGTCGTTGGCGCCCAGGCCGTAGAGCGTGTCGTCCTTCCACACGGCCTCGTGCGGCTCCGTGTTCCACCCGGCGCACGGCTTCACCGTGTCCAGGTGCGAGTTGACGAGCAGGCGCTTCGGCCCGCTGCCCACGCTGAACCACACGTTGTGGCCCTGGCGGTGCACGCGGGCACCCCAGGACTCCGCATGGCCCGCGACGAGGTCCGCGATGCGGGCCTCGTCGCCGGAGACGCTGGGCGTGGCGACCAGCGCGGTGAGCAGCGCGGCGGGGTTCAACCCTTGGCCTCGCCGTGCTTCACCGGGTGCTCGCGCACGACCATGGTGCCGCTGCCCTCGTTGGTGAAGACCTCCTCCAACAGCGCATCGGACTGCTTGCCGCTCACCAGGTGCACGCTGCCCACGCCGCCCACGAGCGCGTGGCGCATGGCGTGCGCCTTGGGACGCATGCCGCCCGTGAGCCGGCCTTCGGCCTCCAGCGACGCCAGGTCCGACAGCGTGGCCAGCGAGATGAGCGACGACGGGTCGGAGACGTCCTTGAGGAGCCCCGGCACCTCCACCATGAAGAACAGCTTTTCCGCATGCAGCGCCGCCGCGAGGGCCGCCGCCACCGTGTCCGCGTTGGTGTTGTACACGGCGCCGTCCTGGCCGCCCGACAGCGGGGCGATGACGGGCACGTAGTCGGCGGAGCGCAGGTGCTCCACGACGCGCGTGTCCACGGACTCGATGTCGCCCACGAGGCCGTAGTCCACCATGCGCCCTTGAGTCTCGCCGGGCTCCGTCACCAGCACGGGCGGGCGCTTGCGCGCCTTGATGAGGCCCGCGTCCACGCCGGACAGGCCCACCGCGGGCACACCCGCGGCCTGGAGGTCCGCGAGCAGGTCCGTGTGCAGCTTGCCCGCCAGCACCATCTTCGCCGCGTCCAGCACGGGCGCGGAGGTGATGCGGCGGCCGGCCACCTTCTCGATGGGCAGGTGCAGGGCGTCACAGAGCGCGTCCAGTTCCGGACCGCCGCCGTGCACCACGACGGGGCGGATGGAGAAGGCCCACAGGAGTGCGATCTGCTCGCACGCCGTCTTGCGGGTGCGCGGATCCGTCAGCACGGCTCCGCCCAGCTTCACGACGAAGGTCTTGCTGCGGAACTGCTTCACGTACTTCGCCGCGTTGCGAAGCGCGGCGTACGGGTCGGGAGACAAAGGCACGGTGGACCTCTGGAAATGCAAAAGGGGACGGAAGAAGGGTGGGGCGGCGGGCCGTGTGAATCAGCCGCCGCGCATCCAGGCCAGGAGGGCGCGCTGCACGTGGTAGCGGTTGCCCGCCTCATCCACGACGCGGCTGCTGGCGTGATCCAACACCTCGTCGGCGACCTCCACGTTGCGGCGCACGGGCAGGCAGTGCAGGAACGCCGCGTCCTTCGCGGCCTTCCCCATGTGCCGGCGCGTGGGCATCCAGCCCGAGTACGACGCGAGCAGCGCCGCCACGTCCGTGGGCGTGCTCGCCGTCTGCGCGGTGGGGCCCCAGGACTTCGCGTACACGGCGCGGCTGCCGACCAGCGCCTCGTCCTGGTCGTGCGTGTACGTGATGCTGCCGCCGGTGGCCTTGGCGTACGCCTCCGCCTCCGCGCGCACGGCCGGGTGCAGGTCGAAGCCCGGAGGATGCGCCACGCGCACCTCGCAGCCCGCGGCCGCCGCGGACAGGAGGAAGGAGTTCGGCACGGCCTTGGGCAGCGGCTTGATGTGCGGCGCCCAGGTGAGCGTCACCGGCAGCTTCTTCGTGGTGCCGAACGTCTCGCGCAGGGTGAGCGCGTCCGCCAGACCCTGGCAGGGGTGCTCGCGCGCGGACTCCATGCTCACCACCGGCACGGTGGCCCACTTGCGGAAGGCGTTGATGACGGGGTCGGCCTCGTCCTCCTCGTCACCGCCACCCTGGGAGAAGGTGCGGATGCCGAGCATGTCCACGAAGCGCGACAGGACAGGCGACGCCTCCTTGATGTGCTCCGCGCGGTCCGCGTTCATCACCGCGCCGGGCCGGTCCTCCAGCTTCCACACGCCAGAGCCCACGTCGAGCACGATGGCGTGCCCGCCCGCGCGCAGCATCACCGCCTCGAAGGACGTGCGCGTGCGCAGGGACGGGTTGAAGAACACCATGCCCAGGAGCTTCCCCGGGAAGATGTGGCCCGGATCCTTCAGCTTCCACGCGGCCGCCTGCGAGAGGACCGCCTCGACGCCTTCCGGGCCCAGGTCCTGAATGCGGGTGACATGCTTCATGGGCTTCGTGCTCCCCCGGCCGCGCCGGATGGATGGGGACTGCTGAATATGCACTTGAATTCGTGCATATTCCTTGAGGAGGCGCGGATATTATGCAGAACGGCGCAGCGCGCAAGAACATTCACTGGGATTTTTCATGCGCCTTGCGTGCGTATTCAGCCGCATGCATGGTGAATGTGAATGAACCTGGACGACGCCATCCTTCAGCTCATCTCCCTCCAGGACGTGCCGGATCAGTTCGTCCTGCAGTCGTTGCTCGAAGAGGCGGGGCACACGCCCAGCCAGTCCACGCTGTCGCGGCGGCTGAAGAAGCTGAGCGTGCAGAAGGTGAACGGGCGCTACCAGCGCGCCGAGCCGCCGGTGGTGACCGTGCCGCTCGCGCCGAAGGTGACGATCATCGAGGCGCCGCCCAACATGCTGGTGCTGAAGACTGCGCCCGGCTACGCGCAGATCTTCGGGCTGGCGCTGGACCGCGAGGCGGTGGAGGGTCTGGCGGGCACGGTGGCGGGTGACGACACCATCTTCATCGCGGTGAGGGATCCGTCGTACCTGCGGGACGTGCGCGAGGCGGTGGAGGAGCTCATCCAGCGCGGCCCGTGAACGGGAAGCGGCGCACGGACTCCCACGGGCCGCCGAGGTAGCGCCAGAGCAGCAGCGCGGGCGAGTGCGAGTCGAAGGCGGACCAGCCCGCGCCCAGCTCCGCGAGCGCGGCCTTCGCCTCCTCCACGGTGGCCTTGTTCATCAGCGTGACGTGGGGCCGGAAGGGCTGACGGTCCTGCGGCGTGAGCCACTCCACGTAGGCGCGGGAGAGCTCGCGGTGCACGGGCGTGAGGCCGGGGGCTTCCACGTCCACCGCCATGCCGCGTCCCAGGCTCCGCAACTTCGTGAAGCGCAGCGTGGGCGGGGGGGCGCTCGGTGACGACCTCGAGCGCTGCCTCCACGGCGTCCTGCTCATGCGCGGGCAGGTGGTGGAAGAGGGACACGTGCGCCGGGATGACGTTGCGCTCGGGTGGGAAGTAGCGGCGGCGCAGGCCGTCCAGGCGCGTGAAGGCTTCTGGCTCCAGCTCAGCGGTGACGAGCAGCGGGGCTTCGGGGAGGGTGGCCATGCGGCGCACACCTTCCGTCCGAAGCCCCAGAGGCACAAGAGGCGCTCAGCCTTGCGACGCGAAGAAGGCCCGCAGCGAGTCGTCGGCCTTCTTGCGGTACTCCGGCAGGCGCGAGCGCTCTGCCTCGGCGAGGGCCTTCTTCACGCCCGACGCGTCGAAGTCGTGGGTGTAGACAGGCGTGCCGGGCTGCTGGCGCCACGAATCGGCGATGCTTCCCGCGTCGATGCCGTCGAAGCCCAGCTCCTCCACGAGCTTGAGCACCTTCGCGCGGTGCTCGGGCGGATCCCCCGCGATGGGCAGCGCCACCCGGCCGGGCGTGCCCTTCGGCAGGCCCTTCTCCAGGAGGCTCTGGAAGAAGATGTTGTTGAAGGCCTTGATGACGGGGCGGCCGATGAGCGAGGCGACCCACTCGCTCTCCACCTTGCCGTTCTCCAGCTCCGGGATGCTGCCGTCGCGCACGGGGTAGTAGTTGCCCGTGTCGATGATCACGACGTCCTTCGGCACGTTCGCGAACAGGCCCTTCGGCAGGTCAGGGATTGCCTTCTGGGGGATGGTCACGACGACGACTTCGCCGGCCTTCGCCGCCTCTTCGACCGTGACGGCCTTCGCGCCCGTCTCCTTCGCGAGGTCGCGCAGCGTGTCCGGTCCGCGTGAGTTCGCGATGGACACTTCATGGCCCAGCTGCGTCCACCGCCGAGCCAGGGTTCCACCGATGAATCCCGCGCCAATGATTCCGATCTTCATGTCGTCCTCGTCCGGAAAGTGAGTCCCACGACTGCAAGCGCCGGTCGGATGCGCGGCCCGCGTGCGTGATTCGCGGTCCTGTTGGATTGCCACCGGACCCGCGTGCGGACGACCTGATGGGTGGACTTCCTGCGCCGGGTGTTCCGGCGTCAACGCTTGGGGCCTGGGTCCGACGCCTTCCTGCCAGGCGTGTGAGCGGATGGGGGCCTTCCGCCCCGACCCGGGCATTCGCTAACGTTCCGGTCCGGGCTGGTCCTTGGGAGACCCGCCTTGCTGCCATGGCCCACATTCCATCCGAGCTGGTCGCGGCCTTCCGGGGGACCGCCGCGCGAACCCTGTCCTCCGAGGAGGACACGGCGCTTGCGCCCATCCTGATGGGCATCCTCGAGCGTTGCGAGGCAGCCTGGCCTGGCGTCAGGCTTGCTCCCAAGGCCTTCGTCGCGCATCTGGGGCTGCACACGCCGCCGGGCGAGCCCCTCGCGCAGGCCCTGTCCGCGCTGCATTGCGAGGACCTGTATCTGGCGCTGGCGTCGGTGGAGGGGCAGGGGGCCGCGCTGGATGTGCTGGAGTCCGCCGTGCTGGTGCCCGCGGGGCGAGCGGTGCGCCGCGTGGAGGACTCGGACGCCTTCGTGGACGAGGTGCTCCAGCTCACTCGCCTGCGGCTCCTGGTGGAGGAGGGCGGCCGAGCTCCGCGCCTCACGGAGTACGCGGGCCGGGGGCCGTTGCGGCGGTGGGCGGAGGCCGTGGCGCTGGGCATCGCGCTGTCGCTCAAGCGCAAGCCGGACCGGAGCACGCCGCTGGATGACGCGCTCATCGCCGCGGACCTGGGCGCGACGGATCCGGAGCTGGAGCACATCCGCCACCGCTACCGTCCCGCCTTCCGCGCCGCCTTCACGGAGGCCCTGGCCGCGCTCGCGCCGCGCGACCGCAACCTGCTGCGCATGGGGTTGGTGCAGGGCCTGGGCGTGGAGTCGCTGGGTGCCCTGCACCAGGTGCATGCGTCCACGGTGTCGCGGTGGATGGCGAAGGCGCGCGAAGCGCTCCTGGAGCAGACCCGGCAGGGCCTGGCCCGGAGGCTCGCGCTCAACACCTCTCAGCTGGACAGCCTGCTGCGCGTGCTCGACGGCAGTCTGGAGATCAGCCTCGCGTCTCTCCTGAAGGAAGGGTGATTCGCTCCATGCCCGAGTCCACCGCCCACCTCGATGAGGTCGAGTTGCTCGACCTCGCGGACGGCATTCCGTCCCAGTCCCTGCGCGAGCGCGCCGAAGGCCACCTGGACACCTGCGCGTCCTGCCGCGAGGCCCTGGCGGACTTCCTGCGCGTGCGCGCCGTCCCCGCGCCGGACGTGCACGCCGCGCGCACGGCCGTGGCGGTGTCGGAGCCGTTCACCCGCTCCGTCAAGTCGCGCATCCCCCAGGTCGCGCAGGGGACGCTGCTGGGCCGCTACGTGGTGCTGGAGCGGCTGGGGGCGGGAGGCATGGGCGTTGTCCACGCGGCGTATGATCCAAGCCTCGACCGTCGCATCGGACTGAAGCTCCTGCGCGCGCCGACCTCCGCCAGCGGCTCCCAGGGGGGAACAGAGCGGCTCCTGCGCGAGGCCCAGGCCGCCGCGCGCACGCGCCACCCGCACGTCGTCGCCGTGCACGACGTGGGGACGTTCGGGGACGTCGTCTTCATCGCGATGGAGCTGGTGGACGGCGGCACTGTGCGCCAGCACCTGCTGGAGGCCACCCGACCGTGGCGCGACGTGGTGCGGCTCTACCTCCAGGCGGGCAGGGGGCTCGCGGCGGCGCACGCGGCGGGCGTCGTGCACCGGGACTTCAAGCCGGACAACGTGCTCGTGGACAAGGAGGGCCGCGCCCGCGTGACGGACTTCGGGCTGGCCCGCCTGGAGTCCTCCGAAGAAGCAGATGCCACAGCGCTGGGGCCCGGCAAGACCGCGTCGCCCAGGAGCGCCCCAGGAGATGCCGCGTCGCCTAAGGGTGCCCCGGACGAGGCCTCGTCGCCGATAGCCATTCCGGGCGAGACCATGTCGCCGAAGGACGCTGTGGATGTGGCCTTGTCGCCGAAGGGTGTCCCGGGCAACGCCGCGACTCCGAAGGGCGGCCCGGGAGATGCCGCATCTCCGAAGGTCGCTGCGGACGAGGCCTTGTCTCCGCAGGGCAGCCCGGGAGGGGCCGCGCCGCCGAAGGGCGCCCCGCTGGTCACCAGCGTCGCGGGCACCCCCGGCTACATCGCGCCGGAGGTGCTCACGGGCTCCCCCGCGGACGCGCGGTCGGATCAGTACGCATTCTGCGTCTCGTTGTACGAAGGGCTGCACGGCCAGAAGCCCTCCTCCACTGAGGCCGGCGGCCTGGCGAACCGGAGCAATGTCCCACGCGCCGTGCACGCGCTCATCGTGCGCGGGCTGTCACCGGAGCCGGTTGCCCGCCATGCCTCCATGACGGTCCTGCTCGACGCGCTGGAGCGCGCTGCCTTCCCACGCACCAGCGCGAAGATGGCAGCCGCTGGAGTGGGAGCGGGCCTGCTCGCCATCGCGGCCGCGGTGGTGTTCGCCCGAGGCCCGTCGCCCTGCGCGGATGACCCCACGCGGCTCCAGGGCATCTGGGACGCGGACCGCAAGGCGGCGCTGCTCAAGGCCTTCCAGGCCACGGGCGCGCCGGACGCTGTCTCCGCCTACGAGGCCACCGCCCGGACGCTGGATGCCTATGCCTCCGGTTGGAATGACAGCCGCCGCGACGCGTGCCTGGCCACGCACGAACACGGCACGCAATCCACCGCGGTGCTGGACCTGCGGACCCACTGCCTGGAGCGCCGCCGCCGGGAGCTGACCGCGCTCACGGAGGTGCTCTTCTCCGCGGACCGCGTGGGCGTCGCCAGCGCCCCAGAAGCCGCGCAGGCGCTGAGCCCACTTTCACGCTGCGCGGACGTGGAGGCCCTGTCCCAACCGGTGCCCCCACCGGAGCGGCCGGAGGTCGCCGCTCGCGTGAGGGCCGCCTACGCGAAGCTGGACGACGCGCGGGCCCGCCTGGGCGCGGACCGGTGGCAGGACGCCGTGGACCGCGTCGCCCCCATCGTGAAGGAGGCGGAGACGCTGGGCTACAAGCCGCTGCTGGGTGAGGCCCTGCTCATCGAAGGCGAGGCCCGCGCCTTCCTGCGCGACGAGTCCGCGGAACCCGCGCTGCGCCGCGCGATGCTGGCGTCACTGTCAGGGCGCGATGACCTGCGCGCCGCGGAGGCCGTCGTCTACCAGGTCTTCGTCGACGGCGAGGTGACCCAGCGCCCGGAGCAGGCCAAGGCCCACGCCGACGAGGCCCGGGCGCTCCTGGAGCGGTCCGGCGGCAACCTGGAGCTGGAGTCCCAGTTGCTCGCGTACGAGGGCAACTCGCTGGAGCAGCAGTCGCGCTCGTCGGAGGCGCTGCCCGTGCTTCAGCAGGCGCTGGCGCTCCAGGAGCGATTGCACGGCCGCGACTCGCCACGGCTCGCCCGCGCGCTGCTCACGATGGCCTCCACCCAGCGGTCGATGGGGCGCGCGGAGGAGGCGCTTGCCACCATCCAGCGCGCCAGGAAGGTGTTGGAGGCCGCCTACGGCCCGGACCACCCGAAGGTCGCCATCACGCTCAACAACATGGGCGGGACCCTGGTGCAGCTGCAGCGCTACGAGGAGGGGTATGAGGCCTTCCTGGAGACCCTGCGCCGCTACGAGCGCATCTACGGCCCCGACCACCAGCCCCAGCGCTACGTCGCCGGCCTGCGGGCGAACCTGAGCGCGGCGGCCTTCCGCATGGGGCGCTACGACGAGGCCGAGCGCCGCATGCTGGAAGCCCGGGTCATCTACAAGCAGCTGTTCCCCAAGGGCTCCATCTTCCGGATCCGCTCGGGCACCAACCTGTCCCAGATCCTCATGAACCAGAGCCGGGTGGCGGACGCCCAGGTGTTGCTCCAGGAGATGGAAGAGGAGGTGGCTGCGGCCCGGGCCGACGGCCGCAGCGATCCCATCTTCGCGGCGCCGTCGCGATGCCAGGCGGAAGCCTGGATGCGGCTGGGGCAGTCCGAGCGCGCCGTCGCGGAAGCGAAGCGCAGCGTGGCCATCGTGCGGGAGCTGAAGGGAGAGACCGAGCTGGGAGAATCGCTGCGCGTTCTGACCGTGGCGCTCACCCGCGCGAAGCAGCTCAACGAGGCCCGGGACGTGGCGCGCGAGCTGTTGGCCCTGCACCACAAGCTCGCGGGCGAAGAGGCCCGGCCTCCCATGGAGATGGAGGAGATGATGGCCGAGCTGTCCCTGGCGCGCGGTGAGGTGGACGAGGCCCGCAAGTGGGGGGAGCGCTCCCTGGAGGCCTGGAGCCAGACGGCGGCCCCGCCCCTGGAGATGGCCAACATCCGCTTCATCCTGGCCCGCGCGCTGCGCAAGGCCCACCTGGAGCCGGAGCGGGCCCGGGCACTGGCCACCGCCGCCCGCGCCGCCGTGCTCCCCACCTCCGAGCCCCGGCTGCTCAAGCTCTCCGAACTGGACGCGTTCCTGCGAGAGCGCTGAGGCGCGCGAGGCTGCTAGGGTGCCGCCCCCTATGCGAATCCTCGTCGGACTGACCTCGTCGGGCTGGACGGAGAAGGCCCGGTGGGCGTTGGACCACCACCGCGTCGCCTACCGCTACCAGGACTATGTCCCCCTCATCCAGGAGCGCTGGCTGCGCAAGCAGGTGGCGCCGGGCGTGAAGCCCTCCGTGCCGCTGCTCGTGGACCCGCCCCAGCCGGCCACGCACGGCTCGTTCGCCATCGCGAAGCACGCGGAGGCGGTGGGGCAGGGCAGCCCGCTCTTCCCGTCCGCGCAGGTGGACGCCATCACCGCGTGGAACGACACCAGCGAACACGTGCTGGACCTGGCGCGCGCCTACGCCATGCCGCGCATGCTGACGAACTCCCGCGCCCAGGCGGAGATGCTGCCGAAGTTCGTCCCCGGCTGGCTGCGCCCGGTGTTCGCGCCCTCCGCGCGCCTGGGCATGCGCTTCGTGGTGAAGAAGCACCAGGTGGCGGACACCTCGCCGGAGGCCATCGAGGCCGCCGTCGCCCCCTCCTACGAGAAGCTGCGCGCCGCGCTGGGGGGCAGGCCCTACCTGCTGGACGCGGGCTTCACCTACGCGGACATCACCACCGCGGCGATGCTCGTGCTGCTGGGGCCGCCCGCGGACCGGCACCTGCCCATGGGGGCGGGCACTCGCGAGGTGTGGACCCACTCGGGGCTCGCCGCGCGCTTCCCGGATCTGCTCGCGTGGCGCGACGCGCTCTACGACAAGCACCGCCGCACCTGAAAAAACACCACGGGCCGCCTCCCGGTGAGGGAAGGCGGCCCGCCGTGAATCACCGGTGCGTGAAGCCGGCTACCCCGCCTGCTTCACGCCCTTCGAGTTGTCCACCAGCACCTTGGCGAAGGTGAGCCCGTCGGGGCCCGCGTCCGCCTGGATGTGCTCGCCCGGCGCGAACTCGCCGTTCAGCACCTTGATGGCGAGCGGATCCAACAGGTACTTCTGCACCGCGCGCTTCAGCGGCCGGGCACCGTACGTGGGGTCGTAGCCGCGCTCCGCCAGCATCTCCCGCGCGCCTTCCGTGAGATCCAGCGTGAGGCGCTTGGCCTGGAGCAGCTTCTGGAGCTTGCCCAGCTGGATGTCGACGATGCGGTAGATGTCCTTCTTGCGCAGCGGCTCGAAGATGACGATTTCGTCCACGCGGTTGAGGAACTCCGGCCGGAAGTGGCTGCGCAGCGCTTCCATCACCTCGCCGCGCGTCTTCTCGTTGAGCGTGTCCGTGCCCGCCATGCCCTCCTGGATGGCCTGCGAGCCGATGTTCGACGTGAGGATGAGCACCGCGTTGCGGAAGTCCACCGTGCGGCCCTGGCTGTCCGTCACCCGGCCCTCGTCGAGAATCTGGAGCAGGATGTTGAACACGTCGTGGTGTGCCTTCTCGATTTCGTCGAAGAGCACCACCGTGTACGGCCTGCGGCGCACGGCCTCCGTCAGCTGGCCGCCCTCCTCGTAGCCCACGTAGCCCGGGGGCGCGCCCACGAGCCGGGACACCGCGTGCTTCTCCATGTACTCGGACATGTCGATGCGGACCATGGCCGTGTCGTCGTCGAAGAGGAACTCCGCCAGCGCCTTCGCCGTCTCCGTCTTGCCCACGCCCGTGGGGCCCAGGAAGATGAACGAACCGATGGGGCGGTTCGGGTCCTGCAGTCCGCTGCGCGCGCGGCGCACGGCGTTGGACACGGCCTCAATCGGGCTGCGCTGGCCAATCACGCGCTCGGCGAGCCGGTCCTCCATCTTGACCAGCTTCTGCATCTCGCCCTCCATCAGCTTGGAGACCGGGATGCCCGTCCACTTGGCCACCACGGAGGCGATGTCCTCGGAGTCCACCTCCTCCTTGAGGAACTTCTGGTTCTTCTGAAGCTCCGCCAGCTTCTCGTTCTGCGCGGTGACTTCCTTCTCCAGCGAGGGGATGACGCCGAACTTCAGCTCCGCCGCGCGGTTCAGGTCGCCCTGACGCTCGGCCGCGGCCTGATCGTTGCGCGCCTTCTCCTGCTTCTCCTTGAGCGAGCGCAGGGCCGCGATGGCCTTCTTCTCCGCGTCCCAGTGGGCCTTGAGCGAGTTGAACTTCTCGTTCAGGTTCGCGAGCTCCTTCTCGATGGTGGCCAGGCGCTCGCGCGAGTGCGGGTCCGTCTCCTTGCGCAGGCCCTCGCGCTCGATTTCCAGCTGCGTCACCTTGCGGCGGATGTCGTCGATCTCCGTGGGCATGGAGTCGATTTCGATGCGCAGGCGGCTGGAGGCCTCGTCGACCAGGTCGATGGCCTTGTCCGGCAGGAAGCGGTCCGAGATGTACCGGTGGCTGAGCGTGGCCGCCGCGACGAGCGCGGAGTCCTGGATGCGCACGCCGTGGTGCACCTCGTAGCGCTCCTTCAGGCCACGCAGGATGCTGATGGTGTCGTGCACCGTGGGCTCGCCCACGAACACCGGCTGGAAGCGGCGCTCCAGCGCGGCGTCCTTTTCAATGTGCTTGCGGTACTCGTCCAGCGTCGTCGCGCCAATGCAGTGCAGCTCGCCGCGCGCGAGCGCCGGCTTGAGCATGTTGCCCGCGTCCATGGCGCCTTCGGCCTTCCCGGCACCCACCAGCGTGTGCATCTCGTCGATGAAGAGGATGATTTCGCCCGCCGCGTCCGAGACCTCCTTGAGGACCGCCTTGAGGCGCTCCTCGAACTCGCCGCGGAACTTGGCGCCGGCCACCATGGAGCCCAGGTCCAGGGTGATGAGGCGCTTGTTCTTCAATCCCTCCGGCACGTCGCCGTCCACGATGCGGCGCGCGAGCCCTTCCGCGATGGCCGTCTTGCCCACGCCCGGCTCACCGATGAGCACCGGGTTGTTCTTGGTGCGGCGGCTGAGCACCTGGATGCAGCGGCGGATCTCCTCGTCGCGGCCGATGACGGGATCCAGCTTGCCAGCGCGCGCGGCCTCCGTGAGGTCGCGGCCGTACTTCTCCAGCGCCTGGTAGGTGGACTCCGCGTCCGCGCTCGTCACGCGCGAGGAGCCTCGCACTTCCTTCAGGCCCGCCTGCACGCGCTCGCGCGTCACGCCGGAGGACTTCATGGCCTCGCCGACGGCGCCCTTGTCCTGGGTCAGCGCGAGCAGCAGGTGCTCGGACGAGGTGAACTCGTCCTTCAACGCCTTGGCCTCGTCCTCGGCCTTGTCGAAGGTCTTCATCAGGCGCTGGCTGAGCATGGCGCTCTCGCCACCCTGGATGCGGGGGAGCTTCTGGAGCGCTTCGCCCAGCCGGCCCGCGAACAGCTTCACGTCCACGCCAATCTTGCGCAGAAGAGGGTCGACGATGCCGTCCTTCTGCCCCAGCAGTGCCGCGGCAAGGTGCTCCGGCTCGTAGTGGGGATTGTCGGCCCGGCGGGCCAGCGACTGACCCTCCTGGATCGCCTCCTGCGCCTTCACCGTGTATTTGTCGAGTCGCATGACCTCAACGTAAGGGCCGGGGACCCCTTGGCAAGGCGACACTGCCCGTATGCCCGGCGATTTCCCTGGAATACTTTGAGCCGCTGGAAGCGGCCGGGTAATCGTGGTGGCGAAGTTGCCAGGGGGTGGGGGGGTCGGTTATAGGCGGCGCCCATCCTCGGGGGCTTCACTCTGGACGCGCACGGCGGCTATCTCGTTCGACTCGACACCTTCTCCGGGTTGGCGCTCGTGCGTCTGGCCCGGGAGGCCCTGTCGATGGACAGCGTCCCTGCCGCCACGGCGCTGCGCGTCACCATCAACCGCCGCCGCAAGGTGGTGCGCCTGGCCTTCCTGGGGCCCTTCTCCCAGGGCCGGCAGGGCGCCCACTGGTACGCGGCGCACCACGCCCTGGCCCGCCTCCTGTCCGCCGCCGCCAACGCCACCGTGCACGCCTACGTGTACGACGCGGACGAGGGCGAGGAAGTCATCGCCTACGGCAACGGCCGCCGGGTGGGTGGGGAGAAGGTGGTGTACGAGGACGCGGAGCTGCCGTGTCCCCTGGAGGAGCTGGACGACGAGGCCTTCGCCCGCCTCCAGTCCCGCTGGCCCATGGGGCACCTGGCGTACGTGTTCGGCCTGACCCGGGACGAGCTCCTGCGCATCCCCCAGGCCCCGCTGGCCCGCGTGCTGCCCCTGGAGGGCACGGCCGCCGGCTCTGAAGCGGACGCGATGGCCGCCCTGGAGGCGCTGCTCCTGGGGCCCGCGCTGCCCCGCGCGGAGACGGACGCGGGCTGAAGCAGCACGGACGGCCTTTGGGCGCCGCGCCGCGTCAGTCCCACCCGGACTTCAGGGGTCTTCGGTCGGCCCGTCGAGCGTGACGATGGCGTCCCGCACGCCCTCGCTGCGGAAGTACTGGGCGAGCAGCGCGAAGCCACCGGCGACGAGCACCGTGGGGAGCACCGCGCTGAGGGTCATCAGGGACGGGACGAGCGCGTAGAGCTGCTGCGCCGTGGCCGGGTCCTGGAACTCGGGCAGGTTTTTGAGCCCCTCCACCATGGCCTGGCTGGTGTGGCGGGCCACGACGGTCCACTGGGCCCCGTCGATGGTGCGCATCAGCGCGGCGAAGATGCCCGCGCCGCCGAGCAGCTGCCGGAAGCCATCCCGGGGGACGCCGTCGGGGGAGCGCAGCATGCGGCTGGAGGCGAAGAAGAGCAGGGTGCAGGCCACCGTCAGCCCGGTCAGCACCAGGGCGCGGGACTCGCGCATGGGGGAGAGCGCGGACAGCTGCGCCTCCATGATGGCCTGGGTGACGGCGGGGTCCTTGCCCAGCAGGGCAATGGTGGGAGTGTGCTCCCGCTGCGCTTCGCGGTGGGCCTCGAAGTTCATCATGACGGAGGCCTCGCTGCAGGCGAGGAACCCGGTCAGGGTGGAGAGCATCAGGCACAGCCCGGCGGCGATCCGCACGCCCCGGGGCAATCCCCCCGGGCGGGTGACTTCACGAGGCTTCACTTCCGGCTTGCCTCCACGTAGCGCATGCGAAGGTCGGACAGGAGGTTGTCCACCAGCTTCTCCTCCTCCGCGGTGAGGTTGCCGCGCGTCTTCTCGCGGAGCATCGCCAGGAGGTCCAGGTTCTGCCGGGCCGAAGGCAGGTCCTTCTCCAGGCGGCCCGTCTCCGGGTTCGGCGCCCCACCCAGGTGGATGAGGACGGCGGAGCCCAGTCCGACAATGAAGGTGCTGAACGACAGGGACTCCTCGGAGGCGGGGCTCGCATCCCCCGTCATCACGAAGGTCTCACCCCGCTTCTCCGAAGGGCTCATTCGGACGCCTTGTCCTCTTCGCCAGCAGGCTCGTCCGACTCGTCCTCGTCCGACTCGTCCTCGTCCGACTCATCCTCGTCGGAGGCGTCGTCGTCCGTATCCTCGTCGTCGTCCTCGTCATCGAAGTCGTCGTCGATGTCGCCATCCATCAGCGTCTCGATGGGGACGGACTTGTCGGCCACGTCCGGCAGCTCCTCGAGGTGCTTCTTGTACGCGTCCTCGTCCACCTGGCCGCTGCGCTGGTAGCGGTCGGCGGTGCGCTTGTCGAGGTGCTTCGGGTTGATGCCATCAGCCATGATTCAAATCCTCGGAATTGCTTGGAAAACAGCGCGGCACCTTATAGCAGGAGGGGCGCCTGTCAACGCTGGTGTCCCCAGGCCCGGAAACCGATGAACGTCTCGCCCCGCCCCCCGCTTCCCCAAGGCCCGTACCTGCTGTGCGACGACAGCATCCGCCCGGAGTTGCCCCTGGTGGACAAGGCCGGACAGCTGCTTCAGGGCGGTGCCCGGATGCTCCAACTGCGCATGAAACACACCCCTCCCCGGGAGGCACTGGCAGCGGCCCGAGCGGTGGTGGCCCTGTGCCGGCGGGCGGGCGCGGTGTGCCTCATCAACGACCGGGTGGACCTGGCGCTCCTGTCGGACGCGCACGGGGTGCACGTGGGGGACGAGGACCTGCCTCCGGAGGCGGCGCGGGAGCTGTTGGGGCCGGGCCGGTACGTGGGCGTGACGGCGCGGGGGACGGAAGGGGCGAAGGCGGCCCGGGCGGCGGGGGCGGACTACGTGGGCGTGGGGCCGCTGTTCGGCACGACGACGAAGGTGGTGCAGGCGCCGGTGCTGGGGCTGGAGGCCTTCCGGCGGGTGGTGGCGGAGAGTCCGCTGCCGGTGGTGGGCATTGGCGGGGTGGGCCTGACGAACATCGCGAGCGTGGCGGCGACGGGGGCGCATGGCGCGGCGGTGGTGTCCGACGCCCTGCTTGCCCAGGACATCGCCGAGCGCGTGCGGCAGCTGGCGGCGGCGTTTGACAGCGCGCGGGGGACTGGCCTCTAACCAGAGGAAGTACCCCACCATGAACCATCTGCCTCCGCGTCATCACGGGACGACTGCGCGCCGTCCCAACATCGGCCTCAGCCCGGACTGGGCCCAGCCGGCCGACTCCGCCTTCCCCCGCTACGAATTGAAGGTGCCCTACGCGGAGGCGGTGCTGCGCGCGGGGGGCCTGCCCTTCGTGCTGCCGTACACCGACGACCCGTCCTGCGTGGACGCCTACCTGGAGCGGGTGTCCGGGCTGGTGGTGACGGGCGGCGCGTTCGACATCCCTCCGGCCGCGTATGGCGAGGAGGCCCGCGAAGGCATGGGGCCGCTGAAGGAGGGCCGCACGGCCTTCGAGGCGCAGCTCATCCGCGGCGCGCTCAAGCGCAACCTGCCGGTGCTGGGCGTGTGCGGCGGCATGCAGCTGTTGGCCGTGGTGCTGGGCGGCACGCTGTTCCAGGACATCCTGAAAGAGATTCCGGGCGCGCGCGACCACGAGCAGAAGCACGACCGCACCCAGCCGCAGCACCCGGTGGAGGTGAAGAACGGCACGCAGCTGGCGGAGGCCGTGGGGCACGGGCAGCTGATGGTGAACTCCACGCACCACCAGGCGGTGAACAAGCCGGGCACGGACGTGACGGTGAGCGCGGTGTCGCCGGACGGCGTGGTGGAGGCGATTGAGTCCACCGCGCACACGTTCGCGCTGGGCGTGCAGTGGCACCCGGAGCTGATGCTGGGGACCATCCCGGTGCACCTGGGCGTCTACAAGGCGCTGGTGCAGAAGGCGCGAGAGCACCGCCGGTGAGGCCGCGAGTCCTGCTCCTGGCGGGACTGGAGCCCACGGGCAGGGCCGGGCTCCTGGCGGACGTGGCCGCGGTGCGGGCGCGGGGTGGCGACGCGGTGGCGGTGCCCACGGCCCAGACGGCGCAGGGCTCGCACACCTTCGCCGTGGTGCCGGCGTCTCCGCGCATGCTGGCCGCGCAGGTGACGGCCGCGCGCGAGTGGGGCCCCCTGCACGCGGTGAAGTGGGGCGTGGTGCCCGGTCCGTCGCAGCTGTCCACGGCGAGGGCGGCGCTCAAGGACGCGGACGCGTGGTGGGTGGTGGACCCGGTGGTGCGCTCCTCCCGAGGGCAGGTGCTGTCGCGCCTGACGCCCCGGCACTACCTGGCACTCGCGGGCCCGCGCGTGCTGGTGACGCCGAACCTGGAGGAGGCCGCGTGGCTCCTGGGCCAGCCGGCGCTGGGCACGGTGGAGGACGCGCAGGAAGCAGCGGAGGCGCTGTGTCAGCGCGGCTTCGGCGCGGTGCTGGTGAAGGGCGGGCACCTGCCGGAAGGGCAGGGGCTGGCGGACGTGTTGGCCTTCGCCGGGCGCACGGTGGTGATGCGGGGGCGCCGGTTGAAGCGGCCGCCGGAGCGCCGGGGCACGGGCTGCCGGCTGGCGTCCGCGCTGGCGGCGGAGCTGGGCCGGGGCACGGGGCCGGAGGCCGCGGTGCGGGCGGCCCGCGAGCACGTCACGGGCTACCTGCGCACCGGCCGGGACTGACTCGGGCGGCTACTCGCTCCGGGCGCGGCTTTCGAAGCGCGTGTACTCCGCGAGGAACACCAGCTCCACGGAACCAATGGGGCCGTTTCGCTGCTTGGCGACGATGAGCTCCACGGGGATGACCGTGTTGCCCTGGCCACCACCGCCGCCGCCGCCACCCCCGCCACCGCCTCCTCCACCCTCGCCGCCATCTTCTTCCGTCTCGCGGTGGATGAACATCACCACGTCGGCGTCCTGCTCGATGGAGCCGGACTCACGCAGGTCGGAGAGCATGGGCTTGCCGCCCTTGCGCTCCTCCACCTTACGGCTGAGCTGGCTGAGCGCGATGATGGGCACCTCCAGCTCCTTGGCCAGCTGCTTGAGCGCGCGGGAGATTTCAGCGACTTCCAGCTGGCGGCTCTCCACCTTGCCCTTCTGGTGCATCAGCTGGAGGTAGTCGATGACGAGCAGCGACAGGCGCGGGTCCTTCTGCTTCACGCGCCGCGCCTTCGCGCGCAGGTCGAACGGGGACAGGCCGCCGGAGTCGTCGATGTAGATGGGCGCGTTGTAGAGCGCGCCCGCCATCTCCTGGAACTTCTCCTCGTCGTGCGGGGACAGCCGGCCGCCGCGCAGCTTCTTCATGTCCACGCGCGCAGTGGACGCGAGCAGACGCATGAGCAGCTGATCCGCGGGCATTTCCAGGCTGAAGATGCCGACGGCCTTGTTCTCCTTCAGCGCCGCGTGCACCGCGATGTTCATGGCGAAGGACGTCTTGCCCACGCCGGGACGCGCCGCGAGGATGATGAGCTCACCGGCGTGCAGGCCGGTCAGCTGATTGTCCAGGTCGATGTAGCCCGTGGACAGACCGGTCACGCCGGTGTTCGCGGTCTTCATCTTGTCCAGCAGGTCGAGCGTCTGCTCCATCAGCTCGCTGACCGGACGCAGGTCGCCTTCGCGCTTCTTCTCCGCGAGGAGGAAGACCTTGCGCTCGGCCTCGTCGAGCAGGACGTCCAGCTCGCCCGTCTCCTGGCTGGCGAGCTCCTGGATCTCCCGGCCCACGTTGGCCAGGCGCCGGCGCAGCGCCTGGTCCTTGACGATGTGGGCGTACTGGACGGCGTTGGCCGCCAGCGGGACGACCTGGTCCAGGCCCATCAGGTACGCGGGGCCGCCCACCGAGACGAGCTGGCCCAGGACCTTGAGCTCCTCCGCGAGCGTCAGGTGGTCCACCTGCTTGCTCTGCTGATCCAACCGCATCATCGCGGAGAAGATCTGCGCGTGCGAAGGGCTGGCGAAGTCGTCCGCGTGGACGACCTCCGCCACGGGCGTGATGAGCCCGTTGTCCGCCAGCACGGCGCCCAGCACCGCACGCTCCGCGGCGAGATCCTCGTGGACCCGCCGACCTTCCCTACCGTCCAGGACGTTCTGCATGGCTGCTTGGAACCTCTACAGGCAGCGTCTGACACGGTCCAGCGGACGTCCAGTTTCCTGCAACAGTCCTGTAGCAACCGGTAGGTCCGGGAGGGATGCCGCGACCCGCCGTGGCACCTCCGCCCGGCCTCCAGGTGAACCGACCCCGCGCGTCGGGCTATTCGGCGGCGCCCCACTGCTGGAGGAAGGCCTCCCGGTAGGTGCGACTGAGGATCACCGTGGAGCCGTCCTTGAGCACCAGGATGCCGTCCCCATGCGTCCACGGCTCCAGGCGGGCCACGGCCTCCAGGTTCACCAGGTCGCCGCGGTGCACGCGCACGAAGCGGGTGGGGTCCAGGCGCTCCTCCAGGGCCCGCAGCGTCTGGCGCACCAGGTGTTCGCCCTGGGCGGTGAAGAGCCGCACGTACTTGTCCTCCGACGACAGGCGCCACACGGTGTCCAGGCGCAGGGGCACCCAGCCCTCGCCCACCTTCACCACCAGCCGCTCCAGGGGGCGTTCCGGGCGGGCCTTCGCCACCGTGGCGAGCAGGGCGTCCATCGCGGCCGAGCCGCGCGTGCCCGCGCTCAGCAGCGCATGGGCCTTGTCGAGCGCCCGGGTGAAGCGGCCCGCGTCATAGGGCTTGAGGAGGTAGTCCGCCGCGTGGGCCTCGAAGGCTTGGAGCGCGAAGCGCTCGTAGGCGGTGGAGAAGATGACGGCGGGGCAGGCGTCCGTCCCGAGCGCCTCCAGGACCTCGAAGCCGGTGAGGCCGGGCATCTGCACGTCCAGCACCACCAGGTCCGGCCGCAGCGATTCGATGCGCGCGAGCGCCTCCGTCCCGTCCGAGGCCTCGCCCACGCAGGTGAAGCGCGCGTCGTCCGCCAGCAGGCGCTTCACCTTCGCGCGCGCGGGCGCCTCGTCGTCCACCACCAGCACGCGGAACACCGTCATGCGACCTCCACCCGGGGCAGCCATACCGTCACGCGCGCGCCACCCTCCGGTCCCGCGCCACGCTCCAGCCGGGCCCGGTCTCCATGAAGCAGCGTGAGCACGCGCTCCAACTGCGTCAGCCCCACGCCAGGCCCGGAGGCAGGGGAGGGCGCCCCGAAGCCGCGCCCGGTGTCCTCCACCTCCAGCGCCCAGCGGTCCGTTTCAGCACGCGCGCGGATGCGCACCTCCAGCGCGCCGCGCAGGTCCTGGTTGTGCTTCACCGCGTTCTCCACCAGCGTCTGCAACGCGAAGCAGGGCACGCGTTGGGGCTCCAGGCCCGGCGCCACGTCCCAGCGCACGTCCAACCGGTCGCCGAAGCGCGCCGCGAGCAATGCGACGAAGCGCTCGGTGTGCCCGCGCTCCTCGGCCAGCGTCCAGGTGGGCTCGGTGCGCTCCAGGCTCGCGCGCAGGAGCTGGCCCAGGTCGCTCAGGAGCCGGTCCGTGCGCGGCAGGTCCTCGTACATCACCGACCCGATGGTGTGCAGCGCGTTGAAGAGGAAGTGCGGGTGCAGCTGGCCCGTGAGCGACTGGAGCTGCGCGGCCCGCAGCTCGCCCTCCAGCTCCGCCGAGCGCAGCGCCCGGGCCTGCCGCTGTCGCCACTCGTACAGGAGCGAGATGACCGCGCAGCCCAGGCCGTAGGTAATCAGGTCCTTCTGCGCCTCCATGGGGAGCGCGTACACGGGAGGCCCCAGGTCGTAGTCCCCCAGCTCCAGCAGCGCGTAGATGCCATGCCGCAGCCCCGCCATCAGCGCGATGTGCAGCGACGTGAAGAGGCTGAATGCCGCCGCGTGGATGCCCAGGAAGCGCGTCCAGCCCACGCGAGGGGCCGGCGCGTTGAGCACCGCCGTCATCAGGACGGGGAGCAGCAGCGTGACGGCGAGCGCGCTGGTCATCTCCCAGATGAACGCCGGCGCCCAATGGCCCGGATGCGGCCGCATCAGCTGCATCAGCCGCACCGCGCTGCCCTGCCACACGCCCAGGGCCAGCCCGAACGCCAGGACCTTCAGCGCCGGACGCAAGCGCAGCCGGGGCCAGCGCCACCGCGTGGATGGAACGTCCTCCCAGGCCCTCACCCCACGGCCTCCGGGGTGAGGACGGCGGGACGCGCGGCGCGGGGCTTCATGCCGAAGAGCGGCCGGAGCCAGGCCACGCGGGACACGCCTTCACACAGCGCCAGCGTGACGGCGAAGGACAGCGTGAGCACCGCGAACAGCATGGCCCAGGGACCCACCGGCAGGCGCAGGCACAGGTAGCCCACGCAGATGATGACCGTCTGGTGGAAGATGTAGAACGGATACGACAGCGCCTGCGCGTGCGGAAGCCACGCGGGGGCCGTGCGCACGTGGTGCCGCGCCCAGGCCATCGCCGTCAGCAGCCCGCTCCAGATGAGCACCGTGCCCCCCACGATGGCGGGCACCACCGGCATCACCGGCCACGGCCACACCAGCTCCACCACGAGCGCAGCCAACGCCACGGCCAGCAGCACGTGGCGCAGCGCCACCAGCCGGCCCCATACGCCCGGGCAGCGGCCCAGCAGGTGGCCGTAGAGGAACAGCAGGCCGTAGTGCACGAACGTGCGCGGATCATCCAGCAGCGCGTGCGTCTCCGGGAAGTCGCGCAGCAGCACCCGGTTGAGCGCCAGCGGCACCACGAGCCACAGCACGTTCACTCCACGCGACAGCCACGCGTCCGCCCACGCGAGGAACCGCCCCCCGGCTTGCGTGCGCAGCGCCGCGAAGAGGGGCAGGGCCAGGAGGCAGTAGACGAACAGGTAGGCCACGAACCACAGATGGTGCCAGCTGAAGCTGCCCGCGGGGTAGGGCACGAAGTCGAACACCGTCGGGTAGAACGCGGCGTAGCTCCCCTGGATGCGGCCCTGGAACAGCCGCTCCACGTAGATCTGCGGCGGCACCACCACGAACATGCCGAACACCAGCGGCAACAACAGCCGCTTCGTCCGGTCCTTCGTGAACGCCCTCAAGGAGCGCCGCCGGAGCGCGAACGCGGTGCCCGCGCCGGAGATGACCATCAGCAGCGGCATGCGCACCAAGTGCAGCACCCCCATGACGGGCTCCAGCAGCGGCAGCGCCTGGGGGCTCTTGATGTGCCACTCCCAGGTGTTGAACATCATCCCGGTGTGGAACAGGTGCAGCACCACGATGGCCAGCACCCGGAGCCAGTCCAGGTCGGGGTGGTGCGCGGCGGCGGGGCGGATTGGGGCGCTCATGTGGCGGAGACCTCCAGGCGGTGTCCGCCGCTGAAGTACCCACGCCTGGGGCCCTGCATCCACGCGGATGCCGTGAAACGGACCGCCAGCGGCGCGAGCCGGACGGCCTCCGCCCTGGAGACGCGAAAAGGGCCGCCCGGTTGCCCGGACGGCCCTTCCCTTGAAGCGATGGAGCGCTTCAGGTGATGCGGTGGACTACTCGGCCACCACGTCGACCTTGATCTTCGCCGTCACCTCGCGGTGCAGGCGGAGCTCCACTTCGTAGTTGCCCAGCGACTTGATGGGCTCGGCCAGGTGCAGCTGGCGGCGATCCACCTGCTGGCCCTGGGCCGCGAGCGCCTCGGCGATGTCCAGCACCGTGACGGAGCCGAACAGCTTGTCCTGCTCGCCCACCTTGCGCTTGATGGTGACCTTGACGCTGCCCAGCTTCTTGGCCTGCTCGTCGGCAGCGCCCTTCAGCTTGGCATTGCGCGCCGTGTGCACGGCCTTCTCGTGCTCCAGCTGACGCAGGTTCTGCTCGCTCGCCAGGACCGCCTTCTTGCGCGGCAGCAGGAAGTTACGGCCGAAGCCGTCCTTCACCGTGACGAGCTCGCCGGACTTGCCGAGGTTGTCGATGTCCTCACGCAGAATGACCTTCATGTTTCTGTCTCCTGTGTTGCGGACCGGCGACTAGCCGACCACCGCGTTGTAGGGGAGGAGCGCGATGCCGCGGGCGCGCTTGATGGCCACCGCCACCTCACGCTGGTGCTTCGCGCAGTTGCCGGAGATGCGGCGGGGGATGATCTTGCCGCGCTCGGTGACGAAGTACTTCAGCGTCGCCTGGTCCTTGAAGTCCACCGACGCGTTCTTCTCCGCGCAGAACCGGCAGACCTTCTTGCGGCCGAAGCCGCGGCCACCGCGCTTGTCGTCGTCGCCGCCCATGCCGCCGCGGTCGCCGCGATCACCACCACGGTCGCGGTCACCGCCGCGATCGCCACCACGGTCGCCACCGCGCGAACCGCCGCCGTAGCCGCCGCCACCGCCACCGGGGCCGCGGGAAGCGCCCGCGCCCTGCTTGCTATCCATGCCGTTGCTCATGAACGTTCTCGTTTCCTGGAAGGTTGGGTGAAGGTCCCGTCAGAGGCGTTACGCCTCCTCCGTGGACTCCTCTTCCGAATCGCCACCCGCGAACTCAGGCGTCTCGCTGCGGAAGCCACCCTCGCGCTCGACGGGAGCGCCCGGACGGGTCTCCTCGACGTCGCCGGCCAGCTTGAGGTCCTCGAGCACCGGACGGGACTCGGGATCCACCTCGTCCGCGATCTTCACGGAGATGTAGCGCGTGACGTCGTCGATGTTGCGCAGGTTGCGCTCGATCTCCGCCACCAGCTTGCCGTCACCCAGGAAGCTCGTGTGGACGTAGATGGCGCGGGGCTGCTTGGCCACGGGGAACAGGGTCTTCTTCTTCCCCCACACCGTGAAGCGGAGGACCTTGCCGCCCTCACGCGAGACGATGGTGCGGACGCGCTCCTTGAGCTTGTCCACGTTGTCGTCGGTCACGTCCGGCTTGACCAGGAAGATGGTCTCGTACTCACGAAGCCGCTTGGCGGCCTGCGTCTCTGCCATGTTTCTCTCCCCTTGGGGTCGAGTGCCCCCCGGACCATCCGGGGAGCGGGGAAACGGCCGGAGGCCCTCGAAGGCCACCACCGGGGACGGGAAATCCTCTCGCGCGCCCGTCACCATCGCGCCTTGGCCCGTGAGTGAACACGGGAAGCTTTGAAAGAACATCCACCGGAAAAGCGTGGGACGCACTCCGGGGGAAGGGGCTTCTAAGAGGACCCCTCCTGGAAAGTCAAGGGGAGCCAGGGGGGCAACCAGCCGGCCCCGCGCTTCAGGCCTTGCGGTTGTGGCGGTTCATCGCCGTGGAGAGCCCGTCGCGCACCCAGCTCTCCGCCATGTCCGCCGCCTTCCCGACGAGCTCCTCCAACTGGCGGCGCTCGCCGTCGTCGAAGTTGGACAGGACGTAGCCCGCCACGCGCTCCTTGGCGTTGGGGCCCTCCGGCTTGCCAATGCCCACCCGTACCCGGATGAAGGCGTCCTCGCCCAGGCACTGCACCATGCTCTTGAGCCCGTTGTGCCCGCCCGCGCCGCCGCCCGCCTTGAGCTGCAGCCGCCCGAAGGGCAGATCCAGCTCGTCGTGCACCACGAGCACGTCCTGCACTTCGACCTTGTAGAAGCGCGCGGCCTCCGCCACGGAGCGGCCGGACAGGTTCATGTACGTCTGCGGCTCCACGAAGAGGATGCGCTCGCCGCCCAGGTTTCCCTGGCCCACCCGCGCCTGGAACTTGTCCTGGGTGAGCTCCGCGCGGGCGCGCGACAGGAGCGCGTCCACCACCATGAACCCGACGTTGTGGCGGTGGCGCTCGTACTCGCGCCCGGGGTTGCCCAGCCCGCAGATGAGCTTCATGGAAGGCTCCAGAGGAGGGTGGGGACCTTGAAGGGCCCACACCCGGAAAAAGACAGCGGGGCAGGCCCTGGAAGAGGCCCGCCCCGCGAGGAGATACCGAACGGCGGAAGAGGACTACTTCTTCGCCGCGGCCTTGGCCGGGGCCTTGGCCGCGGCCGCCGCAGGGGCCTTCGCGTCGCCCGCCTTCGCGTCCGCCGCCTTGCCCGCCGCCGGGGCAGCCGCCGCAGCCGCCGCAGCCGCCGGAGCCGCCTCCGCCGCTTCCGGCGCGGCGAGGACCGCGATGGTGTAGTTGACGTGCGTCTTCACGGACACGCCCTCGGGGAGCTTCACGTCGTTCACGTGGATGGCTTCCGCGATCTGCAGATTGCTGACGTCCACTTCAATCTGGAGCGGGATGGCGCCGGGGAGCGCCCAGACCTCCAGGTTGCGGCGGATCTGCGTGAGCAGACCGCCCTCCGCCACGCCCGGGGCCTTGCCGGTGAGCACGACGGGGAGGTTCACCTTGACCTGCTCCTTCTCGCTCACGGCGATGAAGTCCGCGTGCAGGATGTCGCGGGTGAGCGGGTCCATCTGGTAGTCCTTCAGCAGGACCTGCTGCTCATTGCCGGCCAGCTTCAGCTGGATGAGCGTGTTCAGCTTGTGCGGGGTGTTGATGGCCGTGCGGATGGCCTTGGGGTCCACGGAGATGTGCAGCGGCGCCTTCAGGTGCTTGCCGTAGACGACGGCGGGAACCTGGCCGGACGCACGCAGGCGGCGGGCAATGCCCTTGCCGGAACCTTCACGGGCCTGCGCTTCGAGGGTGCTCTTGTCGGTGGCCATGGAAATCTCTCTTTATCGGTGGGTACCGCGGTGTTCACCGGCGTCTGGGCGCCCTCGGCATCCCACCCCCATGGTGGGCCCCGAAGACGGCGCCCGGGCCGTTGTGACGGGCCCATGGAACCGGTGGAGGGGGCCGGACATGCCAGCCCCCGGGGTCCTTCGTCAAGCCGCCCGGACTCCAGGCGGCTCTCAAGCTCGGACGGACTTCAGACGAACAGAGAGCTCAGCGAGTCCGCGCGGTGGATGCGCGCGATGGCTTCCCCGAAGAGGGCGTCCGTCTGCAGGGCGCGGATCTTCGGGCACGCCTTGGCGTTGGCCGCGAGCGGCACCGTGTCCGTGAAGACGACCTCCTCCAGGACGGAGTCGGTGATGCGCTGGATGGCGGGGCCGGACAGGATGGGGTGCACCGCGTACGCGAGCACCCGGCGCGCGCCCTTGTCCTTCAGCGCGAGGGCCGCCTGGGCGAGCGTGCCCGCGGTGTCCACCATGTCGTCCACCAGGATGGCGTCCTTGCCGTTCACGTCGCCAATGAGGTTCATCACCTCCGAGGCGTTGGGGCGCGGGCGGCGCTTGTCGATGATGGCCAGCCCCGTGTTCAGCCGCTTGGAGTAGGCGCGCGCGCGCTCCACGCCGCCGGCGTCCGGGCTGACGATGACCAGCTCGCTCGACTCCGTGAAGCGCTTGCGGATGTCCTCCAGGAACACCGGCGAGCCGTAGAGATGATCCGAGGGCATGTTGAAGAAGCCCTGGATCTGCCCGGCGTGCATGTCCATGGACACCACCCGGTTGACGCCCGCGACCTCCAGCATGTCCGCCACCAGCTTGGCGGTGATGGGCGTGCGGGCCGCCACCTTCCGGTCCTGTCGCGCGTAGCCGTAGTACGGCATCACGGCGGTGATGGAGCCTGCGCTCGCCCGCTTGAGGGCGTCGCACATGATCAGCAGCTCCATCAGGTGATGGTTCGTCGGCGGGCAGGTGGACTGGACGATGAACACGTCCTGTCCTCGCACGTTCTCGCCGATCTCGACGTGGATCTCCCCGTCAGAGAACGTGTCCACCACCGCGTTGCCCAGGGGCCGCTGGAGGTATTCGCAGATGCGCTGCGCCAACGCCGGGTTCGAGTTCCCGGCGAACACCTTGAAGTCACGCGACGGCTGCATGGGGGCGCTGACTAACCCGTGCGCGCCCCGAATGGAAGTTCGTTAGTCGAGTTCAGCCGCCACGGGACCGAGCGTCCCGTTCTGCGCCTGGTGAAGGTGTTTCTCGTACTCGATGAGGATGACCCGCTCCATCTGGCTTCGCGTGTCCGCGTTCAACGGATGGGCGATGTCCTTGTAGGTCCCGTCCTTCCGTTTTTTCGCGGGCATCGCGATGAAGAGCCCGGTGGAGCCGTGGATCACCTTCAGGTCGCGCACGACGAAGCAGTGATCCAGGGTGATGGTGACGTACGCCTTGAGCTTGTCCTCTTCGACCGGAAACACCCGGACGTCGGTGATGTTCATGGTCCCCCCCCGAACCTGGAAGGCCGGAGCTACGGGGAAGCCTGGGACAGACTGAAGGTGAAAAGCAAGCACCCCCTACCTGTCGCGCTGGGGACCGTTCACTGGGCCTCCAGCCGTCATGCCCCGAAGGGCCAATGACTCACCAGGTGGGCGAGGAAGGCCAGGTGGTAGACCACGATGATGGCGTAGACGATGGCGCCCGCGCGGATGGCGAGGCGGCTGGCCTTGAGCCGGCGGTGCAGGCACAGCAGGCACAGCCCCGCGTTCACGATGAGCAGCTTGGAGAACATGAAGAGCAGCGGTGACTGCTCGTACGCCACGCGCATCACCGGGTTGAGCTCCTCCGCGACTCCCAGCTGCAGGAAGAGCAGGGTGAACAGCCCGTCCAACAGGTTCAGCATGAGCAGCGCCACCGACGCCGGTGACGTGTAGAAAGAAGCCTGCTGCGCCCAACTCCCCGCCTGCACCTCGTTCGCCGTCGCCGCCACGCCCCACCCCCAAGGTTCCCGTCCTGCTACCTGGAGCCAGGGCTATTCAAATCCCTTGCCAGGGCTTCCGGGACTTCATGGGAAGCAGCCGGGCAGGCGGCGGAGGCGGGGGCTTGCCAGCCTGGAAACGAAATTGACGGGAAGGGATGGGTCGCGGAGATTCGCCCCGCCCAGCCACACCGAGACGAGTGCCCATTGCATCAATTCCCCAAAGATATCGGGTGGATAGAGGTCATCTGCGGATCGATGTTCTCCGGCAAGACGGAGGAGTTGATCCGCCGCGTCAAGCGCGCGCTGTACGGCCGGCAGAAGGTGCGCGTGTTCAAGCCGCGCATCGACACCCGCTACGACGACACGCAGGTGGTCAGCCACAGCCAGTTGAAATTGACGTCCCTGCCTATCGAAAGGGCTGAAGAAATTTTCCGGCACCTGTCCCCCGACACGCAGGTGGTGGGCATCGACGAGGTGCAGTTCCTGGGCGGAGAAGTGGTGCAGGTGTGCGAGGCGCTCGCCCAGCGGGGCATGCGCGTCATCTGCGCGGGCCTGGACCAGGACTACCAGGGGCGCCCCTTCGAGCCGATGCCGCAGCTGATGGCGGTGGCGGAGTACGTGACGAAGGAGCTGGCCATCTGCGCGGTGTGCGGGAACCCGGCCAACCGTTCGCAGCGCATCATTGGCAGCGAGGAGCGGGTGGTGGTGGGCGCGGCGGGTGCCTACGAGCCGCGCTGCCGCAAGTGTCACGTGGCGGAACCCGCGGAGGCGAGCCCTCCGCAGACGCTGAAGCTGTTCGACTGAAAGCCTCAATCCGCCTGTCACCGGCGCGGGAGCCCCATCCGATGCGCGACACTCTCTACGCGAACGTGCCGTTCAAGTTGAACGAGATGGCCCACCACTATGGTCCCAGCGTCCACCTGGTGGGAAATCCGTTTCTCCTCTCCCAGCTGGCCACGCTGTGCGCCAAGGGCACGCTGCAGCCGCAGATCAACCGGCTGGTGGAGCAGCTCTACGCGGACCTGGTGAAGACGGTCATCAACGCGGAGTTCCCGCGCAAGATGGTGACCATTCCCACCCGCATGATCGACTCCACGCCCCTGGGCATCTACCAGGGCGAGGTGGTGGACCCGCAGCTGCGCGTGGTGACGGTGAACATCGCGCGGGCGGGCACGCTGCCGTCGCAGGTGACGTATGACCTGCTCAACTTCACGGTGGACCCGTCCCTGGTGCGCCAGGACCACATCATCATGAGCCGGATGATCGACGCGGCCCAGGCGGTGGTGGGTTCGGAGATTGGCGGCGCGAAGATTGGCGGGGACGTGGATGACGCGTTCGTGCTGTTCCCGGACCCCATGGGGGCCACGGGCGGCAGCCTGGCCACGGCCATCCAGCTGTACAAGACGAGGGTGCCCGGGAAGGCCCGGCGCATCATCACGCTCAACCTCATCGTCACGCCGGAGTACCTGCGCCGGATGACGACGGAGCACCCGGACGTCATCATCTACGCGCTCCGTCTGGACCGCGGCCTGTCCCCGCCGGAGGTGTTCGGCACCGCGCCGGGCCTGCTCTGGGAGAAGGAGCGGGGCCTGGATGACCGTCAGTACATCGTCCCCGGCGGCGGCGGCTTCGGGGAGATCATGAACAACGCCTACGTGTAGAGGGAGCACCCGGTGACGACGTTCCACGAGAAGGATGTCGGCGTCCTCATCTCCGAGGAGGCCGTGCAGGCGCGCGTGAAGGAGCTGGGCGCGCAGATTACCCGCGACTACGAGGGCAAGGAGCTGACGCTCATCTGCGTGCTCAAGGGCTCCGCGTTCTTCGCCATCGACCTGGCGCGCGCCATTGATTTGCCGCTGACGCTCGAGTTCCTGGGCGTGTCCAGCTACCACGGCGGCACGGAGTCCACGGGCGAGGTGCGCATCACCACGGACGTGTCCAAGCCGATGGCGGGCAAGCACCTGCTCGTCATCGAGGACATCATCGACACGGGGCTCACCATGAGCTTCCTCCTGGAGAACCTCCGGGCGCGGCACCCGGCGTCGGTGAAGATCTGCTCGCTGCTGGAGAAGCCCGCGCGGGCCAAGACGAAGGTGGAAATCGACTACAAGGGCTTCGTCATCGAGGACAAGTTCGTCGTCGGGTACGGCCTGGACTACGGCGAGAAGTACCGGAACCTGCCGTTCATCGGCATCTGGAAGCACGTCTGAGAAACGCCTGATGGGCTCGGGTGCCCCTCCCTTCGGGGTGGGGGCCTCGGGACTGCGAGGGCCTTGTCCATGCGCCGCACGGCGGCCGTGTGCAGGGCCCTCACGCGTTGTGGGGCGCACGCATGCACAGCCTCTCCTCTGGACCCCTGAGGAGGCTTGAACATGCGAGACGGAAACGTGAGGGCCGCCCGGACGGCCCCCGCCAATGGCGACGCGATGCAGAAGTACCTGGCGGAGGCGGTGGGCACCTTCGTGCTGGTGCTCGGCGGCGTTGGGGCGGCGGTGCTGGCGGGCGGCCGCATCGGCTTCCTGGGCGTGGCCTTCGCCTTCGGGCTGTCGCTGCTGGCCATGGTCTACACGATTGGCCCCATCTCCGGCTGCCACGTGAACCCGGCCGTGACGGTGGGCCTGATGATGGCGGGCAAGTTCGACAAGCGGCACCTGGCTGGCTACGTCATCGCGCAGTGCGTGGGCGCCATCATCGCCGCGGGCGTGGTGCTGCTCATCGCGAAGGGCGCGCCGGGCGGCTACTCCGCGGGCGCGGAGGGGCTGGGCAGCAACGGCTACGGGGTGGCGTCGCCGGAGGGCTACGGCGGCGGGGCGGCCTTCATCGCGGAGGTGGTGCTCACCTTCCTGCTGGTGCTGACGGTGCTGGGGGCCACGGACTCGCGGGCGCCGGTGGGCTTCGCGGGCGTGGCCATTGGCCTGGTGCTGACGCTCATCCACCTGGTGGGCATCCCCATCACCAACACGTCGGTGAACCCGGCGCGCAGCCTGGGCCCGGCGCTGTTCGCCGGAGGCGACGCCCTGCGCCAGCTGTGGATGTTCATCATCGCGCCGCTGTTGGGGGCTGCCTTCGCGTCCGCGGTGTACCGGCTGGTGAACCGCCCGGCGGTGCAGATTACGGCCGCGCGCGCGGAGCAGGCGACGGACGAGGAGCGCCGGGAGCGCGTGGCGGGCCCGCGCGAGGTGGAGCGCCCCGTCTAAAGAGGGTTGGAAGCACGAAGGCCGTGCCTCGCTTCGTCGCGGGGCACGGCCTTTGTGTGTGAAGCAGGGGAGAGGCCTAGAAGGCGGCGTCGAAGACGACGTCGTTGGCGGCGCCCACGCCCACGGCGACCTGGTAGGACGACACGCGGCGCTCGAAGAAGTTGGTGAGCTCCTGCACGTCCTGCAGGTCCATGAAGTGCAGCGGGTTCTTGGTGTGGAAGACGGGGGCGATGCCCAGCATCTGCAGGCGCTGGTCGGCCACGTACTCCAGGTAGCCGCGCATCTCCTGTACGGAGAGGCCCATCACGCCGCCGCTCAGCAGGTCCTGGGCGAACTGCGTCTCGCACTCCACCGCGTCGCGCATCATCTGCACGACGTCCTTCTCCATGCCCGCGTCGAAGAGGTCCGGCTCCTCCTTGCGCGCGGTCTTGATGGCCTCGAAGGCGAAGGTCATGTGGGCGGACTCGTCGCGGAACACCCAGTTGGTGCCCGCGGCCAGACCGTTCAGCAGACCCTTGCTGCGCAGGAAGTACACGTAGGCGAAGGCCGCGAAGAAGAAGAGTCCTTCAATGCAGCCCGCGAAGCAGATGAGGTTCAGCAGGAACTGGCGGCGGTCCGACTTGGAGCGGACCTGATCCAGCGCCTGGATGCTGTCCATCCACTTCATGCAGAAGCGCGCCTTGCGCTGGATGGACGGGATGTTGTCCACCGCCGCGAAGGCCTTGGCGCGCTCCGCCGGGTCCGGCACGTAGCTGTCCAGCAGCGTCAGGTAGAACTGGACGTGCAGGGCCTCTTCATAGAGCTGGCGCGACAGGTACATGCGCGCTTCGGGCGCGTTCAGGTGCTTGTAGAGGTTGAGCACCAGGTTGTTGCCGACGATGGAGTCGCCCGTGGCGAAGAAGGCCACCAGCCGGTGGATGAGGTGACGCTCCGCGTCCGTCATCTTCGAGCGCAGGTCCACCAGGTCCGTGGAGAAGTCGATCTCCTCCACCGTCCAGGTGTTCTTGATGGCGTTGCGGTACATCTCGAAGAAGACGGGATACGCCATGGGGCGCAGCGTCAGGTTCATTCCCGGATCGAGCAGCATTGCTTCGGTACTCCCTTACTCACACGACGACAGGGGACAGCAGGGTGGGGACCGCCAGGGACTACTGGCAGGCCTCGCACGCCTCGGGGTTCTCCAGCGAGCACGCCACCGCTTCCGCCTCAGCGGTCACGACCTGGGGAGCAGGAGTCGGCGCGGCCGTCATCGTCGGGCCGCCCTGGCCCACGGTGGCCTTGGCGATGCGGGTCGCCGGGCGCGAGCGCATGTAATACGTGGTCTTCAGCCCCTTCTGCCACGCGTAGAAGTACATCGAGGACAGCTTCCCGATGTTGGGCGTCTCCACGAAGAGGTTGAGCGACTGGCTCTGGTCGATGAAGGCGCCGCGGTCCGCGCCCATGTCCAGCAGCGCGCGCATGGGGAGCTCCCACGCGGTGCGGTAGATGGCGCGCAGCGCCTCCGGCAGCTCCGTGAGGTCCTGCACGCTGCCTTCGGCCAGCTTGATGCGGTTGCGGGTGCTCTCGTTCCAGAGGCCCAGCTGCTGCAGGTCGCGCACCAGGTAGCGGTTCACCTGGAGGAAGTCACCGGACAGCGTCTCCCGCTTGAAGAGGTTGGACACCTGCGGCTCGATGCACTCGTAGCAGCCGGCGATGGACGCGATGGTGGCCGTGGGCGCGATGGCGATCATCAGCGAGTTGCGCAGGCCCACCTTCATGATGCGCGAGCGCAGCGCGTCCCAGCGCAGCGTGTCCTCCGGGACGATGCCCCAGCTGTCGAACTGGAGCTCGCCCTTGGCCGCGCGCGTCTCCGGGAAGGAGGGGTGCGCGCCGAACTGCTCCGCCAGGTCGGAGGAGGTGACGAGCGCCGCGTAGTAGATCTCCTCCGAAATCTTCTTGGACAGGTTGCGCGCCTCCACGGAGTCGAAGGGCAGGCGCAGCTGGAAGAAGACGTCCTGGAGGCCCATCAGGCCCAGGCCCACCGGGCGCCAGCGGCGGTTGGAGTCCGCGGCGGTGGGGATGGGGTAGTAGTTGAGGTCGATGACGCGGTCCAACTGCTTGAGCGCGAGCATCGCGTTGGAGCGCAGCTGGTCGAAGTCGAACTTCCCATCCTTCACCATGCGGCCCAGGTTGAGCGAACCCAGGTTGCACACCGCCGTCTCACCCTGGCTCGTGACCTCCAGGATTTCGGTGCACAGGTTGGACAGGTGGATGACGTTGCCCGGCTGGCCCGTCTGGTTGCTCTTGCGGTTGCAGATGTCCTTGAAGGTCATCCAGCCGTTGCCCGTCTGGGCCAGCACCTTCATCATCCGGGCGTACAGGTCGCGCGCCTTCACCTTGCGCACGGCGTGGCCCTGCGCTTCGGCCTCCGCGTAGGCCTTCTCGAAGGCCTCGCCGAAGAGGTCGGTGAGGTGGGGCGTCGTCTTCGGGTCGAAGAGGCTCCACTCCTGGTCGGCCTCCACGCGGCGCATGAAGAGGTCCGGCACCCAGTTGGCCAGGTTCAGGTTGTGCGCGCGGCGGGCCTCGTCACCGGTGTTGTCGCGCAGCTCGAGGAAGTCCTCGATGTCCGCGTGCCACGTCTCCAGGTACACGCAGCACGCGCCCTTGCGCTTGCCGCCCTGGTTCACCGCCGCCACGGACGCGTCCAGCGTCTTGAGCCACGGGACGATGCCGTTGGAGTGGCCGTTGGTGGACTTGATGAGGGAGCCGCGCGCGCGCACGCGGTGGTACGCCACGCCGATGCCGCCGCTGAACTTCGACAGCATCGCGATGTCCGAATACTTCTTGTAGATGGCGTCCAGCTCGTCCGCCGGCGAGTCCAAGAGGAAGCAGCTGGAGAGCTGCTCGTGGCGCGTGCCGGAGTTGAACAGGGTGGGGGAGCTGGGCAGGTACTCCAGCGAGCTGAACAGGCGGTAGAGCTCGATGGCCTCGCGCGCGTTGTCGCCGGACAGGGAGCACGCCACGCGGAGGAAGAAGTCCTGCGGCGTCTCAATCACTTCGCGCGTCTGCGGGTTCTTGAGCAGGTAGCGGTCGTAGACGGTGCGCAGGCCGAAGTACTCGAACAGGTCGTTGCGGACCGGGTCGATGGCGGCGTTGAGCTTGCGCGCGTTGGCCTGGACGAAGGTGAGGAGGCGGTCCGCGATGAGGCCGTGCTTGTGGCCGGCGGCGACGGACTGGCTGAAGGACTGGATGTCCTGGTTGCTGACCTCCTTCTGCATGAAGGTGGAGAGCAGGCGCGCGGAGAGCCGGGCGTACTCGGGCTCCTCCACGATGAGCGCCGCGGCGGTCTGGATGGACAGGCTGTCCAGCTCCCGCGTGGTGGCGCCGTCATACAGACCGCTGATGGTCTTGGTGGCCACGCGCATCACGTCCACGCGCGACAGGCCCACGCACGACTTGCCCACCGCGCGGACGATTTTGTTGAGGTCCACCGGCTCCGCCGTGCCGTTGCGCTTCTTCACCCGCATGGTGGTGGTGAAGTCGCCGGTGGCCGACGGGGCCTGCGTGGCGGGCGCCACGGCGGCGGAGTCAGGGGGCGGCGAGGCGACGGCGTTCGGCTTGAAAGGCGTCTGGACGGTCAAGGGCGTCTCACTTCCGGGCAAGGCAATAGCGGAGCCACCGAGGGTGGGCGGACCCCCGTGGGTGATGACTCCGGTGATGGCAGGGAGGGACTGACTTCCGATCAGGACCCGGGGGCGCGGCGACAGCGGCCCGACATGTAGCGAATTGTGAGGCAGGTGTGTGTGTCGATCAAGAAAACCACACCAGCCTCCGGGTTCCGGGAACGTGCCCCCGTGGTGGCGGGCGAGCAACAGAGGTGACCCAAGCTATGGGGGGTCACCGGGTGTGTCAACGCAAGATCCTGTGTAAACCTGCCGCTGGGGTCGGATCGATCATTGCAATCTAAGATCACGTACGACGCTGTTTCGCGACGTCCAGCGGCCGACATTTACATGGCCGGAAAAGCCCATCCGGGGCCGTCTTTTTCATGGGGTCACCCAACCCCTGGAGATCAGGGCTGGGGGCCCGCGTCGGGGGTTGGGGCGGCCTGCGGAGGCTGTTGGGCGGCGTCACCGGCGGGTGACGGGGCGGGTTGCCGGGGCGCCGGTGCTACAGGGGTGTTGTCCGGGGCGCTCTCGCTGTGGACGGCGCGGCGAAGGGCCTCCTCCAGGTCGCGGGCGGTGGGGCCCACGGTGGTGAGCATCTGGTTGGCGGCGCGGGCGTGGCGGTTCTCCGACTCCGCGGCGAGCTTGAGCTGGGCCAGGCCCTCGGACACGAGGCGGCGGGCGTCCTCCAGCTTCTGACGCGCCTGGTAGAAGGCCACGTCGGTGAGCATGGACTGGAGGCTGCGGCGCTGCTCCTCGGTGATGCCGGAGAGCTTCTCCGCGCGGCGCAGATAATAGAGGCCGCGCTCCACCTTGGCGGGCTCGCCGGACGCGATGCGCGGGCGGGCCAGGGTCTCCAGGAGGGGGAAGAGGGCGCGGTCCAGGTCGTCGCGGTCGGTGAACTTCTGCTGCGTCAGCAGGGTGACGTCCTGGCCCTCCAGGGGGAGGGGGGCGTAGGCGTCCGCGAGGCGCGGGTCCCCGGGGCGGTAGGCGGCGGCTCCGGTGGGCAGGGCGCGGCCCTTCATCACCACCAGCTCGCCGTTCTCCTGCAGGACGGTGAAGGTGCGGGCGTTGAGCTGGCCCAGGAGGAAGACGACGCCGCCACCCAGGCCCAGGATGACGAGGAAGACGACGAGCCGGGTGAAGGTGCGGCGGGCCCGGTGGCCGAATCCCTGCGGTGAATGGGTGGTCATGTCGCCTGCTCTCCGGTCGGACGGGCTTGGGCCCGTGAGGGTCGAAACCTGAAATTGGGTCTTCTGGGACTCCAACGCTACGATTACCGCCCTGTCGGGATCATCATTTGCAATCCACCTTTCGTCGCATGGGGCCCAGCGAGCTGCTGCCCCGCTACATCTTCGCGGAGAGCCTGTTCGCGCGCCGGCGCGTGCTCGAGGTCGACGCCGTGGCGTCCACGGGCGGCGAGAGCGCGCGCTTCCTGGTGGAGCGTGGCGCGCGCACCGTGGTGGCGTGCGACGCGGACGTGTCCGCGGTGGAGGCGGCGCAGAAGGCCCATGCGCACCCGCAGCTGCGCTTCCGCGCCAACGTCTATGACGACCTGGAGGCGGGAAGCTTCGACCTGGTGCTGGTGACGGACCTGGCGCCGTACGTGCGCGCGCCGGAGCTCTTGGCGGAGCTGGCGCGGCTGGTGGCCCGGCAGGGCTTCCTGGTGGGCGGCCTGCGCAACATCGCGGGGCTGGCGCTGCCTCAGCTGCTGGAGCCGGAAGAGACGGTGCCGCCCACGTATGGGCAGCTGCTGGATGCGCTGACGGCGCACTTCCCGCATGTAGAGGTGGCCACGCAGTCGCCGGTGCTGGGCTACCAGCTCGCGTTCGAGCGGGGCGAAGGGCTGCAGGTGGACGGCTCGCTCGTGCGGCACAGCGAGGCGGCGTACTTCGTGGTGATGGCGGGCCTGGAGCCGACGCGGGTGGTGGACCCCACGTGGGTGCAGCTGCCGCCGGAGCCGCTGGCCTTCACGCGCGGCAAGCTGGACGAGGTCGCGGCCCGGGCGAAGACGTGGGAGGAGCGGGCAGGGCGGCTGAAGGAAGCGGTGTCGAAGCTTCGCGCGGAGATTGGAGACCGCGAGGCGGAGGTCGTGTCGCTCAAGCCGGCGCTGGAGGGCGCCCGGCAGGACATGGCGCGGCTGACCGCGCAGCTGGAGCAGGCTCGGGGCACGGTGGAGTCCGCGCGCGAGCGGGACGACCTGAGCAGCCGGCTGCGGCGCCGTGAGCTGGAGTTGCAGGTCGCGACGGAGCGGATCGCCGATGCGGACCGGCGGCTGACGGCGCAGCGCCTGGAGGTGGAGTCGGCGCAGCGCGCGCAGGCGGACGCGGGCGTGCAGGCGCTGGCCGCGCAGGAGACGCTTCGGCTGGAGCGGGCGCGGCGCGAGGAGACGGCGGCGACGCTGGATGAGTCTCGCGAGCGGCTGACGCAGGCGTACACGGAGCTGCGCGACCTGCAGGATGAGCTGGGCTCGCTGCGAATCGACCGGGAGCGGGACCGGCTGGCGGCGGAGCGCGCGCAGGACGGCGCGGAGGACAAGCGCCGTCAGGCGGAGGCGGCTCGCGAGCGGGAGCTGCGCATCGCGGAGCAGTATTCGACGGCGCTCGCGGCGGTGGAGCACCTGAAGGCGGAGCTGGCGCGCGCGCAGGAGTCGGCGCGGACGGCGGGCGACGCGGTGCCGGTGAAGGACGCGGAGCTGGCGCGAGCGCGCCGGGAGCTCGCCGAGGCCCAGCAGCGGATGCACTCCGCGGAAGGGGCGCGCAAGGACGCGGAGGCTCGGCTTTCCGAGCGCGAGGCGTTGCAGCGCGGTCTGGAGACGGAGCTCACCAGCGCGCGTGAAGCGGAAGGCCGGCTGCGGCAGGAGCTGGAGGGCCGCGCTCAGTCGGAGTCGGCGGCTCGGGCGCTGGCGGCGCGGTTGGAAGAGGAACTTCACGCGGCCGGGCTGCGCCTGGAGTCTCTGGAGGCGGAGCAGAAGCGGGTCGAGTCCGCGCAGCACGTCGCGGGGCAGCGGCTGGTGGCGGCGGAGACGGAGCGCGTCCGTGTGGAAGCCGCGCTCGTCCAGGCCATCGACGCGGAGCGGGGCCAGGCGCAGGCAAGGCTGGAGGAGGCGCTGGCCCAGGCCCGTGCCGAGGCCGACGAGCGGGTGACGAACGCGCTGGCCGCCGCGCATGCCGACGCGGATTCGCGGCAGGAGCGCGCGCTGGCGGAGGCCCGCGAGCAGGAGGAGGCTCGGCTCGCGCAGGCGTTGGAGGAGGAACGGGCTTTCGCGGAGCTCGCGCTGGAGGAGGCCCGTGAGCAGGCGGAGGCCCGGCTCGCGAAGGCGTTGGCGGAGGCCCGGTCCGACGCGGAGGCCCGGCTCGCTCGGGAGTTGGAGGAGGCCCGGTCCGACGCGGATGCCCGTGTCGAGCGTGCGGCGGCGGATGCTCGCGAGGCGGCTCAGGCGCTGGAGGCGAACCGGTCTGACGCGGATACCCGTGTCGAGCGTGCGCTGGCGGATGCTCGCGAGGCGGCTCAGGCGCTGGAGGCAGCTCGGGCCGATGCGGATGCCCGTGTCGAACGCGCGGTGGCGGAGGCGGCTCAGGCGCTGGATGCGGCTCGGGCGGATGCGGAGGCCCGTGTCGAGCGGGCTCTGGCCGACGCGGATGCTCGGGTGGCGAAGGCGCTCGCGGACGCCGCCGCTGAACGGGCCGCGGCCCTGGCGGAAGCGGAGAGCCGCCGCGAGCAGGCGCTCACCGAAGTCCGTGCCACGGCCTCGGCTCAGCGGAGCCGGCAACTGGCGGATGTCGAGGCACGGACAGCGCAGGCCCTCGCGGAAGCGCGTGCCGAGGCGGAGGCCGAACGGGCCCAGGCGCTGGCCGAAGCCCGCGCCGAGTCCGAGGCCGAACGGGTCCGGCAGTTGGAAGAAGCTGAAGTCCGCGCGGCGCGGATGCTCGTGGAGGTGCGTGCCGAAGCCGAGGCGCTCCTGGCCCGTCGGCTGGAAGAGGCCGAAGCCCGCTCGGCCACCGCGCTCACCGACGCCCGCGCCGTGTCGAGCGGTCAGACGGAGCAGGTGCTCGCCGACGTGCGCGCCGAGGCGGAGGCCCGGCTCACGGCGGCGGAGGCGCGTGCCGCGGAGGCACTCGATGCCGCGGTCGAACAGGCCCGTTCCGAAGCCCGGGACACCCTGGCCCGTGAAGTGTGGGACCACGGGGTCCGGCTCGCGGAGTCGAACCAGGCGCGCGAGACCGCCGAGGCGAAGAACACGGAGCTGGAGGCAACGCTCCGCTCGTTGCGGCAGGAGTTGACCGACTCGGAATCCCTGGCCGCGCTCATCCAGGAGGACCTGGCTCGGGAGCAGAAGGCCCGGGCCTCGGTGCAGGCGGAGCTTGATGCGGCTCGCGAGTCCCTGACCCACGAGCAGGAGCGGGGGGCTCGCTGGGAGGCGTTGCTCGCCGATACCCAGGCGCAGTTGCTGTCGGAACGAGAGCAGCAGGCCCGCGCGCAGGTGGCACTCGCGAACCTTCAGGAGTCGCTCGACGCGGAGCGGGCCCTTCGCTCCCGACTGGAGGGTTCCGAGTCCTCGTGGAACGAGGCGCAGAGCGCACTGGAAACGGATCGGCTGCGGCTGGATGCCGCGCTGGGCGTGGCGCGCACGGTTTTGGAGGAGGAGCGCGCGCAGCGGGCCCGGTTGGAGGCGTCGTTCGCCCAGCTCCAGCAGAGCTCCGCTTCGGCGCTGGACGAGGAGCGCGCCCGGGCTGAAGCCTCGCGGATTTCGGCACAGGAGGCTCGGGGCCAGCTCGAAACGGACCTGTCGGCGGCGCGTGCCGCGCGGCTGTCCACCGAGGCTGCCTTCGAGCAGACGCGCCAGACCCTTTCAGAGGTCCAGGCCTCCTTCGCCGAAGCGCAGCGCACGAACGAAGATCTGCGGCAGTCGCATGCGGCGTCGGCGGACGAGGCGCGTGGATACGCCCGGGAGCTGGAAGAGGCCCGTGCCGCGCTGACGGAGGCGAAGCAATCGCAGGCGGCCCTGGATGCGACGGTGCGCGAGCTGCGCGCGGAGCTCACCGAGGCGCGGCGGTCCGAGGTGGAGGCGCTGTCCTCGCTCGATGATGCGCGTACGCAGGAGGTTCGCGACCGCGAGTCGCGCGCGACGGATGAGGCTGCGCTCCGCGTGGAACTGGAGACCCTGCGCACGGAGGCCTCGGCTCAGCGCGAGCGCTTGGCCGAAGCGGAGCAGGCGCGGGCATCCGTCCAGACCCGGCTCGCGGAAGTCGAAGCCCGCCGCGCCGAACTGGAAGCGTCGCTGTCGGACACCGAGTCCCGTTTCGCTGAAGAGGCCGCCCGTCTCCCCGCGATGCAGCAGGCCCTCACGGAGGCCGAGGCCCGCCTCGCGACCGAGACCGCGCGAGGGGCCTCGCTGGAGCAGTCGCTCGCGGAGGCAGAGGCCCGCCATGCCGCCGCGTCTTCGCGAGGGGCCTCGCTGGAGCAGTCGCTCGCGGAGGCAGAGGCCCGCCATGCCGCCGCGTCTTCGCAAGGGGCCTCGCTGGAGCAGTCGCTCGCGGAGGCAGAGGCCCGCCATGCCGCAGATGCCGCGCGTCTGACTGCGCTGGAGCAGACTCTGGCTGAGGCGGAGTCCCGGCAGACCACGGAGACCGAGCGCCATGCAGCGTTGGCGCGGACGCTCGCGGAGGCCGAGGCCCGGCTTGCCACGGAGTCCACGCGGCGCTCCGAACTGGAAGCGGCGCTTTCAGAGGCGGAGTCCCGACAGGCCGCCGAATCCACGCGGCGTGCCGAATTGGAAGCGGCGCTCGCGGAGACGGAGGCCCGGCAGGCTGCGGAATCCACGCGGCGCTCCGAGCTGGAAGTGGCGCTCGCGGAGGCGGAGTCCCGGCAGGCCACGGAGTCCACGCGGCGTGCCGAACTCGAAGCATCGCTCTCGGAGGTCGACGTCCGGCAGGCCGCGGAGTCCACCCGCCGTTCCGAACTGGAAGCGTCCATCGCCTCGGCGGAGTCCACGATTGCCGCCGAGACCGCTCGCCGCTCCGAGCTGGAAGCCTCGTTGAAGGACGCGGAGGCCCGCCTCGCCACCCTGGAGCAGTCCCTGGCGGACGCGGAGAAGCGCGCCTCTTCCGAGACGTCGCGCCGTGTCGGACTGGAAGCCTCCCTGACGGAGGTGGAGTTCCGGCTCGCCGCGGAGACCTCGAACCTCAGCGCGTTGGAGGATTCACTCGCGCAGGCGGAGACCCGTCTCGCGGAGGGCTCGCAGTCGCAGGACGCGGCACGCGAGTCTGAAGCTCGGGCTGCACGTCTCACGGAGTCCCTGACCGCTCGCGAACAGGAACTGCGCGAAGCCAGCGCCCTGCGGGTCTCCATGGAGGCGCAGCTGGAAGGCGCGCTCTCGCGGACCGAGCGGCAGCAGCAGGACCTGGACGAACTGCGCGAGCAACTGGGGCTGAAGGAGCAGGAGCTGACGGCCCTGCGCGCGGAGACGGCCCGCTTGGGCGCCGCGCACCAGGAGTTGATGCGCCTGGGCTCCGAGCTGCAACGGGCGCACGCCGCGCTGCATGAGCGGAGCCAGCAGGTCGGCCGGCTGGAAGCGGAGTTGGTGGACGCCAGCGATCGGCTCGCCGCCACGCGCGAGCACGCGGAGGTGCTCGTGGTGCAGCTCGAAACCGCGCGCCGCTTCGCGGGCAAGGCCACGAACCTGGAGTCCTCGCTGGAAGGTCTGCGCGAGGAACTGGCAACCGCTCGCGCGGACGCGGCCCGGCTCACGGAGACCGTCCAGACCGGGAACGAGCGCACCGCCACCCTGGAAGCACAGCTCGCGGACCTCACCACTCGCGCGGAGCAGGAGCGGACCGACCTGGAAGCCCGGCTCGCGGAGGCCACCTCTCAGGCCGGCACGGAGCAGGCTGAGCTGGAGCTTCGCCTGACCGAAGCGCTCACCAGCGCGGGCACGGACAAGGCCACTCTGGAGCTGCGCCTCAACGAAGCGCTCGCGCGAGCCGGCCTGGAGAAGGCCGAACTGGAGACGCGGCTCAACGAACTCCTCGCGAACGCCGGGACCGAGAAGGCCGAACTGGAGACGCGCCTCAACGAACTCCTCGCGAACGCCAGCACGGAGAAGGCCGAACTCGAAACACGCCTCGCCGAAACGCTCGCCCAGGCCGCCACGGAGAAGGCCGAACTGGAAGTGCGGCTCGCGGAAGCCACCGCCCAGGCCGGCACGGAGCGGTCGGAGCTCGAAGTCCGTCTCGCCGAACTCACGGAGCAGGCCCGCGAAGAGAAGGCCTCCATCGAGGCACAGCTCGCGGACGCCACCGCCCGGGCCGCCGCGGAACGGGCCGAACTCGAAGCCCGCATCGCGGACCTCACCGCTCAATCCGACTCCGCGAACGCGGAGCGCGACGCCCGTCTCTCGGAAGCCCAGGCCCGCGCCTCGACGGAACAGGCCGAACTCGAAGCCCGCCTCGCCCAATCCGCCGAACAGACCCGCGAATCGCTCGCCGCCATGGAGTCCCGGCTCGCCACGGCGCTCGAGGACGCGCGGACCGAACAGGCCGCGCTGGAGTCCCGCGTCGCCGCCCTGACCCAGGCCGCCGCCGATGCTGAAGCCCATGCCCGCCGCGCGGACACCGAGCGCACCGCCATGGCCTCCGAACGCGAGCGCCTCCAGTCGGACCTGACGGTCGCCCGCGCCGCCCGCGTCCGCCTGGAGGGCCGGACCAACTCCCTGGAGACCACCGCCGCGGATGCCGCGCGCCTCCTGGACACCGAGCGCGCTGAACGCGACCAGCTCTCCACCCGGATCCGCGAACAGCAGGCCCGGCTGGACGCGCTGGAGACCGAACGACAGACCCTGCTCCAGGCCCTGGAGGAATCGAAGTCCGCCGCCGCACCGCCTCCAGAGGACGTGCTGGAGATGGCCGCGGAGATGGAGGTCCTCCAGGCCCACGTGGAGAAGATGCAGGACCAGCTCGCCGCCCGGGAGGCCGAACTGGCCGAGCTGCGCCGCGCCAGTGCCCCCGCCGCTCCCGGAGCCTCGCGCCGGGCCATGCCCGCCCTGGACGTTCCCACCGCGCCCAAGAAGGTCGGCGAGCGCGAATAAACGCGGGCGTCTACACTTCCCCCCGTGGACGCAAGCGAACGCATCTTCAAGTACCACGGCCTGGGCAACGACTTCGTCGTCCTGGACCGGCGCCGCACGGGCCTGGACATCGACGCGGAGCAGTCCCGCTGGCTGTGTGACCGGCGCCGGGGCATTGGCGCGGACGGGGTGCTCGCCATCCTCCCGTCGTCCCGCGGCCTTGCCCGCATGGTCGTCCACAACGCCGACGGCAGCATCGCGGAGATGTGCGGCAACGGCCTGCGCTGTGCGGTGAAGTATCTGGTGGACCACTCCGGCAAGCACCCCGCGCTCATCGACGTGGAGACCGGGGCTGGCGTACTCACCTGCGAGCCCGGCTACGGCGATGGCGGCGTCGTCGGCGTGGACATCTCCATGGGCCCGGCCCGGCTGGTGGCCGCGAACCTGCCCTCCGGGACGACCGGCCAGCCTTTCGTGAGCGCCCCCGTGCCCGGCCATGAAGGGCTGCTCGGCACCGCGGTGAACATGGGCAACCCGCACCTGGTGCTCCTGGACCAGCCCCTGGAAGCCGCCGAGCGCCTGGGCCCCGGCCTGGAGCGGCACCCTGCCTTCCCGGACCGCACCAACGTGGAGTTCGTCCGCGTGGACGAGGACGGCCTCACCGTCGTCGTCTGGGAGCGTGGCTGCGGCCTCACCCAGGCCTGTGGCACGGGGGCGTGCGCGTCCGCCGTGGCGGCCGTGCTGGCGAAGCGCCTGCCCTCGAATGCCTGGCTGCGCGTCACCCTGCCGGGCGGAGACCTGAGAATCCGCGTTCCGGACGACCTGTCCGACATCCGGCTCCGAGGCCCCGTGGCCTTCGTCTTCGAAGGCGTTGTCGTGCTTCCAAGGGCCCGATAGCCTTCGGTTTTCCTCCCTTCGCCCCCCGAGCGCCGTGGCCGGTCCCATCCTCGTCGTCGACGACGACCTGTTCTTCCGACAACTCGCCACGGACCTGCTGTCGCGCCGGGGGCACCGCGTGGTGGCGGTGGAGAACGCCACCCTGGCCCTGGCAGAGGTGGCCCGGGCGACGTTTGACCTGGTGCTCACCGACGTGGTGATGCCCGGCGTGGACGGCTTCTCGCTCACCGCGCGCCTGCGCGAACGCGACCCCGAGCAGGAGGTCATCCTCGTCAGCACGCGCGATGACGTGCAGGGCTCGGAGGTCGCGCTGCGCCTGGGCGTGGCGGACTGCCTGGTCAAGCCCGTGGAGGAGTCGGACCTGCTGCTCGCGGTGGACCGCGCCATGGAGCGCGCCCAGCTGCGCCACGAGCGCGCCCGGCTCCAGGACGAGAACCTGGAGTTCGCCCGCTTCCACAACCTCCAGCAGCGCTGCCTGGAGCTGCTCTCCCATCCGGACCTGGAATGGCTCCAGGAGCGCGTCATCGCGGACCTGGGCGCGGTGTGCGACGCGCAGAGCGCCGCGCTGTGGGTGGTGGACGACCGGGGAGACCTGGCGCTGCGCTCCTACCGGGGCCTGCTCGACAAGCAGTTCCTGCCGGAGAAGATGAGCCCGGAGGGGCCGCTGTCCCTGCGCCTGCGCGAAGCCGCCCCGTGGCTCGCGCGCGATGAGCGCTCTCCGGTGCTGTACGTGCCGCTGGTGGCCGCCGGGGAGGTGATGGGCCTGGCGCAGCTGTCCGACCCGCTCACCGGCGATTTCCGCGTGGAGCACACGCGCGACGCGAAGGTGCTGGCGGACTTCGCCGCGGTGGGCGTGAAGAACGGCCGCAAGCTGATGGCGCTCCAGCGCCTGGGCCTGCGCGACCGCGACACCGCCGCGTACAACCTCAGCTACTTCACCGACTACGCGTCCAAGGAGATCTACAAGGCGCGCAGGTACGGGCGCACGTTCTCGCTGCTGACCTTCAGCATCGACAACCTGCCGCTGGTGCGCGTGCGGTTGGGCGCGCAGGACGCGAAGAAGGCCGTGCGCGGCATCATCAAGGCGCTCAGTAAAATCATCCGCGACTCGGACGTCATCGCGAAGGCGAGCGACCAGGAGTTCTACCTCCTCCTTCCGGAGACGGACTTCTTCGGCGCGATGATGTTCGTGCGCCGCGCCGTCGCCGCCGTGCGCGACGAGCCGGACGTGCAGGACGTGGAGCAGCGCCTGCCGCTGGCGCTCGTGGGTGGCGCCAGCACCTTCCCCAAGGACGGCGAGGACTTCGACGAGCTGGTGCACCGCTGCCGCCGCCGCATGGACGAGCGCCGCGCGTCGCTCCAGCGCCGGCTGATGCTGGACGGGCTGCCGTTCTGGGACGAGGTGGACCTGCTGCTGGGCACGCCCAACAGCCCGCGTCTACCCACGGACGACCGCGCGGAGCCCAGCCGCCGGGGCAAGGTGGCGGACGTGCTCTTCGACGAGCTCCAGGTGGAGATCGCCCGGGAGCTGGTGCGCGACCCGGGCTCACGCGGGTTGCTCTACGTGGGCGGCCCGGAGATCCGCGCGGATCTGCCGCTGGCGGTGGGACTGGAGCAGGCGCCGCCGGACCTGTCGTCTCGCATCTACCTGTTGGGCCGCCGCGTGGACCTGGAGTCGCACGCAGCGCTCACGCCGGTGTTCCTGGAAGGGGACGAACGGGTGGCGCGCCACGAGTTCATCCTCTGGCTGTCGGAGAGTGCGTCGTACGCGCTCATCCAGCGGCGCGGGCGGGGCGCGACGTGGGGGTTCCACACCTCGGACACCGCGGTGGTGGACGGGCTCATCTCCAAGCTGCAGGCCGAATACGACCTGCAGCCCTACTGACGTCACGAAGCGGAGCAAGCGACCTTGGCCCAGGTGCGGAAGATCCTCATCGCCGACCCCGACCTCGACTCGGTGCGCGCCCTGTCGCGGGCGCTGCGCACGAAGGGCTATCAGGTGCACTACGCGCCGGATGGCTCGCGGGCGCTGGAGGTCGCGGTGCTCCGGCACCCGGACCTGACGCTCTTCGACGAGGCGTGCCGGCTGCTGGACGCGCGCACGTTCGTCCAGATCCTGCGCACCAACCCGCGCACGGAAGACATCCCGGTGGTGCTCACCACGTCCAGCCTGGACTCGGACCGGGCGCGGGGCATGCGGGACGGCACGCTGCGCAAGCCCTTCAACCTGGACGAAGTGCTCAGCCGCATCGAGCACATCTTCCGGCGCAACGAAGCGGCCAAGGACCTCAAGAGCGAGCAGCAGGAAATCGAAGGCTCGCTCAGCCAGCTCAGCATCCCGGACCTCATGCAGATTCTGGGCATGAACAAGCGCAACGGGAAGCTGTCGCTGGAGCGCGGCGCGGAGCGCGGGGAGATCACCGTCTCCGATGGTCGCACGGTGAACGCGCGGCTCGGGAGGGTGGAAGGGGAGAAGGCGCTGTTCCGGCTCCTGTCGTGGACGGAGGGCAACTTCACCTTCACGCCCGGCACCAGCGCCGCGCGCCCGCGCATCAACCGCGCGATGGACGACGCGCTGCTGGAAGGCATGCGTCAGTCGGACGAGGTGAACCGCCTGTTGCCGGGCCTGCCGCCGCGCCACACGCGGCTGATGCTGGCACCGGAGGTGGACCTGTCCGAGGAGCAGCACCCGGTGACGGCGCAGGTGATGGAGTTGCTCCGTCAGCCGCGAGCGCTGGGCGAGGTGCTGGACCTGGCGCCCGCCACGGACATGGAGGTCCTGGGCGTGCTGTCCACGCTGCTCCAGAAGGGCATGGCGCGCCCCACGGAGAGCGAAGGCCAGAACCTGGGCGCGAGCGACCTCATCGGCGCGGCGGAGGTGCACGCGCTGCGTGGGCGCCTGCTGCGCACGAGGACGCTGGCGAAGGTGGCGACGGCGAAGGTCTTCGTCTGTGGCAGCGGTTCATCCGCGGCACGCCGCATCCTGGCGCGGGTGCCGGGGCTGGAGGCGATGTCGGCGGACCCCACCGCGGTGAAGAGCGGCTTCGGGACGCTGGGGCGCCTGGAACTGAGCGACGTGCTGAACGTGGACTTCTGCGTGCTGCCGCCCGCGGAGGCCGCGCGCCCGCTGTGGCGTCCGTTCAGCGCGGGATCCATTGGCGCGCTGTTGATGGACAACTCGGAGCCGGCGGTGCGGCTGGCGCACTACCTTGCTTGGGAGGTCCGCATCCCCATCGTGGTGGTGGGCACGGAAGTGCCGGCGCCGTTGCAGGGCGCTCCGGCCGGAGTGATTGCTCCCGGTGAAGACCTCACGGAGGCCCTGCGCGCCATGCTGGTCCAGGCGCTCAACCCCGCGCCCACGCTGCCCGGTGTCACGCAGGTGCAGCGCGCTTCCGTGACGCCTCAGTGAGCGCTCAGGTCCGGCGCTCCAGATTCATGGGGAGCGCGCCCTTCGGCCGCAACGTCAGGTGTGAATCCGGTTCCAACGTGAAGCCGGGCGCTGCGCGCAGACGGTAGCGCTGGGCCACGGTGGCCAGCACGAGCTGCGCCTCCATCATCGCGAAGCTGTTGCCGATGCACTGCCTGGGCCCGCCGCTGAAGGGGAAGTACGCGAAGCGGTGGCGCTTCGCCGCGGCCTCGGGGGCGAAGCGCTCTGGACGGAACGCGTCTGGCTCCTCCCAGAAGTCCGGATGTCGCTGCGTGACGTAGGGGCTCACGTCCACCGACGTCCCCTTCGGGATGCGGAAGCCTCCGATGACGTCGTCCTCCTCCACGCTGCGGCTGAAGATGACCGCCGCCGGGTACAGCCGCATCGTCTCCTCCACCACCTGCTTCGTGTACCCGAGCCTCGGCACGTCCTCCACCGTGGGCGCGCGTCCTCCCAGCACCGCGTCCAGCTCCGCGTGCAGCCGGGCCTCCACCTCCGGGTGCTTCGACAGCAGTCCCCACACCCAGCTCAGCGACGTGGCCGTTGTCTCGTGTCCGGCGAGGAGCATCGTCATCACCTCGCTCCCCAACTGCTCGTCCGTCATGCCCTCGCCCGTGTCCTCGTCGCGCGCGAGCATCAGCATGGAGAGCAGGTCGCCCGTGTCGTCGCCGCGCTGACGCCGCGTGGCGATGATGCCCCGCACGGTCCCCAGCAGCGTGGCGCGCGCGTCGCGGAAGGCGCGGTCGTAGCGGGTGGGCAGCACGGGCGGCAGCATGCGGAAGGTGCGGAAGCGCTCGGCGATCTGCTGGCTCAGCTCGGTGAAGGCCGCGCCCACCCGTTCGGTCTGGTCCTCCACGGACGTGCCGAAGAGGGCCTCCCCGACGATGGCCAGCGTCAGCCGCATCATCTCCTCGTTGATGCCCACGGGCGTCCCGTTCGCGGCGGCCGTCTCCCAGCGCTGGAGCAGTCCTTGTGTCTGCTTCACCATGCCGGCGGCCATGCCCGCGATGCGCTGCCGGTGGAAGGCGGGCTGCGCGAGCCGCCGCTGACGGAGCCAGAAGTCCCCAGTGCTCGTGAGCAGGCCGTTGCCAGTGATCCACCGGCCCATGCGGTACGTGAGGTGGTCCTTCGTGTAGTTCTTCACGTGGTCCTGCAACACGTGCTTCACGGCGTCCGGATGCGCGACCAGGTGCGAGCGCATGGGGCCCAGCCGGTAGCGCACCACGTCACCGTACTGGCGGTGGAGCGTGCCCAGGCAGCCCAGGATGTCGCGGCGCACGTCGGGCAGGATGCCCATGATCAGGTGGCCCCGGGGACCCGGGGGCTGGCGGGTGACAGCGGCGGTGGCGGTGGTCATCGGACGCTTCCTCCTGAAGGGAGGTATCGCGCTCCCATGCCCCGCGTGCATGGTCCCGGGGCGCCAACGCATTGTCCGCGGGCGCCACCGCGCATTGCGAGGCGAGGGGACGTCAGGCCATGCTGGCCCGCCATGCGTCCCCAGACGCTCCAGTCCTCGCTGTTCCGCCCCCTGTTCCAGGTGGGCATGTCGCTGGGCATCGCCCGGGAGCGGCTGCTCGAAGCGGTGGGCGTGGACGAAGCCCTGCTCGCGCGGCCGGACGTGCGGCTTCCCTACGTGGCGCTCCAGCGCGTGTGGACCCTGCTCGTCGAGGTGGGCGGCTCCGAGCCGCTGGCCGTACGGCTCGCGCAGGCGCTGGAGCCCACCCACGTAGGGCTCGTGGGCTACGTACTCGTCAACAGCCCCGACCTGCGCACGTCCCTCCAGCGCTATTGCCGCATCCACGCGCTGCTGGACCCGCGCACGACGTGGCGCGTCCTCCAGCTGCCCGGGATGATGCGCGTGGAGCTGGAGTTGGATCCGCAGGATGAATGGGCCTCGCGCATGAAGCACCCGGTGGAGGGGCTGCTCGTGGCGATGGTGGCCAGCGGCCGCGCGCTCAGCGGCGAGGACTGGCGCCCCACGCGCGTGTGCGTCACGCATCCGCGCCATGCGGCTTCGCCGGCCGTGGAGGAGTTCCTCGGCGTCGGCATCGAATACGGCGCGAGCGCCAACCTGGTGCAGGGCGACGAGGCCGCCGCGAACCTCCCCATCCGCCACGCGGACATCGAGCTGGGCAACCTGCTCCACGCCCGCGCGGAAGCGGAGCTGGCGCGGGTGGAGGCCCACGAGGTCCGCTCCTGGCGCGAGCGCGTGGAGGAGGTGCTCGCATCTCAGCCCCGCACGGGGGACCTCGTCCCCGCGGACGTGGCGACGCGGCTCGCGGTGAGTGAGCGCACGCTCCAGCGCCGCCTGCGGGAAGAGGGCGTCACGTTCGCAGGCCTGGAGGACGCCGTGCGCCGCGACCGCGCCTTCCAGCTCCTGCGCGACGGACAGCTGCCCCACTTCGAGATCGCCTTCCTCCTGGGCTTCAGCGACCCCAGCGCCTTCACCCGCGCCTTCCGCCGCTGGAGCGGAACGACTCCGGGACAGTGGCAGGTGTCCCAGGCCGCGAAGCCGTGAAGGAGGCGGGCGCCGGAATCCGCTCCCGGCGCGGAATGTTTTCCCCACAGGAGGGGAACACGGATGATCAAGACGCTGAGGGACGCGGAAGAGCTGGTGCGCACGCGCCACGTCATCACCGAAGTGCCCACCCACGGGCCCACGTCCCTCGTTGAACAGGTCATGGGCGGCAGGCCCACCGGCAGCTGGCGCGAACACGCGAAGGGGCGCCTCGCGTACCGGCTGGGGCGCATGTTGCGCGCGTCGAAGGACGTGCTCGCGGTGCGGCTGGTGGAGGGCAAGGTCGCCTTCGTGGACCCCACGCTCTGGCCCGCCGTCTACCGCGTCGCCATGGAGCCCGCGCGCCGCCGCCCGTCACTCCAGGGCCTGTCCCCGGACGCACGCGCGCTGCTCTCCACCGTGGAGCGGGACAAGCGCGTCCCGTTGGACAAGGAAGGCCCCTGGACCAAGGCGCGCGAGGCGCTGGAGGAACGGCTGCTGGTCCACTTCTCCGAAGCGCAGGATGAAGACGGCCGCCATGTCGCGGTGCTGCGCTCGTGGCGGGCCTGGGCTTCTCCCAACCTCAAGGCGGATGCGGCCCGGCTCTCCTACGAAGACGCCCAGGCGCGGCTGCGGGCGGCGTGCGACGGGGCTCCCACGGGACTGGGGCCCTGGGTCTTCTAGACGTGCCGGAGCTTCAGGCCGCCTCGTCCAGGATCTCCAACGCGTCCCGGACACCCGGCAGCCGGGCGAGCAGTTCGTACTCCGCGGGCTGGAGCATGGACACGCGGCGGCCCGCGACGCGCTCCATCCACAGCTCGATGCGGTGGTCTCCGTCCGGGTTGACCCGGCGGGAGATGCGGGCGCGGCGGCCCTCCTTGTGACAGGCCAGGATGTCCTGCTGGAGGCTGCGGAGACGGCGGAACACCTTCAGCGCCATTCGACCCTCGGGGGTGTCGAACGTGTGGAAATGCCGGTTCCGCGACAGCGGCCGGCTGGGATCATGAAGCCTCTCCACGAGGCGGCGCACGAAAGGGTCCATCGACGGGGAAGGATAACATCCGGTACCCTGTCCCTCAGCGATGCCCCATCGATTTTTCCCCCGTCCCTGGACGCTCGTCCTGCTCCTGCCGCTTGCTTGCAAGGACCCAGAGACAGCGGCCGCGCAGAAACAGGCCGTACAGGTCCAGAACTCCCTGTCCCAGGGTCGTGAGGCGCTCACGAAGGGCCAGTACGCCCGCGCCATCTCCGAGCTGCAGAAGGCCGCCAACGCCGCGCCAGAGAGCGTGGAGCCGCTCCTCCTCCTGGCCAAGGCCCACCAGGGCGCCGGCAACCCGGGCGCGGCCATCCTCACGCTCAAGCAGGCGGAGGGCCTCATCCCGGGCACCGACCCCGTCATCCAGAAGCAGCTCTCGGACATGTACATGGGGGAGGGGCAGATTCCCCAGGCCATCTCCACGCTCGTGTCGCTGAGGGAGGAGGGCAAGCTGTCCAACGAGGACATCCTGTCGCTGGCCCGCCTGCAAGCACGGCAGGGGAACCCGGACGCGGCCTTCACCACGCTGGAGCGCATCCTCCGGGAGAACCCGGACGACGCCCCGACGAAGACGGTGGAGGCCGAAATCCTGCTCATGAAGGGCGAGGAGCTGCTCGCGGCCAACCTGATGGACCGCGTGCTCCAGGGCTCGCCCAGCTTCACGCCCGCGCGGCTGTTGCGCGCGCGCTTCTTCCTGATGAGCGGCGTCAACGACATGGCGGAGGCGGACCTCCAGTCCGTACCGCCCGAGGACGCGGACTCCACGGACGTGGTGGCGATGAAGGCCCGCGTGCTCATGGCGCTCGGGCGCCCGGCCGAAGCAGAGGGCGCGCTGCGCAAACTGCTGGAGGATGACGCGGACAACGCGGAGGCCACCGCGTGGCTGGCGGAGATTGTCTGCGCCCAGGGCCGCGCGTCGGAGGCCCAGCAGCTGGTGGACCGCGCGCTGCACCTGCGCCCGCGCTTCGCCCGCGCGCTGTACGTGCGCGGCCGCGTGCTGGAGGAGCAGAGCGACGCGCGCGGGGCGGAGGACAGTTACCGCTTCGCCCTCAAGGCGGAGCCCGCCTTCCCGCCCGCGCTGTCGCGCATGTGGCGGCTGCACCTGAAGGCCGGCCGCAAGCCGGAGGCGCAGGAAGTGCTTGAGCGGCTGACGAGCCTGAACGAGGCGACCGTGGAGGAGAAGGCCGCGCTCGCGAACCTCTACGCCCAGTTCGAGACGCAGCTGCCGCGCGGCAAGAAGCTCATCGACGAGGCCCTGAAGCGCGAGCCGCACAACCCCGACTACCTGCGCATCCAGAAGGCCATCGACAAGGCGACGCCCAAGAAGAAGAAGGCGGGCCCGACGGGGCCCGTCATCATCCGCGGGCGGCGCTGACGGCGGGCGCGGAGGAGGGCAGCCCCTCCGCGTCCATGACGACCTTCTCCAGCGCCTTGAGTCCCTTGCGCTGGCCCACCGCCACCACGAGCAGGTTCTCGCGGGTGAAGTAGCGCCGGGCCACCTCCCGCACCCGCGCGGCCGTCTGGCGGTCCACCTGATCCGCGCGGTGGCCGAACGTCTCCGGCCGGCGGAACAGCTCCACGCCGCCGAACCACCCGGCCAGCTCCCCCGGCGAGTCCTGGGAGAACTCCAGCAGCATCCGGTGGCGGCGCTTGGCGCGGTTCAGCTCCTCCTCGCCCGCCTCCTTCTCGCAGAGCTCGGACAGCACGCGCAGCGACTCCGCCACCACGAGCGACGCCTTCTCCGGCGCGCTGGCCGCTTCAATCTCGAAGAGGCTGAGGTCGTGGTACGTGTCCAGCCCCGCCTGCACCGAGTACGCGAGGCCGCGCTTCTCCACGATTTCGAACGGCAGCCGCGACGACAGCCCGTCGTCCAGCAGGCGCCGCAGAATCTGGAGCGCGGGGAAGTCCTCGTGCTGCTCCGGCACGGCGCGGAAGGTGAGCTTGAACTCCGTCTGCGACTCGTCGTGGGAGACGAAGTGGAAGTGCGGACCGGGGCCCAGCGGCGGCGGCGCGCTCTCCGTAGTGGCGCTGCCCTTGGGCAGGTGGGCGAAGGCGCGCTCGGCCAGGGCCAGCACCTCCGAGTGCTTCACGCTGCCCGCGGCGGACACCACCAGGTTGCCGGCCACGTAGTGCCGGGCGAAGTGCTCCATCACCTGGGCGTGGGTGAGGGCCTTCACGGACTCGGGGGTGCCGGCGATTTTCAGCGACAGCGGGTGGCCGGGGAAGAGCAGGCGCTTGGACAGGTTGTCCAGGTCGATGTCGCGCCCCTTGTCGTCCACCTCGTCGAGCATCTCCTCCAGGATGATCTGCCGCTCCACCTCCATGTCGGTGAGGCGGGGGCGGGTGAGCATGTCGCCGATGACGTCCAGGCCCACGCTCAGGTGCGACGGGTGCAGCGGGGTGTAGTAGTAGCCGTGGTCGCGGGTGGTGGCGCCGTTGAGGTTGCCGCCCACCTCCTCCACGGCCGCGTTCATCTTCACCGTGTCCGGCCAGGCCTCGCTTCCCCGGAAGAAGAGGTGCTCCAGGAAGTGGCTGACGCCGTTGTTCTCCACCGACTCATGCCGGCTGCCGGTCCTCACGTAGACGGCCAGCAGGGCGGTGTGCAGGTGGGGCGTCTCGACGGTGACGACGCGCAGCCCCGAGGGCAGCACGTCCCGGTACGGTGTAAAGCTCATGCGCGAGGAAGCCTTAACACGAAGGTCGTCCCCTGGCCGGGAATACTCTGGCAGGAGAGCGAGCCCCCGTGGGCCTGGAGGATCTGTTGGCTCACCGCGAGCCCCAGGCCCGTGCCGCCCTCCTTGGTGGTGAAGAAGGGCTCGAAGAGGTGGCGGCGGACCTCCTCCGTCATGCCGTTGCCGGTGTCGCGCACGGTGACCTCCACGTCCCCCTCCTTCGGGATGGTCGCCACGGTGAGCCGTCCCCCGGAGGGCATGGCCTCGCGGCTGTTGCGAAGCAGGTTGAGGAACACCTGCCGCAGCTGGCCCTGGTCCGCGAGCACGCGGGGTGTGCCGGGCGCGAAGTCCCGCACCACCTCCACGCCCGCGCGCACCAACTCCTCGCGGGTGAAGTCGAGCACGCCGTCCAGCACCGCGATGATGTCCTCCGGCTCCAGGTCCGGCCGGGCGGGGCGCGCCATGCGCAGGTACTGCTCGGTGACATCGGTGAGGCGGTCCACCTCATGGGTGACGGCGGAGAGCAGCTCGCGCGCCTCCGTGGCGGTGTCCTGCGAGTCGAATTGCGCGCTGTCCACCGCGTCCTGGAGCAGCTCCACGTTGAGGCCGATGGAGGACAGCGGGTTGCGCACCTCGTGCACGATTTGAGCGGAGATGCGGCCGACCGCGGCCAGCTGCTCCGCGCGCATCAGCGCCTCCGCCTGGGACTTGAGCTGCGCTTCGCGGGCCTGGAGCGAGCGGGCCATCTGGTCGAACTCGCGTGCGAGCAGCGCGACCTCGTCCGCGCCGCGCACACCCAGTTGGGCGGAATAGTCGCCCCGGCCGATGCGGGACACGCCTTCGATGAGGGTGCGCACCGGGCGCAGCGTGCGGGCGGACCACGCGGTGACGCCCACGCCCACGCCAATGGCCATGATGGACAGCGCGATGATGGTGAGGCCCGTCCTGCGCTCGCGCTCCTCCGCGCCGTCCACGCGCTCGCGGATGCGGTTGGTCAGCGTCGCGCGCAGCACGCGCAGCTCACGGCCGATGGCGCTCTCCAACTGGCGCAGCTCGGCGGTGGCGCGCGCCACCTCCTGGCTTTCAGGGGACTCGGACGCGAGCGAGGTAAATACGGCCTCCACCGCGTGGCCGTAGGCCTTGGAGTTGCGTGACAGCTCAGCGAAGCGCGAGTCCAGCTCCATCACGAAGGGCACCTCGCCTTCCGGGGCGAAGGTGAGCACCTCGCGGGCCTTGGCGCGGGCGGCCTCCAGGCGCTGGGCCATCTGGGGCGCGTAGTACAGGCTCGCCAGCCGGATGAGCGCGCGGCGCGTCTCCACGCTGTTCTGCTCCAGCACGCGCTCGGTGTCCTTCTCCTGGCTGGTCTGGAAGGTCTCCAGCGCGGCGGCGTCCTGGGACAGCTGGAGGTAGCCCTGGCTGACGAGCCGGATCTCCAAACGGTTGCGGTGCAGCTCCGCCACGCTGAACAGGGACACCGCCCCGAACGTCAGCAGCACCAGCGCGTAGCCCAGGAAGATGCGGGTGGCGAGCGAGAGCTTCATGGAGGAGGGGACAGGACATACGTCCTGGGGCGGTCGCATTACAGCGCAATCCCCACCGCGCCGCCTGCTTCCGGCCGCCTGGACTCCACCTCTCCGGGGAGGGGGGCTGGTAGCGTCCGCCGCATGGCTCCGCGCTTCGTCCGCTCCACGCTCCTCGCCGCCGCCCTGGCGTCCCTCACCCCCGCCTGCGGGGACAAGGAGGTCCGCCCCTCCCTGGACCTGCTCACCGCCTCCTGCGCTGGCACCCAGCCCCTGGCCGGGGTGACGCACCTGCGCTTCCGCGTGACGGGCCCGGGCCTCGACACGCCCCGCGAGCGGGTGTCGACGGTGGAGTGGGCGCCAGAGGACGTGCCGGTCCTACCGCCGGGGAGCGCGCGGGTGCTGGAGGTGCGGGCCTACGTGGGGGGGCCGGACCAGGGTGGACAGCTGGTGTCGCTGGGCCGCACGACGCCGTTCGACGTGGCGGAGGGGCAGGCGCCCAAGGTGCGCGTGGTCCTGCGGCGGCTGGGGGAGTTCGTGCCGGTGAACCTGGCGTCGGACCCGAGGACGTGCTCGTTGCCGGCGGAAGCACGCGCGGCGCACACGGCCACGACGCTGCCGGATGGGCGGGTGTTGATCACCGGTGGCTATCTGCCCCTGCCGAATGGCACGCGCCCTGTGTCGGGAACTTCGGAGGTGTTCAATCCGGCGGACGGCACGTTCAGCGCTGGGCCCGCCGTGGGCGCGAGGGCCTTCCACACGGCGTCGCTGCTGCCGGATGGCCGCGTGCTCCTGGCGGGTGGCGCGGAGTCCTTCGCCCCGGTGTCGTTGCAGTCCACGGCGCGCCTCGTGGATGTGTCGACGGGCGCGGTGCGTGAGCTGATGCACAAGGTGGAGCGCTACCAGCACGCGGCGGCGGTGGATGCGGAAGGACACGTGGCGCTGGTGAGCGGACGCGCGGCGGACGGCAGCACGGTGAGCGAGATGGAAGGCTTCGACGCGACCACGGGGCTCTTCGTGGCTCCCGGCATGCAGGTCCACCGCACGGACGTCGCGCTGGCGGTAAGACCGGACGGGATGAACATCCAGATCGTGGGAGGCGTTGATTCCCTGAAGAAGGCTGAGACCGACGTGTCGGCTTTCAGGTTCGACTTCGGCTCCGTCATGTTCCTGGCGGCAGGGACGCAGCTCCGCGTCGGCAGGCAGGGCGCCGCCGTGGCGATGTTGGGCCGCGCGGACGAGTCTCCAGAGCTGCTGGTCATGGGCGGCTTCGACGGCGCGGACCCGGCGGAGGACGCGCGGCCCGTGGGCTCCTCCGAGTTCCTGGAGGGTGTGGTCTCCGTGCGTGAAGGCCCCGCGCTGATGCCCCGGAGCAACCCGTGCGCGGTGACGCTGCCGGACGGGCGCATCGTGGTGCTGGGCGGGCGGGGGACCTCCATCGGCACGACGTACGCCGTGCCGTGGGTGGAGTTGATCACCCCGCACACAGGCGCGCAGCCCACCGTGCTGGGGCTGTCGCTGATGCCGCAGCCGCGCGTGTGGCACACGTGCTCTGCGCTGCCGGACGGCTCCGTGCTCGTGGTGGGCGGCGTGGACGACAGCACCGGGGAGATCCGCGCCAACACCGAAGCCCTGGTGGTGATGCCGCCGCCGCGCGACTGACGAAGGCTTGCCCCGGAAACACGAAGGCCCCGCGTCCCGGTGAGGGGACGGCGGGGCCTTCTTGCTTCACGCCAGCGTACGGCTCAGGCGTTGGTCGGCGGGGCCTCGGAAGGCTTCGCCTCGCCCTCGGTGGTCGTCGGCTCGGTGGCGGCCGGGGCTTCCGTGGGCGTGGCTGCCGCCGCGGTGGCGCGGGCCTCCGCCTCGGCGCGGGAGCGGGCCTGCTCGTCGCTGCGCTGGTCGCTGGCGGCGACTTCGTCCGGCGTCAGCTCCGTGCGGTCCGCGAGCATGCCCGTCTTCTTCTCCAGGTCCTTGATGGCCCGGCGAAGCAGGTCGCGCTCCAGGAGCGTGCGGTTGAGGCGCTTCTCCAGCGCCTTGTACTTGTCCTTGCCCAGGTCGGCCTCGGACTTCGTCACCGACAGGATGCGCGCGTGCGTGTCGGCGCGGCCCTTGAGCCGGCGCACTTCCTTCTCCAGCTCCGCGGCGCGCGAACGGTCCTTGTTCGCCGCCTGCTCCAGCCGGTTCATCTTCTCGCGGTCCGCGTCGTTCAGCTCGCGGTAGCGGCGCACGGGCTCCGCCGGGGCCACGGGCGCGGGCGTCACGGACACCGCCGCGATCACCACGGGCTCGCTCGCGGGGGCGGCGATCTGATCCGCCGGAGCCGGCGCCTCGACGGAGGCAGGGACAGCGGCGGGCGCGGTCGTCTGCGCGGGGGCAGCGGCCGGGGCCTCACGGCGGCGGGGGCCATTGCGCGACTCGGTCTCCGCGCGCAGCCGGGAGTTCTCCGTCAGGGCCTGCGCCAGCTCCGCGCGGGTCTGCTCCAGCTGCATGCTGGCGTTGCGCTCCACCTCGGCCCGGGCCTTCACCAGGTCGTTCGAGCCCTTCTCGCCTTCCTTCTGCTCGAAGAGCTTCCGCTTGGTCTGCTTGAGCTGCTCCTTGACCTCCTGGAGCTGCGCGCGCTGCTCGTCCAGCTCCTTCTGCTTGCGCTGGACCTCCGATTCCGCCTTCGCGCGCGCCTTGCTCTCGGACTCCAGCTCGCCCCGGAACGACGGCGCGGAAGAGGAAGAGGAGAGCGAGGGACGGCCCGCGTTGGCACCAGCGCCGCTCTTGTCTCGGAAAAGCAGCAGACCGAGCGTCACTGCGAACCCGATCGATACGAGAATGAGTGCAAACAGCAAGGGAACGACCTCCACAGAAGGATGCAAAAAGCGGGGCAGCCTACCGCTGGGACATGGCGCGTCAAGGCTTCACTGGCAGGCAACCCGGCGGGCCCCACCCGACGCGCCGGCCGAGCCGTGGCGCCCGCCTGCATTCCGGCTCCCCCGTCAGCGCCATCCTGGGGCACGCTCGGGCCCCATGGCGCACCTGGAGCTGAAGCCGAAGCGGGACGTGTCGAGCTTCCGCAAGCTCGCCATCGGCAGCTGGGCGACCGCGTATGACCCCACGGTCTACGGCACGTTGACGGTGCGCATGGACGCGGCGCTCGCCTGGATGGATGCCTTCCACCAGCGCACCGGCGTGCGGCTCACCGCGACCCACCTGGTCCTCAAGGCCATGGGTGAAGCGCTGCGCCGCTGCCCGGACGCCAACGCGCTCCTGCGCTACCAGCGCATCTACCTGCGTCAGCGGATCACCGTATGCGCGGTGCTGCCAGGTGCGGATCAACGCGGCCTCACGCCCGTGCGCATCGAGGACGTGGACCAGAAGTCCGTGCACGAGCTGGCGCTGGAGGTGGCGTCCACCGCGGCGCGCGTGCGCGAGGGCCGGGACGCGCAGGTGGAGCAGGGCCGGAGTCTGCTCAAGCGCGTGCCGCACCTGTTGCTGCACCGCTTCACCGGGCTCGTGTCGTTCCTCACGTACACGTTGAACCTGGATCCATCGTGGCTCGGCTTGCCCAGGGATCCGTTTGGTGCCGCGGTGGTGGTGGACGTGGGCGAGCTGGGGCTGGACACGGCGTATCTGCCGCTCGCGCCCTTCACCCGCGTGCCCATCTTCCTCGCGCCCGGCGCGGTGCGCGAGGTGGCAGTGGTGGAGGAGGGGAGGGTGGTGCCCGGACACGTGATGAACATCAACGCGTCCTTCGACCACCGCTTCCTCGACGGCTACCACGCGGGCGTCATCGCCAACACGCTGCGCGAGATGCTGGAGCATCCGGTGGAGGCCTTCGGTCCGCTCCCGGATCCATCGGTGGAATAGCCCGCCGTCAACGGTGTCCGCTCGCACGCGCGAAGCGCCCGGGAGGCTGACCCACGCGCTTGCTGAACGCCGCGGTGAAGGTGCTCGCCGAGCTGTAGCCAACGCGCTCGGCCACCTCCGTGATGGAGAGCTCCTGGCCGCGAAGCAGTCCCCTGGCGACGGCCATCCGCCAGTCCAGCAGGTACTCCATCGGGGGCAAACCCACGGTGCGCGTGAAGCGCTCGAAGAACACCGTGCGCGAGAGCGCCGCGCTCTTCGCGAGCTGCGCCACGGTCCACGGACGCGTGAGGTGGCGGTGCATCTGCCGGATCGCGGGTGCGAGCCGCGCATCCGCCAATCCGCGGAGGAGCCCCGGAGGTGTGTCGCCGCTCGGCGTGGACCGCAGCGCTTCGATGAGCAGCAACTCCACGAGCCGCGTGAGCACGAGTTCGCGCCCCGAGCGCTGTTCGCTCGTTTCGTCGCGGACGAGCTGGACCAGCGTGGACAGCCGCTCCACGCCGCGCACGTGCACCAGGATTGGGAGCAACGACACCATCAGGGCCGCGTCAGGTGAGTCGAAGACGAAATAGCCCCCGAGCAGTCGCACATCCGGGCGGCCACCACGCCGACCGTGACGCACCTCCCCGGTGGGGGAAGGGGCCACCTTGGGGTCGACACGTTCGGCAGTCACCGGCTCGAAGCCAGAGATGGTGAAGCCCGGCGTCGCCGGCAGCAGCACGAAGTCGCCCCCCTCGAGCGTGACGGCCGGATGCCCGTCGATGGCCAGTCGGCAGCTCCCTTCGAGCACGGCACAGAAGCTGGGCTGACCGAAGTCCGAGTAACGAACTCCCCATGCGCCCGCTCCGCTGATGCCCTTCGAGAAGATGGCCCTGGGCTGAAGCAGCGCGATGACTTCCGAAAGGGGGTCGGTCATGCCCGGACGCTAGCAAAAGAAATGCGGACTCCGCGTAGTGGAGCGTCCTGATTGTCGCCGGTACCTTCAGAACATCAACGCCGCGCGAATCGCGGCCAAAGGAGACGGCATGAAGACGGTGCTCATCACGGGGTGTTCTTCCGGTTATGGACTCGAGACGGCTCGCCACTTCCACGCCCAGGGCTGGAACGTGGTCGCCACCATGCGAACGCCGCGTGAGGATGTGCTCCCTGCATCGGACCGGCTGCGGGTGGTGCCGCTCGACGTGACGAAGCCCGAGAGCATCGCCGCCGCGCTGGAGGCGAGCGGGCCCATCGACGTGCTCGTCAACAACGCGGGCATCGGGCTCATGGGCGCCTTCGAGGCCACGCCGATGACCACGGTGCGCGAGCTGTTCGAGACCAACGTCTTCGGCGTCATGGCGATGACACAGGCGGTGCTGCCGCGGCTTCGTGCACGCAGGTCGGGAGTCATCGTGAACGTGACCTCCAGCGCGACCCTGGCCCCCATGCCGCTGGTGGCCGTCTACACCGCGAGCAAGGTGGCCATCGAAGGGTTCACGGAGTCGCTCGCCTTCGAGCTTGCGGACTTCAACCTGCGCGTGAAGCTCGTCGAGCCGGGCTATTGCCCGGGCACCCGCTTCACGAGCAACGGCACCCCTCGGATGGAGGGGCTGTTCCCCGAAGCGTACGCGCCCTTCGCCCAGCGCATCTTCGCCTCGCTCGGACAGCCCTCCGCGGTGACGCGCGAGTCCGACGTGGCCGAGGCCATCTGGCGTGCCGCGAACGACACGTCAGGGACGCTCCGCTTCCCCGCCGGGCCAGACGCGGTGGCGCTGGCCCGGTCGGCGTGAACGGCCGGGAGCCTGTCAGTACGCGTACTCCCAGCCACCACGGCCGCGAGTGCCCTGGCCCATCCGCGCGCTCATCTCGCGCAGCCGGCGCACGCGCTCCGGGATGGGCGGGTGCGTGGAGAACAGCGACATCACCCCGCCGTGGTGCAGCGGGTTGACGATGAACAGGTGCGACGTCGCGGGGGCCCGGTCATACGGCATGGCCTCCGCGCCGCGCTCCATCTTCAAGAGCGCGCTCGCCAGCGCATCCGGGTCGCCACACAGCTCCGCGCCCGTGGCGTCCGCGCCGTACTCGCGCGAACGGCTCACCGCCAGTTGCAGCAGCGTGGCCGCGATGGGCGCCACCAGCAGCAGGCCCAGGTTGGACAGCGCCCCGGCCACGCCACCGTCCCTGTCGTCGTCGCCGCGGCTGAGCATGCTGCCGCCGAACCAGAAGAGCATCTGCGCCGCGTAGCTGATGATGCCCGCGAGCGTCGCCGCCACCGTGCCGATGAGCGTGTCCCGGTTGCGCACGTGGCCAATCTCGTGCGCCAGCACACCTTCCAGTTCGCGCCGGTCCAGGATGTCCATGATGCCCGCCGTCACCGCGACGGCCGCGTGGCTCGGGTTGCGGCCCGTGGCGAACGCGTTCGGCTGCGCGGTGGGGAGCAGGTAGACCTTCGGCTTCGGCATGCCCGCGCGCGCGGCCAGCCGCTCCACCATCTCATGCAGCCACGGGGCCTGCTCATAGGACAGCGGCTGCGCGCCGTGGATGGCCAGCGCGATGCGGTCGCTGAACCAGTACGAGCCGAAGTTCATCACCACCGCGAAGAGGCCCGCCATCATCAGCCCCTGCGCGCCGCCCAGCCGCTGGCCGATGACGAGCACCAGGGCCGTCAAGCCCGCCAACAGCACGGTCGTCTTCAATGCATTGCCCAGCCGGTGCCACCCGCCGCCCTTGAGCGCCGGTGCGGCCGGTCCTCGGGTTGTCATGTGGGGGTCACGCTGCGCCATGTTCCTCGTTCCGTGCCTTTCGCCCCGCCATGGGGGCCACACGAAACGTAAGCAGGAGCAGGGAGGCGTCAACGTAACGGGTCCAGGCTACCCCGGAGGCCCATGGCCCCGGCTGCCGCCCGTCCCAAAGGTAGTGCCGGCCTTAAAGATAGAAACGATCCGCCACGCCCGCCGTACGCTGGAGGATGGCGCTCCACCCGAGCCAGACGTCAATGCCACTGTCGCCCGCCTTCGACTCGCTCCCCAGGGCACCGAGCGAGCCCGTGCAGCCCGCCACCATGCCCAACCCGGACTCGCGCACGTGCTCCAGGAGCGTGCGCACGGTGGGCATGCCGCGCGCCTCGAAGCGGTCCGCCACGTCCTCGCGTCCGGCGAAATCCGGTTCGTCCAACCTGTCCAACAGGAAGCGCTCCAGGGCCCACCAGAACAGGTACACCTCGACCCGCCGCCCGGCCGCCGTCGCCGCCGCCGCGATGGCGAGACCCTGGTGCATACGGTCATATTCGCCACTGTGCAGGAAGACGATGACCCTGTTGTCCGGCGTGCTCACGCGGTGGCTCATACCGTCCAGAAGACAGCGCGTCCATTCACACCCGGAGAGCGACCGGCGGGGCCCTTTGGCTTGCACCTCGGCCCTGGCGCTTGGTAGGAACCTAACGACCTTCCAGGCTTACAGGTTTTTTGCAGCGACAGCGCGGGTGGCTTTCAGCGACATGGGCGACGAGACGACAGCCAAGCGGAAGGATGCCCACCTCGACCTGTGCGCGACCGGCGATGTGGAACCGGCACAGAACTCCACGCTGTTGGAGTGCGTGCACCTCATCCACTGCGCCATGCCGGAGATGGCGGTGGAGGATGTGGACCTGTCCACGCCGTTCCTGGGCAAGCGCCTCCAGGCCCCGCTCCTCGTCACCGGAATGACGGGTGGCACGGACCGCGCGGGCGCGGTGAACCGGGACCTGGCGCTGCTCGCGGAGCGGCACGGCCTGGCCTTCGGCGTGGGCAGCCAGCGCGCCATGGCGGAGGACAACGCGCGCGCGGCGTCGTACGCGGTGCGCGACGTGGCGCCCACGGTGGCGCTCCTGGGCAACATCGGGCTGTACCAGGCCATCGGGTTGGGTGTGGATGGCGTGCGGCGGTTGATGGACGCCATTGGCGCGGACGGCATGGCGCTGCACCTCAACGCGGGCCAGGAGCTGACGCAGCCGGAAGGCGACCGCGACTTCCGCGGCGGCTACCGCGTGGTGGAGGAACTGGCACGTGCGATGGGCGACCGGCTGATGGTGAAGGAGACCGGGTGCGGCATCGGCCCGGACGTGGCGCGGCGCCTGGTGGAACTGGGCGTGCGCAACGTGGACGTCTCCGGGCTGGGCGGCACGTCATGGGTGCGCGTGGAGCAGCTTCGCGCGGTGGGTTCGCAGGCGCAGGTGGGTGCGGAGTTCAGCGGCTGGGGCATCCCCACCGCGGCGGCCATCGCCAGCGTGCGCAAGGCGGTGGGGCCTGAGGTCCGGCTCGTGGCCAGCGGCGGTGTGCGCGGCGGGCTGGAGTCCGCGAAGGTGCTCGCGTTGGGCGCGGACCTGGCGGGCATGGCGCTGCCGCTGTTCCGGGCGCAGCAGCAGGGCGGGCTGCCGGCCGCGGAGGATGCGCTGAAGGTCATCCTCACGAGCCTGCGGCAGGCGCTGGTGCTGACGGGCAGCCGCTCCGTCGCTCAGCTGCGGCAGCGGCCTCGTGTGGTGACCGGCGCGTTGAAGGATTGGTTGGCGGCATTGTGATGCCGGGTGGATCCCAGGTTGGGAAGGAAGAACATGTCTGACACCGTGACGTCCCGGCTCGCCGGATTCCACAAGCTGCCCCTGGAGGAGCGCCTGGCGCGCATTGGCCAGATGTTCCGGCTGACCGAGGCGGAGCTGGACCAGCTGCGCGGCGAGAACGGCCTGGACCTGTCGATCGCCAACCAGATGATCGAAAACGCGGTGGGCACGTTCTCCCTGCCGCTGGGCCTGGGCCTCAACCTCAACGTCAACGGGCGCGACTACCTGGTGCCCATGGCCGTGGAGGAGCCGTCCGTCGTGGCGGCGGTGTCGTTCGCGTCGAAGATCGTCCGCGAGTCGGGCGGCTTCATCGCGGAGGCCGACGCGTCGATGATGATCGGCCAGGTGCAGGTCTCCAACTACGGAGACCCCGGCCACGCGTCCGAGAAGATCCTGGATGCGAAGGATGAAATCCTCGCCCTGGCGAACAGCTTCCACCCGGCCATGGTGGCTCGCGGCGGTGGCGCGAAGGACGTGGAGGTGCGCCTGCTGCCCGCGCCGGAAGGACCGCGCGGCGAGCCGCTGCTCATCGTCCACCTGCTCATCGACGCGCAGGAGGCGATGGGGGCGAACCTCATCAACACCATGGCGGAGGGCGTGGCGCCGCTGATCGAGCAGCTGACGGGCGGCCGGGTGTACCTGCGCATCCTGTCGAACCTGGCGGACAAGCGGCTCGCGCGCGCCACGTGCCGCATCCCGCTGCCGCTGCTGGCGGACTTCGGCCTGCCGGGCGAGGTCATCGCCGAGGGCATCGCGCAGGCGAGCCGCTTCGCGGAAGCCGACCCGTACCGCGCCGCCACGCACAACAAGGGCGTGATGAACGGCATCGACGCGGTGGCCATCGCCACGGGGCAGGACTGGCGCTCCATCGAGGCCGGTGCCCACGCGTTCGCGTGCCGCAAGGGGCAGTACCGCCCGCTGTCCACCTGGTACCTGGAGGAGGGGCACCTGGTGGGCCGCATCGAGCTGCCGCTGGCGCTGGGCCTGGTGGGTGGCCCCATCAAGATCCACCCGGGCGCGCAGGTGGCGCTCAAGCTGATGCGCGCGACCAGCGTGCGTGAGCTGTCCATGGTGTTCGCGGCGGTGGGCCTGGCGCAGAACTTCGCGGCGCTGCGGGCCCTGGGCTCCGTGGGCATCCAGAAGGGACACATGGCCATGCACGCACGCAGCGTCGCCGTCACTGCGGGCGCGCGCGGTGGGGACGTGGAGAAGGTGGCCAACCTGCTGGTGAAGGCCGGGCACGTGAAGGTGGAGAAGGCGCGGGAGATCCTCGCGAGCCTTCCCCCGGAGACGCCCGTCGTCGCCACCCTCACCAACGGCTGACGTCCGCCCCCGGGCGCTCCCTTGATGCGGGAGCGCTTGACGGGGCAGGGTGGTGCGCGGAATGAAGGCGCCCGCCCCCTTCGCGAGCCTGGTGCCATGACTTCCGCAATGAATCCCCTGGTCGCCTTTGGTGCTGGCAAGGTCATCCTGCTGGGCGAGCACAGCGTGGTGTACGGCTACCCCGCCATCGCCGGTCCCCTGACCATCGGCGTGGTGGCGCGCGGTGGGCCTTCGCGCTCGTGCGTGCTGGACGTGCCGGTGACGGCGGACGCGGCGCAGAAGCGGATGATGCGCAAGGCCTTCGCGCGCGCGGCGAAGCTCGTGGGCGAGCCGAAGGTGAAGGTCACGCTGGAGCCGCAGTTGCCGCTGTCCGCCGGGCTGGGCAGCTCCGCGGCGCTGGCGGTGGCCACGTCGCGCGTGCTGTTGCAGGCGGCGGGGCAGGCGCCCACGGCGAAGGCGACGGCGCGGCTGGCGTGGGAGATGGAGCAGGAGTTCCACGGCACGCCGTCGGGCGTGGACCACACCACGAGCGCGGAGGAGAAGCTCATCCTCTACCGGCGGGTGCAGGCGCCGGCGGGCGTCACGGGCCGCGCGCGCGAGCTGAAGAGTCCGCGGCCGGTGTCGGTGGTGGTGGCGCTGGCGGGCGCGCGCAGTCCCACGAAGCTGACGGTGGGGGCGCTGCGCGAGCGGCAGGCGCGGTGGCCGGAGCGCTACAAGCGGCTCTTCGGTCAGGTGGGGAGGCTCGTCACCGAGGCGGCGAAGACGGTGGAGGCGGGCGACCTGGAGGGGCTGGGGGACGCGATGAACGTCAACCAGGGCCTCCTGAACGCGCTGGGGCTGTCGTCACCAGCGTTGGAGGACATGGTGTTCCGGCTGCGCTCGCTGGGCGCGCTGGGGGCCAAATTCACCGGGGCGGGAGGTGACGGTGGCGCGGTCATCGGCCTATTCCCCGAACCGGAGCCCGTGGTCGCGCAACTGACGCGTGACGGCGTGCGCTGCTTCGCGAGTCAGCTCGCGGGGCCGCGGGTCCAGGGAGACATTCCATGAAGGCAACGGTCCGGGCGCATCCCAACATCGCGCTCGTGAAGTACTGGGGAAAGCGCGACGAGGCGCTCATCCTCCCGCACCAGTCCAGCCTGTCGTTGACGCTGGCCCCCATCCACGTGACGACGACGGTGGAGTTCGGCGCGCCGTCGGACACGGTGGAGCTGCACGGCCACGTGGCCAAGGGCAGCGAGCGAGACCGCGTGCTCCGCCTGTTGGACGCGGTGCGCGTGCAGGCGGGGCGCGACCTGGGTCCCGCGAAGGTGGTGTCGCGCGGGGACTTCCCCATGGCGGCGGGCCTGGCGAGCAGCGCGGCGGGCTTCGCGGCGCTGGCGGTGGCGGGGCGCGCGGCGGCGGGGCTGCCCCAGGACACGCGGGCGTCCAGCATCCTGGCGAGGCGGGGCAGCGGCTCCGCGTGCCGCAGCGTGCAGGGCGGCTTCTGCGAGTGGATGCGCGGTGAGCGCGAGGACGGCGAGGACAGCTACGCCGTGCAGCGCTTCGACGCGGGCCACTGGTCGGACCTGCGCATGGTGGTGGCCATCCTCGACCGCGGCGAGAAAGAGGTGAAGTCGCGGGACGGGATGAAGAACACGGTGGAGACGAGCCCCTACTATCCGGCGTGGGTGAAGGACGCGGAAGCCGAAGTGCCCCGCGCCCGGGAGCTCATCGCGAAGAAGGACCTGGAGGCGCTGGGCGAGCTGTGCGAGCGCAACGCATGGCGCATGCACTGCACGACGCTCTCCGCGGATCCGCCGCTGTCCTACCTGAGTCCGGCGACGCTGGGGCTCATCCAGCACCTGCGCGAGCAGCGCAAGAAGGGCGTGCCGGTGTGGTTCACGCTCGACGCGGGGCCGAACCCGGTGCTGCTGACGACCGCGGCCCACGAGGTCGCGGCGGAGGCCCTGGCCCGCGCCTGCGGAGCCGTGGACGTGGTGCGCTGCGTGCCCGGTGGTGACGCGACGCTGCTCACCGAGCACCTGTTCTGATGGATCGAGCGCTCTCCGCCCCGGGCAAGCTGTTCATCTCTGGCGAGTACGCCGTGCTGTGGGGCGGCGTGTCCCGCCTCGCGGCCGTGGCGCCGCGCACTGCCGCCTATGTGCGCAGGCGTCAGGACTCGCGCGTGCACATCTGCCTGGAGGAGGGGACGCTCCAGGGGCTCACCACGCCTCGCGGCGTGAAGTGGGACCGTGAAGTGCCCGCCGGCTTCTCCTTCGTCGCCCGCACGCTGGATGAAGCCCTGCGCGCGCACGGCCGCGCGAGCGTGGGCTTCGACGTGGCGGTGGCTCCGGGCGCGCTCGGCCCGGGCGGTCACAAGCTGGGCATCGGGGGCAGCGCGTCCGCGACGGTGCTCGCCGCGGAGGCCGCGCGCTTCGTGCTGGAGGAGAAGTTCGACGTCCTGAAGCTCGCCCTCACCGCGCACACGCTGGGGCAGGGCGGCAAGGGCAGCGGCGGCGACGTGGCCACGAGCTTCGCTGGCGGTGCCGTGCGCTACCGTCGCTATGACATCACCGCGCTCGCGGACGCGGCCAACACCGGCCGCTTCAACGCCGCGCTCGCGGAGTCCCCTCCAGTGGACCTCTGGCGCATGCCCGTGCCGCGCGTGTCCATGCTCTACGCCTTCACCGGCGAGAGCGCGTCGACGAAGCTCCTCATCGGCCAGGTGGAGGCCCGCCTCGCGGACGCCGGGCGCAGGGCCTTCGTGGAGCGCTCGGACGCGTTGGGCCACACGATTGAAGACGGCCTGGGCGGCGGCGACTTCCGTGCCTTCTCCGAAGCCGTGAAGGCCCAGCACGCGCTGCTGCTGGAGCTGGGCCCGCTGGAGACCGAAGGCATGCGCCGCGTGCTGGCCATCGCCGCGTCCTACCACTGCGCGGGCAAGCTCTCCGGCGCGGGCGGCGGTGACGGCTGCATCCTCTTCGCCCCGGATGCACAGGCGCGCGAAGCGCTGCGCGAGGGCCTGGAGTCGCGCGGCTTCCTCACGCTGACGCTCGACGTGGAACAGGGCGTTCGCGGCGAAGCACAGGCGGATGCGCGGCTTCGCGGCTGGGTGGACGCGCTCACGTGAAATCTGCGCGGCGCGCGCCCGGGTGCGCCGTTAGAACATGTGACCGAACGTGATGTAGAAGCGCTGACGGCCCGTCTCGGTGGAGCGCGCGTAGTCCATGCGCACCACGGCCGCGCGGCGCGAGAAGCGCAGGCCGCCGCCGATGCCCGGGTGCCACTCATGCCACTTGCCGTCCGTCACACCCGGATGCCACACGCGGCCCAGGTCCAGGAACACCACCGTGCCCAGCGCCAGCGGCTGCCCGAAGAAGGACATCCGCGCCGCCTGGAAGCGCAGCTCGGAGTTGCTGAACGCCTTCACGTTGCCGGCGAAGCGGTTGCGCTCGATGCCGCGCACGCTGCTCATGCCGCCAATGCCCTCGGACACGTTGACGCCGCCCGTGGTCATCCACTCGAAGAACGGCACCTCCCCGAAGAGCATGTCCAGCGTGAGCCGCTGCGCGAAGACGAGCCGCGGGGTGATGCGGATGTAGCGGCGCTCGCTCAGCGTCACGCCCGCGTACTGGTAGCGGCTGAAGGTGGCCAGGCCCGACACGCGCAGCGCCACCTCCTCCACGCCGCCTGACGTCGGGTCGGCCTCGTCATCGCGCGTGTCCCAGAGCGCGCCCGCGAGCAGCTGCCCGCTGGGCCCGCCCTCGATGCCGATGGGGCGCTCCTGCGCCAGGATGGACGTCTCGTAGGGTGACACGCGCGTGTAGCGCCAGCCGTAGCCCACGTACGACTGGAACGGGTGATTCTCACCGAACGGCCGCCCGCGCAGACGCACCCAGAGGCCCGGCGAGCCCTTGTCGTAGTTGTACCGCTGGTCGTCCACGTCACCCCGGAAGTCCGGGGCGGACAGGTTGCCCGCGCCGAAGAAGGGGCTGCTCTTCTCCTGGCGGTACTCCAGCCGTCCCTCCAAACGCAGGGGCCCCAGCAACTGCGGCCCGTCGTAACGGAGGTAATGATTCATGGCGCCGCGCGCGGTGAAGAACACCTGCGCGGACAGGGCATGTGCGTAGGGCGCCTTGCTGCCGTCGCCATAGAGGTACATGCCGCCGACAGCGCCGTAGCCGAAGCCCTGATCCGAGCTGAAGGACAGGAGCGGCAGCGCGATGCCGTCCATCGTAGGCGTTCGCTTCACGGGCGAGAGCCCGGGCGCCGTGCGGCTGGCCGCCACGGCACTCAGTGACAGCAGCATGAAGAACAGGAAGACGACTGGAGCCAGCATCGAAACCCCGTGAAGCCCCGAGGGGGCGCATCGATTCCAGCCCGGGACAGAGACCCTTTCCGCCCGCCTGCTCTCCAAGAGAGCAGCGCGGCCTCGGAAGCTCCTGTCCCCCTGAATGCCCATTTTGCCTTGGGGGATGGGGGAGCCGTCAACGTGCGCGAAAGTCTCAACGAGCTCGTCAGCGAGAATTCACGAAATTGGGCGAATACCCTCGTCCGGAGGATTGGATCGAAAGTTCCGCCCGTGGCGGCGCGTCGGCCTCGGAACGCTCTTCTCGTCCATCTGGACGGTGTGCCCAAGGCGCTCCTCGACGAGGCCATTGTCACAGGGCGCATGCCCTTTGTTTCACAGCTGGTCCGCTCTGGCGCGTATCACCTGGAGAACGCATTCTGGGGAGCGCCCACGTCCACGCCGTTCTTCCAGGCGGGGCTGCTCTACGGGCTGCGGCATCCGAACCTGCCGGGCTACAGCTGGTACGACCGGGCGCTCGGCCGCAAGGTGCAGATGAATACCCCGGGCGACGCGATGGCCATTGACGCGCGCCTGCGCGGACACGGCCGCACGAGCCTGTTGGACCACGGCGGCCACACGTACTTCTCGCTCTTCCACGCGGGCGCCACGAACCGCATGTGCATGAGCACGCTGTCGAGCTTCAAGCTGATGGCGCGCTCGTTCGCGTACGAGATGCAGGGCCTGGGTTCGGCGCGCACGAGGGGTGCGTGGGACTTCCTGCGTTCCTTCGGCATGGAGTCCTGGCACGCCGTGCGCGAGGTGCGCCAGTGGGCGCGCCAGGTCAACGACTGGCGCCACGAGCAGGGTTTCCTCCTGAGCCGCATCCTCCTCCAGCGGTTGGGCTGGAGCTTCGCGTACACCAAGTCGCTGGTGGACATGGTGCGCGGCGTGCCGCTCATCTATCTGGTGTACGGCAACTACGATGAAGTGGCGCACCGCCGCGGTCCGCGCTCGGAGCTGGCGATGCAGGAACTCCACCGTGTCGACGCGTCACTGGCGGAGCTGTTTGCCGTGGCCCGCGCCGCGCCGGAGCCCTACGACGTCATCCTCCTGTCGGATCACGGCCACGTGGACAGCCTGCCCCTGGAGCAGCGCCAGGGCCGGCGCCTGGAGGCCGTCCTCTTCGAAGGCGAGGTGCCCGAGCTGCGCGCCGACGTGCGCCGCGGCCTGCTGGATGGGCGCCAGGCTCCAGCCCCGGACAGCGCCGCGCGCGAGCCCTTCATCCCGGTGGTGGTGGAGGCCGGTAACTTCGCGCACATCTACCTGAGCGGTCGTCCCGCGCCGCTGGAGGCGCGTGAACTGCTGTCGCTGCATCCGGAGGTGCTGGCGCGGGCCACCCACAACCCGGACATCGGCATGGTGGCGATGCGCCGGGGCACCGAGGCGGTGGTGGTGATGGGCGGAGGCGTCTACGGCCTGGAGGACCTGGACCGTGCGCCGCTCACCACCGAGTACAGCAAGCGCGCCGTGGCGGACTTCCTCCAGGGACTGCCGCGCATGGACACCGCGGGGGACCTGGTCCTCTTCGGTGAAGCCGTGCGGAAGGGCGGCACGGTGGGCTTCGCGTGGGAGTTCGGCTCGCACGGCGGCTTGACGCGCGTGGAGTCCGACAGCCTGGTGATGTGGCCCGCGAACGGCCCGGTGGACCTGTCTGGCCTGAGCCACTGCGCGCGGTTGCACGAGCGCCTGGCGGAGGCCTACCTGGACACCGGCTCACCGCGGATTCTCCATTGAAACCGAGGAAGGGGAGGACCATGCGGCTTCCCAACGCCGGCGGACGCACGTGGCTCAGGGTGCTGGGCGGAGTGGTGGGACTCGTCCTGTCCCTGCTCCTGCTCTCCACCGCGTTCTTCAAGTGGAACCTGAGCGGATCCGGGGACCTGCTGACGCCGCGCTTCCCGCTGGACAAGTTCGTCCGCGACCTGCCGGGACACCTGGTGTGGCTGGTGCCGTTCATGCTCCTGCAGGCGTCGCTGGTGCCGCTGCGGGCGGTGCAGTGGCAGGCCACGCTGCGCAAGCACATCCCGTTCAAGGACCGCTTCCAGATGGTGGGCATTGGCGTGTTCGTGCACAACGCGCTGCCGGGAAAGTTGGGGGAGGTGACGCGCTCCTTCCTCCTGTCGCGCACGCACAACATCCCCTTCATCCGGAGCCTGGGCTCCGTGGGCGTGTGCAAGCTGATGGAGTTCGCCTGTCTGATGCTGCTGGTGGCCCTGTCCTTCCTGGGCCCCTTCGGCGAGACCATGGCCCACTTCCGGACGGAGCTGCACGTGGCGCTGTCGCTGTGCATCGGCCTGGTGGCGCTGGTGGTGCTGCTGGCCCACTGGGCGGCGCCCCTGGGCCGCTGGCTGCACCAGCGTCACACCATGCCCCGCGTGGACAGCTTCCTGAATCACGTGGGGGAGGGACTGGGCACCGCGCGCTCCTTCAAGGGCATGGCGAAGGTGTTCTTCTTCTCCATCTTCCCGGTGTTCGCCTCCGCGCTGGCGTATGGCCTGGCGCTGCACGGCGTGCACATCCCCGGGGGCCTCTTCGCGGGCGCCGTCGTGCTGGGCGCCATCTCCCTGGGGCAGTCGCTGCCGGGCGTCCCGGCGGGCATGGGCATCTACTACTTCGTCACCAGCTGGGCGGCGCGCGCGCTGGGCTCCAACCCGGAGGACGCGGCGGCCTTCGCCACGCTCACCCACCTGGGCACCGTCATCAGCCAGGTGGCCGTGGGCGCCTGGTGCGTGCACCGTTCCAAGCTGCGGATCCGCGACCTGCGCAAGGGCGGTCGGCTGGCCAACGCCGCCGCGCACCACGTGGCGCATGAAGCGGTGGAACCCGCGCCGCCCTGAGCCGCGCGAAGAGGGCAGGGCCGGAAAACAAAAAGGGCCCCGACTTGTGGTCGGGGCCCTTCGATTACTTCATGCCCAGGAGAGGACTCGAACCTCCATGCCCTTGCAGGCGCTAGACCCTGAATCTAGTGTGTCTACCAATTCCACCACCTGGGCAGGTGGCTCGCGGTGCCTTGCGGCGCCGCGATGGGCGAGACGTATAAAGAACCTCCCCCGCCCGGTCAAGCATCCTTTTTCAGGCTACTTCTTCAGCGGCCAGCGGCCTTCGGACTCGAGCTTCCGGCGGATGGCCGGGTTCTCGTCCATGAAGGCGACCAGCGATTCCTCGGTGATCTCCACCGTGACGTCCTCGCCGCCGACCTCCGTCTGACACGACAGGCGGGAGTACGGCCGGACGTCGAAGCCCATGTCCAGGCGGTCCATCTCGTCGTCCCGCTGCTCGCTCAGCGAGTCCAGACCCTTGCGGATCCAGACATGGCAGGTGGAGCACCCGCACACGCCGCCGCAGCTGTGGCCCACCTGGGCCTCGCCCTTCTCCGCGGCGTCCAGCAGGGTGGTGCCTTGGGGCACGTCCACGGCGACCTCGGCCAGGGGGCTCTTGAAGGTGACCTTGGGCACGGCTCAGTACTCCTCCACGGAATGGCCGGACACCACCTGGGTGATGGCGCGGTTCATGACCCGTTCGATGAAGGCCCGGGACGCCTCGTCCAACGCGTGCAGGGCCTCCTTCACGGCCATGTAGTCCTTGCCCTGCGCGGCTTCGCGCACGCGGGCCATGGCGGCCTGGATGGCCTCCGGCTCGCCGGCCTGGAGCAGCGCCGCGTTCTCGCGCAGCTGGCGGTCGGCCTCGGAGAGGACGCGCTCGGCCTCCACCTGCTGCTCGCGCAGCTGGCGGGCCTGGATGTCGTCCTCCGCGAAGTCGATGGAGTCGAGGAGCATCTTCTCGATCTCCTCCTCCGTCAGGCCGTGGCTGGGCTTCACGGTGATGGCCTGCGCCACGCCGGTGCTCTGCTCCTTGGCGGTGACGGACAGGATACCGTCCGCGTCCACCTGGAAGCGCACCTCCACGCGGGCCATGCCGGCCGCCATGGTGGGGATGCCGGAGAGCGTGAAGCGCGCGAGGCTGCGGTTGTCCTGCACCAGCTCGCGCTCGCCCTGCACCACGTGTACGTCCAGGCCCGTCTGGCCGTCCTTGAACGTGGTGAACACCTGCGCCGCCGCCGTGGGGATGGTGGAGTTGCGGGGGATCAGCTTCTCCGTGATGCCGCCCATCGTCTCCAGGCCCAGTGACAGGGGGATGACGTCCAGCAGCAGCACCTCGTCCTGACGGTCGCCGTCGGTGAGGAGGCTCGCCTGGACCGCCGCGCCCAGCGCCACGACCTGATCCGGATCGATGTCGCCCAGGGGCTCGCGGCCGAACATCTCCGCCACGAAGCGGCGCACCGCGGGCACTCGGGTGGAGCCACCCACCAGGATGACGCCGTCCAGCTCGCCCGCCGCCACGCCCGCGTCCTTCAGGGCCCGCCGGCACACCGTGCCCGTCTTCGCCACGAGCGGTTGGATCCACGCCTCGAAGTCCGCGCGGGACAGCGGCTGCGAATGGCCCTCCACGCTGAGCGTGACCTCCGCCGCGTCGGTGAGCGCCTCCTTCGCCTTTCGAGCGGCGACCATCAGCTCCGCCACCTGCGCGGGAGTGGGGGCCTGGACGCCCATCTTCTGGAGCACGTGCTGTGCGATGGCGCGGTCGAAGTCGTCGCCGCCCAGCGCGGAGTCACCGCCGGTGGACTTCACCTCGAAGACGCCGTCCTCCAGCTTGAGGATGGAGATGTCGAACGTGCCGCCGCCCAAGTCGTAGACGGCGAACATCCCCTGGCTGCCCTTGTCCAGGCCGTACGCCAGCGCGGCGGCGGTGGGCTCGTTGAGCAGGCGCAGCACTTCCAGGCCCGCGAGCTTCCCCGCGTCGCGGGTGGCCTGGCGCTGGGCGTCGTCAAAGTAGGCGGGCACGGTGATGACGGCCTGCTCCACCTTGCCGGAGAAGTGCGCCTCCGCGCGGCGCTTCAGGGCGCGGAGAATCTCGCCCGACACCTCGATGGGCGTCACCGGCTGGCCACCGGCCACGTTGAAGCGCACCACGTTGGCGCCGGGGGCGAAGTCGTAGTGGCCCAGCTTGCGAGTCTCCGGGTCGTCCGGGCTGCGGCCCATGAAGCGCTTCACCGACACGATGGTGTCCGTGGGGGCCTCGGCCGCGAGCTTCCGCGCGCGGGCGCCCACCACCACGCCGCCGTCCTTGCTGTAGTGCACGACAGAGGGCAGCAAGAGCGAGTCGCCATCGTCCACCGGAACGCACCGGGGCTTGCCCTGGGACACGGACGCCACCAGCGAGTGCGTGGTGCCCAGGTCGATGCCCACCACGTGGCCCTTCGGCTTGAGCGGGTCGTGGATCTGCAGATAGCCGTTGTTGCTCACGCGAGCACCTCCTCCTCGAACGCGTCCACCTGCTCGAGGAAGCGCGTGAAGTAGCGCACCCGCCCCAGCGCGTGCGATGCCTTTCTCACCCCGTCCGGAGAATCCCCAGCGCCTTCCAGCGTGCCGAGCGCCGCCACGGCCTCCTGGAGCGCCGCCGCCTTGCGGCCCGCCACGTCCTTCGCCATGGCCTGGGCCTTCGGTAGGTCCTTCGCCGCGATGGATTCATCCAACGCCTCGCGCAGCTCCATGACCTCCTCCAGGAACTCCAGGGGCATGTCCTTCTGGGCGCCCGCGTCCTCGCGGTCCAGGTCCACGCCGTGAAGCTTGAGCAGGTAGAAGGCGCGGCGCACCGGGTCCTTCAGCGTCTTGAAGGCCCCGTTGAGGGCGGTGGTGCCCTCCACGGCGGCCAGGCGCGCCTTTGCGTCACCGGGGGCGACGCGGTCCGGGTGCAGCTGGAGCGACAGCTCCCGGTACTGCTTCTCCAGGGCCGGCACGTCCACGGCGTGGGAGCGGGGCAGCCCGAACACGTCGAAGTGGGTCCTCACGGTGCGCACATCCTCATGGGGGGAAACGAAAAAGGGGCCCGGCACCGGGCCGGACCCCTGCTGCCCGCTCCCTGACCGACGGGGCGGGCGGGAAGGCCGCTTCAGGCTCAGACGGAGAAGCTCTCTCCGCAGCCGCAGGCGGCCTTGATGTTGGGGTTGTTCAGCTTGAAGCCGGACGCCATCAGCGTCTGCTCGAACACCAGCTCCGTGCCGATGAGGTACAGGTAGCTCTTCGGGTCCACGAAGACGCGCACGCCGTCGCGCTCGAACACCTTGTCGCGCTCGCGGGACTTCTCCGACCACTCCATGGAGTACTGGAGGCCGGAGCACCCGCCGCCCTTCACCGCGATGCGCAGGCCGGCGTCCGGAGTCCGGCGCTCTTCCAGCAGCTGCTTGAGGCGCGCCACCGCGCTGTCCGCAAGGCCAATGCCCTTGGGCGCCGGCTTGGGGGGCGTCTGAGGGGCCTGGGTCGTCTGGGCCTGCTCGTTCATGGAGTCGTCCTCAATCCTGGAAGAGGTACCGCGCGAAGCTTCAGGCCTGCCGCGACGCGCGCTTCTTCTTGAAGTCTTCGATGGCCGCCTTGATGGCGTCCTCGGCCAGCACGGAGCAGTGGATCTTCACCGGGGGCAGCGCCAGCTCCCGGGCCACGTCCTTGTTGGAGATGGTCATGGCCTGATCCACCGTCTTGCCCTTCACCCACTCGGTGACGAGCGAGCTGGACGCGATGGCGGAGCCGCAGCCGAAGGTCTTGAACCGCGCGTCTTCAATCACGCCCGAGTCGCTGATCTTCAGCTGGAGGCGCATCACGTCGCCGCAAGCGGGGGCGCCCACGAGGCCGGTGCCGACGTTCGGGTCGTTCTTGTCGAGCGTCCCCACGTTGCGGGGGTTCTCGTAGTGCTCGATGACCTTCTCGCTGTAAGCCATGCGTCTAACGCTCCTTCATCATCCAACGCTTGAACTGATGCGCCATCCGGGCAACCGATGCGCGGCCGGGCGGGCGGGGGGTTCCGTGCCCGGCGGGAAATCTTGAGAGGAGGGGAGCGCTTAGTGGGCGGTCCACTCGATGCTCTTGAGGTCGATGCCTTCCTTGGCCATCTCGTACAGGGGGCTCATGTCTCGCAACTTGCGGACTTTGTCCACCACGAGGCGGATGACGAAGTCGACCTCCTCCTCCGTGTTGAAGCGGCCCAGGCCGAAGCGGATGGAGCTGTGCGCCATGTCCTCTTCGACCCCCAGGGCGCGCAGCACGTAGGAGGGCTCCAGCGACGCGGACGTGCACGCGGAGCCGGAGGACACCGCGACGTCCTTGATGGACATCATCAGGGCCTCGCCCTCCACGTAGGAGAAGGAGATGTTGAGGCTGCCCGGCATGCGGTGCTCCAGGCTGCCGTTCACCGTCACCATGTCCAGCTGCTCCATGATGCCGGTGCGCAGCCGCTCACGCAGGCGGAACAGGCGCGCCGCTTCTTCCGGCAGGTCCTGCCTCGCCACCTCCGCCGCCGCGCCGAAGCCGACGATGGACGCCACGTTCAGCGTGCCGCTGCGCATGCCGCGCTCGTGACCGCCGCCGTCCACCATGGGCGCGATGCGCACGCGCGGCTTGCGGCGCACGTAGAGGGCGCCCACGCCCTTGGGGCCGTACATCTTGTGCGCGCTGATGGAGGCCAGGTCGACGTTCATCTTCTCCACGTCGAAGGGCACCTTGCCCACGCCCTGCACCGCGTCGCAGTGGAAGAGGACGCCCTTCTCACGGCACAGCTTGCCAATCTCCGCCACCGGCTGGACCACGCCGATCTCGTTGTTGGCGAACATGATGGAGACGAGCACCGTCTTGGGCGTCATCGCCGCGGCCAGCTTCTCCAGGCTCACGCGGCCGTCCTTCTCCACGTCCAGGTAGGTGACGCGCGCGCCACCCGTGGGCATCTCCGCCCACTTCTTGTACGTGTCGTCCGCGTCCAGGTTGAACTTCACCGCCAGCTCCGGGACCTCTTCCGGCGTGACGTCGCGCTCGGCCAGCTGGCCCAGGCGCAGGAGCTTGAGCTCGTCCAGGCGCTCCTGGCGCACGCGCTCCAGGCGCTTGCAGGTGTCCAGGACGGCCTTGTGCTCCGTCTTGAGGGTGATGATGTGGTCGCCCTTGGACTTGTAGAACTCGATGACGCCCTTGATGGCCAGGTTGTCGGACTCGGTGGCGCCGGAGGTGAAGACGATCTCCTTCTCCGACGCGCCAATGAGGTCCGCCACCTGCCGGCGCGCCTTCTCCACCGCGGCCTCGGCCTTCCAGCCGAACGCGTGATTGCGGCTGGCCGCGTTGCCGAAGTCCTCGCGGAGGTAGGGCAACATCACTTCCAGCACCCGCGGGTCGAGCGGGGTGGTCGCGTGGTTGTCCATGTAGATGGGCAGGCTCAGCATGAAGTCCTCAGGAAGAAGTGACGCAGGAGGGTGGAACACCCCTCCGCTCCCCGGCGACGCGGTGGGTCCGCGCGCAGCGGCAGGGTCTACATGGGCCCACACGAATGTGGACCGGACTGGTCAATTATAAAATCGACCCCCCTCGGGTCAAGGGAACATGGGGTCCAGGGCCTCTGTCCGCGACGCACCGGGTCGTGGGATGCGCCGGCCGGGTTCAACGCTCCTCCAGAATGGAGCACTCCGGCCGCGCCAGGTTGGAGCGGGGTGATCCGAAACGGTGCTTCGCGCGCCCATAAGTGCCCGTTTCGTGGCACCCCGGGGCATGGCCGGGCGCCTGCACTGGAGACAGCGCGGAGGGTGCCAGACATGAGCGCCAACGCGAAGTCGCAGGCCCGGAGCAACGCCCAGGACACGCAGCAGGACGGGACGGGGCGGCCGTCGCTGGTCCGCCTGGAGGGAGGGCTGGATCGCTCCCGCTACGTGGACGGCTGGCGGGCGGGCAAGCCCGCGGAGGACCCCGACAAGGTGAAGAAGTGGGGGCTGATCACGGCGCGGCCCAGCGAGTTCCTCATCCACATGCGCCGGGGACGCGTGCGCGAGGTGAGCGGCCAGGGCGCCAGCTGCTTCAAGCTGCCGGGGGACTCGGTGGCCATCGTGCCCACCAGCATCCAACGGTTCCAGTTCACCGCGGATCAGGTGACGAGCGAGAAGGTGGGCGTGGCGGTGACGGGCCTGGCGGTGTACCGCATCGCGGATCCGCTGGTGGCCTTCCGGATGCTCAACTTCAGCTACCCGGAGCGCGCGCAGGAGAAGCTGGCGGAGCTGCTCGGGGAGATGTTCGTGGGCGCGGCGCGCCGGCTGGTGGCGAACCTCACCGTGGAGGAGTGCCTCACCCGGCGCAAGGAGGGCATCGCGGCGGAGCTGATGCGGGAGATTGCCCCGGTGCTCTCCGGACGGGGCCGGCTGGAGGACCGCACCGACGTGGGCTGGGGCGTGCTGCTGGACACGATTGAAATCCAGGACGTGCGCGTCCTGTCCTCCTCGGTCTTCGAACACATGCAGGCCCGCTTCCGCCGGGAGCAGGAGCGGCAGGCGCGCGAGGCGGAGCTGGCCAAGGAGCGCTTCGTGCGGCGCGAGGAGACGGAGGCCGAGCGCGTGCTCAACCTCCAGAAGCTCGCCGCGCGCGAGGAGGTCCGCCAGCGCACGCAGGCCACGGAGGAGCAGGCGCAGATGGAGCAGCTCGCGCAGGAAGCGCGGCTGGCCCAGGCGAAGATGGAGCAGGCGCGTCAGCAGCAGCAGGAGCGCACCTCCGTGGATCGCGAAGTGGCGCTCGCGAAGCTGACCGCGCAGGAGGAGGTCCGCACGCGCACGGAGGCGCTGAAGGAGCAGGCCCGGCTGGAGGCGCTGGCCACGGACGCACGCCTGGAGGAGGCGCGGCTCACCAGCGAACGGCAGCTCGCGTACAACCGCGCGCAGGGTGAGCTGGAGGAGCTGCGCTGGGAGCAGGAGGCGGAGGCCGCCAAGGCCCAGGTGGAGCTGGAGCGGATGCGCCGCCAGCAGGAGGCGGAGGCCGCGCGTCACGAAGTCCAGCTCGCCGTGGCCCGGCAGGAGGCCGAGCAGCTGTCCGCCCGGCTCCAGGTGCTGCTGGCGAAGCAGTCCATCGCGGAGGCGGAGGCCGGCATCGCGGAGCTGGAGCTGAGGCGCACCCGCGCGCAGCAGGGGCTGGAGCTGGAGCGCGCGAAGACGCTGCGTGACATCGAGAACTCGGTGAGTCCAGAGGTCATCCAGTTGACGTTGGCGCAGCAGCTGCCCCAGGTGGCGGCGGCCTTCCAGCAGCGGATGGGCGAGGTGCACGTGACGGCGGTGGATGGAGCGAACCCCTTTGGCTACATCGCCGCCGCCGTGGAGGGTGTGATGGGGCTGGCGCGCTCCGCGGGGCTGAAGGTGCCTGCCGCCCCCGCGGAGATGCCGGCGGGGTAGCCGCGTCCCCGGCCTCCGCATATAGAAGGGAGCCTCCGAAGGTCCGGACGCGCGGAGGCGTAAGGCACGCATGGACACGAAGAAGCTGACGCTGGCGGCGGTGGTGGCGGGAGTGGCGGTGGCGGTGGTGCCGTGGCTGTTGCCCACGGGGCCGAGCGCCGGGCTGGACGCGGCCCGGTTCCTGGAGTCCGGGAACCTCGCCTGGGGCGCGCTGGTGGTGTTCGCCGGCGGCCTGCTCACCGCGCTGACGCCGTGCGTGTACCCGCTCATCCCCATCACCGTGTCGGTGTTCGGCGCGAGGAAGGCGGAGGCACGGGGCCGCTCGCTGGCGCTGACCACGTCGTACATCGTGGGCATGGGCGTGGTGTTCAGCGCGCTGGGCGTGCTGGCGGCGAAGACGGGCCAGGCCTTCGGCTCCATGCTGGGCAGCCCCGTGGTGGTGCTGGGGCTGGCGCTGTTCCTGCTGCTCTTGGCCTCGTCGATGTTCGGCGCGTTCGAGCTGGCGCTGCCGTCGTCCATGCAGACGAAGCTGAGCAACGTGGGCGGCGCGGGCATCGCGGGCGCGTTCGTGATGGGCAGCGTGTCCGGGTTCCTGGCGGCGCCGTGCACGGGGCCGGTGCTCACGGGCCTCTTGGCCTTCGTGGCGAAGTCCGCCAACACGACGCTGGGCGCGACGCTGCTGTTCATCTACGCGCTGGGCATCGGCGTGCCGTTCTTCCTCATCGGCGTCTTCACCGTGCGCCTGCCGCGCGGTGGCGTGTGGATGGAGTGGGTGAAGAGCGTGCTGGGCATCATGCTGGTGGCGCTCGCGTTCTCGTACGTGAAGGACGCCTTCCCCTGGGCGCGCGACACCGTGAAGGCGCTGGGCGCCGAGGTGGGCCAGGTGCCCGGAGCGGTGCTGGCCGCGGTGCTGGTGGTGGTGGGCGTGGGGGTGGGCGCGGTGCACCGTTCGTTCAAGGAGGGCGCGCGCGACTTCGGCTTCAAGGCGCTGGGCGTGGCGCTGGTGGTGGGCGCGCTGGTGTTGCGCGGCGGCGCGCTGGACGCGCGGCCCACGGGTGAGCTGTGGGTGCGCATGGGACTTCAGGAGCGCCCGGTGGCGCCGTCGTGGCAGTGGCACCACGTGATGCCGGCGAAGAAGGCGACGTTCGACGCGAGCCAGTTCGAGCAGGTGCTCGCGGCGGCGAAGAAGGAAGGCCGTCCGGTGCTCATCGACTTCTTCGCGGACTGGTGCGCGGCCTGCAAGGAACTGGACCGGCTGACGTATCCGTCCTCGGAGGTCATCACCCAGGCCGAGGGCAGCCGCTTCCTCACCATCAAGATCGACGCGACCAACAGCGAGGACCGCCTGGATGCGCTGATGGAGCAACTGGGCGTGGAGGGCCTGCCCACGGTGGCCTTCGTGAACCCGGACGGCACCGTGCTGACGAAGCCGCGCGTGACGGGCTTCCTGGAGCCCGTGCCCTTCGCGGCGGAGATGCAGAAGGTCCTGCAGTAGGTCGCTAGAGGTAGTTCTCCCACCCCAACCGACCGCGGCTCGCGAGCACGCGCTCAATCATCAGCTCGTGCAGGGTGAGCAGCGGCTTCGCGAGCTCCTCGCCCTCCAGCCGCGCGAGCGCGCCGGCCATGGCCTCCAGCGTGGACATCCCGTCCGGGTGCGGCGGTTTGCGCAGGCGGCGCGTGTCCGGCGCGGGCGGCGGCAACCTCATGCCCGGCAGCCGGCGCAGGGCGGGGACGCGCTGCACCATGCGTCGTGCCTGCGCCCAACTTCCATCGATGACCACGAGCCGCTTCGGCGGAGGCCCCTCCGCCTCCGGTGCGTCCGGGAACAGGAGCCACGTGTCTGGCGTGTCCAGCACCGACGCGTCGAAGGGCGCTCCGGGCGCTCCATAGGACACGATGTGGCAGCGGGGCAGGGCCAGCGCGGCGATGCGCGCCGTGTTGGTGCTCTTCTGCGACTCCTTATTGTGCCGGATGATCAGCAGCTCCGTGCGCGTGGGGATGACGGGCACGTCCGCGCACAGGCACAGGGCCGTGGGCAGGTAGCACCGCTCACAGCGGCCCGACAGGTCCTCCGGGGTGCTCGACCTCATTTCGCCGCGGTGCGGTAGCGCTCCATCAGGGCTCGCGCCTCACGCAGCTTCTCCTCGACGAAGCGGTCGTCCGCGTCCGGCTCGTATTCGGCGTCCGGCGGATCCAACTGGAAGAGGGCGGACAGGCTCGCGGGGGCGACCTCCAGCCACTCGGACGTGCGGGTGAGCGCGGCCTGCCTCCGCCCGGCGAAGGTCTCCGGCCCGTCCTCCGGGCCGCAGCGGCAGATGCGCGCGGAGTCCCCGGACACGTCCACGTAGAGCCCCAGCACCTCCGCGTCCACCTCCGCGGCCAGCGCACAGGTGGCCTCGCTGACGTAGGCCGCCATGGCCTGCGCCGCGCTGCGCTCCGTCAGCGAACGCACCAGGTAGACCTGCCACCCGGCCTCCGTGAGCGCCCCGGCCTCACTCAGTGGGGCCAGCTCCGCCGGCGGCGCCTGGATGCGCGACAGCAGCCGGCGCACCGGGACCTCCAGCCGCTCGAGCCGGGCGTTCGACGCGGGGCAGAAGAAGACCACGCGGTACTCTCGGCTGTCGGCGGCGGTTTCCATGGGCATACGGCGGTGGCCCAAGAGGACCAAAGGACTCCCCAGGCACGCAAGGGGGGAGTTGCACCCGAGGACGCTTCCCCGTGCCCCCAGGGGGCCTCCCCCAGGCCCGGAACACGACGCGGCGGGACACGTCCCCCCCGCCTGACGCACCAGGAGATGCCACCGCCCCCCGTGCCCGCTGCGGATCCGCGTCCACGAAAACGCTCCAGCCCCCAGAAAGCCGCTGGGCCATGCTGGACGCCCCTTTTTCACCCCGTTTTTCACGCCGGGTCCGGCACGAGCCACCCGGAGGCAAGCCACACCCATGGAGAGACATTGAACCGGGGAGTGCCTGGATGTCTGTCTATTCCATGCAAGGAATTGGCGTCTGCTTGAAGTGTTTCAGCTGTACTGGCCGCCGGGGTTCGGGAAGAAGCGCGACAGCGTTTGTCGCATCCATGAGAAAAAAAGAATCCGGCCCTCGGCGTTCTCTGGAGGGAAGGGAGGCGGTCGCATGGTGCCAGGGAGGGAGGAGCCGCCAGTCCGGGAGGGCTCTGGAGGGGAATTCGCCGCGTTCGCGATCCGCCATCAGCCGGTGCTGGTCGCCATCGCGCGCAATGTCTGCGGCAAGAGTGCCAGTGATTGCGACGACCTGGTGCAGGACGTGCTCTTGCGCGCGCTCCTGCAGTGGGAGCGGCTCAAGCGTTGGCCGGAGCCCGCGCGCCGCGCGTGGCTGGTGCGCGTGCTGCACAACCGGTTCCTGGACCAGTGCCGCCGCCAGGGCGCGGAGACGGACCGCCGGGTGGACCTGCACAACGTCCACATGCTCTTCGAGGACCCGGAGGACGCGCCGGAGCCCGAGCAGTGGGAGTGCGTCACGGAGGACGAGCTGCGCCAGGCCGTGGCGCGGCTCAACGAGAAGCTGCGCCAGGCGTTCGAACTGCATGCGCGGGGCCTGCGCCATGCGGAGATCGCCCGGCGGATGAATACCCCCAGCGCGGGAACGGTGGGCACGTGGCTCTTCCACGCCCGCCGCCGCCTCAAGGCCATGCTCCACGACACCGCGGAACGCCGCCGCCAGGAGAGGAAACGATGAGCACCGCGTGTGAGGACCTCCAGCCCTTCCTGGACGGGAGCCTGTCCGCCGAGGACCAGCGCCGCGTCCGAGGCCACCTGGCCACCTGCGACGTCTGCGCCCGCCGCTTCCACGACCTGCTGCAACTGGAGATGCTCGCGAGGCTCGCGCTGGAGGACCCGGCGGAGAGCGAGCGCTGGGTGTCCGCCCGCCAGGCCCGCGAGACGGTGCCCGGGTCCGACTGGGACGACGTGCCGGAGAACTGGCCCGGGGACGTGCTCGCCACTCCCCCGCCCCCGGAGCGCGAAGGCCGGGCCTGGCACCAGGGCGCCCGCCGCTTCCGCCGCCGCTGCCCGGGGTGCGCCAACTGCTGCCCCTGGTTCGCGACGACGGAGGCGGTGGAGGCCGTCAGCGCGCCGCGCCTCCCGTGCCCGCGCACCAGCCGCTCCGGTGCGACGCTGCTGCGCCCCCGCACGCGCCGCTGAAACGCGGGCCCTCGCCGCCTGCTCCTCCCTGGGGGGCAGGCGGGGGAGCCAGCGGCGAACGCTGTCAGCGGAATCCACCAAGGATTGCTTCCGCTCGCGTTTCGCAAGGGACGGGAGGTGGCCTCGTGACTCCAGGCCCTGACGCGTGATGGATCTCTGGTGCAAGAAGCTCTACCGGTTCCTGGATGGGGAGCTGGAATCGGGGGACGAGGAGCACTTCCGGCTCCATCTGGCCCTCTGCCGTGCGTGCGCCAGCGGGCTGCATGATGCGATGCAGTTGGAGATGCTCAGCGTCCAGGCCCTGTGTGGCGCGGTGGCCCACAACGACGCGCCACCACCACCTGCTCCCCTCCGAGGTCCGTTCCGCTTCGCGTTGCCGCGCGGCAGATGGCGGCATGCGATGGGGGCGGTGCTGGCCATGGGACTGGGTGCGCTTACCGCGGTCATGACGGGGGACGGCTTCCGGCCGAAGGACGCGTGGCGGGCGGATGCGTCCGCGCGGGAGCTGGAGGCGCGCATCGCGTACCCGGCCGCGGACCGCTACCTCCCCTACGTTCCCGTCCGGACAGGGGCGGGGGGCGGAGTGGCGCTCGCGACCGAACCGCCGGTGCCCCTGCGGACCCTGGCGGCACTGGAGGAGCGGGGGGACCTGCACGGCATCGCGGCGGCCTACCTGGTGCGCGGCGAATTGCGTCAGGCGTCGGACTTCCTGGCGCGCAGCGCCCCCTCTCTGGACCGGGACAGCGACCGGGCCGTGGTGGCGATGGCGGCGGGAGATTCGCGGGGCGCCCTGGGGCTGCTCGAAGGCGTGTTGCGTCAGGCACCGGACCATCCCCAGGCCCTGTGGAACAGGGCGCTGGTGCTTCGGGCCATGGGCCTCCCGCTCCAGGCGGCGGAGGCCTTCGAGGCCGTGGCCCGCCGGGGGGAACCGGGGTGGAGCGAAGAGGCCGGAATCCGGGCCCTGGCGCTCCGGCATGCGGGCTCCTTCCTGAAATGACGGGGGCGACCCAAGGATTCTGGCGATCGGCGTCTAATTATCGAGGCGCGGCGTGGCGGCGGCGGCGGGGTGGACGGCAAGACACCGCACCCGGGGGGACGCGATGTACCGCATCGATGCGTGGAGCCAGGGGGACGGCGAGCTGTGGGCGCCCGGTTCCAACGGGGGCGCGGGTGTGCGGCCGGAGGACGAAGCCCGGGAGCCGAGGGGGTACCGGGTCGAGGAGCAGGAGGGGGACGGGGAAGAGGACTCCCGGCACGAAGGCGAGGAATCGCTCTTCGATTTCGAGGAAAGCGACCTGGATTGGGTCGCCAGCTACTGAGGTAACGGCGCGCGCGGTTGAATGTCCGCGCTCCACGCGGCCTTCGGGGGAGGGCCGCCGCTTCCAGTGGATTCGCTGGCCGTGAGGCCTGTCGGATTCCAGGTGTCCCGAACCGGGGGGGACGGGATCCGGAAGCGTGTGGGAGCGAGGACATCCGAGCGGGTGAGCAGGTGGGAATGCGCCCCAGGCCCTCCGTTCCCGGACCCATGGGTTCCGGGAGCGGGGGGCTTCGGTTTTTCTGGGGCGCGCTAGGCTGCTCCGCCTCCTTCTCGACCCGGAGTTCCCGACATGAACCGTTGGCGCGCAGTCCTACCCGCCCTGAGCCTGGGCTGTCTGGTGGCGTGTGCCACCGTCCCCGCGAGCGCTCCCGCCACGTCACCCGTGCCGCCGCCGTCCCAGGAGCGGGCCCTGCGTGAGTCCTGGCTGAAGGAGCGGCACGGGCTGCTGCTGGACATGATGCGCCGGCACGGCGTGGCCATGTGGGTCGTGGTCAACGAGGAGTTCCACGATGATCCGCTGACGGCCTGGGTCGCGCCGCCGCTGCCGTACGCGGGCAACCGCGACGTGTTCGTCTTCGTGGACGCGGGTGACGCGGGGCTCCAGAAGGTCGCGTTGACGGGCTACGCCACGGAGGCGGTGGCGCGCTTCTTCGAGGCGCCCCCGGTGGAGCGCAAGCAGGCGGAGGCGCTCGCGGACCTGGACGCGCGCTACCACCCGCGCACCATCGCGCTGGCCATGGACGGGCGGCGGGGCGTGACGCGCAGCCTGACGCACGACACCTACAAGTGGCTGGTGGAGGCGCTGGGCCCATCCGCGGAAGCGCGCTTCGTGAGCGCGGCGCCGCTCATCGAGGAGTACCTGGACACGCGGCTGCCTGGCGAGTTCACGCCCTACCGCGACCTGGTGGTGCTGACGGAGTCGCTGGTGAAGCGGGCGCTCTCCAACGAGGTGGTGGTGCCCGGCAAGACGACGGTGGGGGACGTGCGCCGTTGGCTCTACGACGCGCTGTTCGACGCGCGCGTGGGCACGTGGTTCCAGCCGGACCTGCGCGTGCAGCGGCAGGGCATGAAGGACGGCTTCTCCCGGGGCTTCCTGGCGGTGGCGGACGAGGCGGTGGTCATCCAGCGCGGCGACCTGCTGCATGTGGACTTTGGCGTCTCGGCGCTGGGGCTGAGCACGGACTGGCAGAAGATGGCGTACGTGCTGAAGGACGGGGAGACGGACGCGCCGGAGGGGTTGAAGCGCGCGCTGGAGAACACGCGGACGCTGCAGGACGCGCTGATGCTGCGCGCGTCGCGGCCGGGGCGCTCGTCGGCGGATGTCTACGACGCGACGATGGCGGAGATGAAGGAGCGGGGCATCGAGGCCAAGGTCTACAGCCATCCGCTGGGCGCGCAGGGGCACGCGCTGGGCGCGTCCATCGACTTCCGTGCGGCATCGCGCTCCGAGGCACCCAGACTGTTGCGCAAGGGCTCGTACCTAGCCGTCGAGCTCAACACCGTCACGCCCGTGCCAGAGTGGGGTGGGCAGCAGGTGGCGGTGATGCAGGAAGATCCGGCGTACCTGACGGACGAAGGCTGGCGGTTCTTCGTGCCGCGCCAGGACGCCTTCTATCTCATCCACTGACGACACGAAGGGAGCGGACGTGATGCGCGTGGGCAGACCATGGACGACGTTCGGAAGGGGGGCGTGCGCACTGCTCCTCATGGGACTCACGGGGTGCAGCGCAGCCAGTGGGGACGACTCTCCCGCGCGGCAGGAGAGTCCCCTGGCCGCGGAAGCATCACTCCGGCCGCCGCGCGCGGTGGACAGTCTGCTCAGTCTGTTCGACCAGACAGCCTCCGTGGTGGAGGGTGAAGTCACGGACGTGCGCAGTGAGTATTCGCCGCGCACGGGCCCGTGGACGGTGGTGACGCTGGGAAACGTGCGGGCGCACCTGGGCGCGGCTCCGCGTGAGCTGCGCCTCAAGCAGGCCGGAGGGGTGCTGCCGGATGGACGGCAGCTCGTGGTGAGCCATGTGCCTCGCTTCGTCCGGGGCGCGCGCTACGTGGTCTTCCTGCGCAACACCGGCTGGAGCCTGTCGCCGGTGCTGGACGAGCACGCCTTCCGCGTGGAGTCGGTGGCGGGCCGCGAGGTGCTCGTCGGGGCCGAGGGCGGGCTCGTGGCGGGCCTGGGCTCCGCGGGGGTGCGGCAGACGGCGCCGGTGTTCGAGACGGTGGACCTGATGGGTGCCCGTCCGGCGCTGCGCGCGGAGGCGCAGGCCCGGGGGACTCCAGAGGGAATGGAGCGCGAGGCGTTCCTCTCGCTGCTCCAGAATCACCTGCGCGCGCGCGGGCTCTCCGTGACGGGAGCGTTCCGAGAGGAGCCCGTCACCACCGCGTCGTCGATGTCCGTGCCGGTGACGCCCGCTGCGGGCGCGTCCGTGGTGCCGGGTGCCGTTCCCCTCCAGCCCGAGCGGGACATCCCGCCCGGCCAGCCGTGATGAGGTCCGCCATGAAGACAACGACATTCGTGGGCGTCGTCGCGGCACTGGTGCTGGGCGGCATGGAGGCGGGCGCCGCCGCCTGGGACACGTGCAACGGGATGCCGGTGAAGTGGTACAGCGGGCCGGCCGTGTACCGGAACCGGTGCAGCATCCCGGACTCCGGCAACGTCAACACGGCGTACTGGAACGGCTTGCGGCAGTGGGACGACCTGTCTCACATCGTCAGTGGCTTCAACGTGAACGCGGCGACGGACTGCTCGCTGGACCACAGCGACGGGCAGAACGAGATCGGCCTGTGTGACCGGGCGTCCATCGACGGGAACAACGGCGTGACGTACTCCGTCGTGGGGTTGTGCTTCATCGGGGCCAACGGCATCGACGAGGCGGACGTCTGCATCGCCAGTGACCTGGACTTCACGCCGCGCACCGGCAATTCGTTTGGCACGTCGGGCCGGAGCACCTTCGTGCACGAGGCGGGGCACTTCTTCGGCTTCAAGCACGAGGGCGGGCACAGCATCCTGCGCACCTCGCCGCCGCACATGGTGACGGGCGGCTACGAGTCCTCCACGCTGTGGCCCACGAACGCGCAGGGCATGAACACGCTGTACGGCTATTCGGTGACGAAGCCGAACCTGCTGCCGTCCTCCATGGGCGTGGTGGGGGACGTGGCGCAGACGTTGGATCCGGCTGGAACGAAGACGGTGTGCCGGGGTACGGCGCAGAGCGTGAAGTTCTACGTGGGCAACATGGGCAACGCGGCCGTGTCGTCCTACTCGATGCGCGTGCGCCTGAGCACGACCGCGCCGCCGAATGGCTACTACGAGTCCACCAACGTGGTGGGCACGTTCAACCACTCGCTGGGAGCGTTCTCGGAGGGCATCTACTCGCTGGGCTTCACGGTGCCGTCGACGCTGCCGTTCACCACGTACTACGTCTACCTGGACATGGATCCGGCGGGCGCGGTGGACGAGCTGAAGGAGAACGACAACACCACCGTCAGCGCCATGGTCCTGCGGGTGGGGTGCTGAGCATGCGGCACGGGGCCCTGATGGCGGCGCTGCTGCTGAGCGCCTGCTCGAAGCCGATGGAGGGGCGGGTGACGTCGCGTGATGCGCTCACGGCGGAGCGGCCCCAGCCACGGGGCGCGGCCACGGTGCGCACGGACGAAGGCACCTATTCAGCCCCTTCCGTGCAGTTCAGCGTCGACTTCCTGGAGGATCCCCCCGTGAAGATGAGGCTCGTGATGCTGAGCGCCCAGGCGGAGGACGGAAGCACCTGGCGCTTCCGCATGTCGGTGGGGGATGGGTTCGTGACGTCGAAGCACGCCACCGCGAGGATCATTCCTCTGACGGCGCTGGGCCCTGGCCTCGCGGTGGTGGACTACCAGCTGGCCGGGGAGCCCGCGATGATGATGGACGAGGGCACCCTGGAGCTGACCGTCACCGGGAAGCTGGCGAAGGGGGCGGTCCGGATGAAGGACGGCCGCGTGCGCGCGACGTTCGAGGGGCCGCTCACCTTCGAATGCATGGTGCCGCCCACGTGGCTGAGCAAGGCGGACGCGCAAGCAGCGCCCGCGCCCGTCCCGGCCTCTGATGAAGCCGGGGTGGTCCGGGTTCTCGACGAGGCCTTGGCCACGCCGCAGTGCCGGTCCATCGCGGACGCCTTCCGCTGACGCCAGGCCTCCAACGACACTGCGGGTCGCGGTCCTCCTCTGCCCACGGAGCATCCCATGCAGGCTCGTTCCCTCCGCTCGTGTGTCCTGGCCACGTTGTCCGCGCTGGCCCTCCTCGCCTGCGGCGGGGGGGCGCCCGAAGCAGAGCCGGTGATCCCGGAGGCGACGGCGCGCGAGTCCGTCACCCAGGCGCCGATTTCGTGCGTGGATGAGTGCTACCAGGCCAACTCCTGGTGCCCGGCTCAGTGTCAGGCGACATATGCGGAGTGCGCCGCGGCCATCTCCATCTGCTACGACTCGTGCAACCGCGGCGTCGGCCCCTGGCTGCCCTGCTGAGTCGCGAGAGCACCGGCCGGGACAGCCTCACTCCGCGTCGCGGCCGCTCACCTCGGACCAGGTCAGACCGAAGCGCGCCAGGTACTTCCGGAGCCGGTCCGCGTCGTTGACGCTCTTCTTCTGCGCACGCGACTGCGCGAACAACGTCCGGCCCGCGTCCGACAACGAGCGCGCGGAGCGGCACACCGCCACCACATCCGCGAGCTGCACCCGGTCGAACCGGTCCAGCTCCGCGGCCCGCACCGCGCCCATCACCTCCACCAGCACGTCCTCGCCCGCGGACGTCGACGCCGTGCCCGCGGGCCGCCACTGTGCTCGCAGGCGGTCCAGTTCCTCGTCCACCACGTCGCGCGTCATCCGCCCTCCGGCCGCCAGCGTGGACATGCGCAGCACCGCCGCGTTGAGGTCGCGGAAGTTGCCGCTCCACCGGGCCTCGGGGGACGTGGCGAAGCGCAGGAAATACTCCTGCGCCTCCTTGCTCATCGTCACCCGCGTCCCCAGCGCCTGCGACGCCTGATCCAGTTCGTATTGCAGGTTGGGCGCGATGTCCTCCGGACGTTCGCGCAGCGCGGGCAGCCGGAAGGTCCACAGGTTGATGCGCGCGAGCAGGTCCTCGCGGAACCGCCCCCGCTCCACGTCCAGTTGGAGGTCGCGGTTCGTCCCCGCGATGAGCTGGAAGTCGCTCTCCGCCTCCTTGTCCGCGCCCACCGGCAGGAACCGCTTGTCCTCCAGCGCGCGCAGCAACATGGCCTGCTCGTCCGCGCCCAGCTCTCCAATCTCGTCCAGGAACAGCACGCCGCTGTTCGCCTGCCGCATCAGTCCGGGCCGGTCTCCCACCGCGCCCGTGAACGCGCCCTTCACGTGACCGAAGAGCGTGGACATGGCGCCGTCGCCGCGCAGCGTGGCGCAGTTCAGGTCCACGAACGGGCCCGTCACCTGGTTGCGCGCCTTCTTCAGCGCGTAGATGCGCTTCGCGAGCCGCGACTTGCCCGCGCCCGTGGGGCCCGTCAGCAGCAGCGGCGCTCGGGATTGCACCGCCACCTGTTCAATCCGCTCGATGATCCGGTTGAACGCGGCGTTGTGCGTGTCGATGCCGGACTTGAGGAACGACAGGCCCTCACGCTGCTGTTGCCGGAAGCGCGCCGCCAGCGTGTCGTAGTTCGACAGGTCCAGGTCGATGATGGCGTGCGTGCCTACCGCCCCGTGGTCCTTCCCCTTGCCCGGGGACGTCTGCACCAGCCGGCCCGGAATCAACCGGCTCTCCACCAGGAGGAACATGCAGATCTGCGCGATGTGCGTGCCCGTGGTGATGTGCACCAGGTAGTCCTCTTCCTCCGGGTGGAAGGCGTGCGCGCGCACGTGGTCCAGCAGCGCGCCGTAGGTCTCCTCCAGGTTCCATGGGTCCCGGATGGGCAGTGACGTGAGCCGCACCTGCGTCTCCGGGGACACCTGCGCGATGTCGTCCCGGATGACCGCCGCCAGCGACGTCCCATGGGGCGGGTGCAGCAGCTCCAGCCGGTGCACAAGCAGGTCCTCCTGCTGGCACAGCGACACCGTGGGCCGCCACCGCGTCCAGCGGTGCGTCCCCATCCCCGTGTCCAGCGTCGTCCCCAGCATCCCGATGACGACCGTCCGCCGTGCCTTCGCCTTTTGAGCCATCAGGATACGTATTTATCCCATGAGATATGGATTTCCAGCCCGCCCCGGGTACTCCCCTCGGGAGCGGCGTTGGCACGCCGGCTGCTCTAGCTCCCCCACGTGACCGGGACACAGAGCCCGGTCGAACGACCGAAAGGTGCAGCGCCATGGACCGGACGAACGCGAACTACGAAGTGATGTCGGACGAAGCGGGTCGCCCCATCAAGACGTGGACGGTGGGGGTGCCGTTCGAGGACGAGGCGAAGAAGCAGCTTCGCAACCTCCGTGGCCTGCCCTTCATCCACAAGTGGATCGCCGCGATGCCGGACGTGCACCGCGGTTACGGCGCGACGGTCGGGAGCGTGGTGCCCACGGTGGGCGCGGTGGTGCCGGCGGCGGTGGGCGTGGACATCGGATGCGGGATGATCGCCGTGCGCACGACGCTGCGCGCGGATCAGCTGCCGGACTCGCTGCGCGGGGTGCGCTCGGCCATCGAGGCGGCGGTTCCGCACGGCCGTACGGACAACGGCGGCCGGAATGACCGTGGCGCGTGGAAGGACTCGCCCGCGACGCATACCGGTGCCTGGGCCCGCCTGGCGGAAGGGTACGCCCGTATCGTCGCGAAGCATCCTCGCATCGGCCGCGGGCCGGAGCTGGCGCACCTGGGAACGCTGGGTACGGGTAACCACTTCATCGAGCTGTGCGTCGATGAGTCGGACGGCGTGTGGCTGATGCTGCACTCGGGGTCGCGCGGCGTGGGTAACCGCATCGGAAGCCACTTCATCGAGCTGGCGAAGCAGGACATGGAGCGCTTCTTCATCCGCCTGCCGGACGCGGACCTGGCGTACCTGCCGGAAGGGACGGAGCATTTCGACGACTACGTGTTCGCGGTGAGCTGGGCGCAGGACTTCGCGGCGATGAACCGCGAGCTCATGCTGCACTCGGCGGTGGAGGCCCTGAAGGCGAGCGGTGAGCTGCCTCCGTTCGAGCTGTCCGAGTCCGCGGTGAACTGCCACCACAACTACATCTCGCGCGAGCACCACTTCGGAAAGAACTGCTTCGTGACCCGCAAGGGCGCGGTGCGGGCGCGTGAAGGCGACATGGGAATCATCCCCGGCAGCATGGGGGCCCGTTCCTACATCGTCCGTGGGAAGGGAAACGCGGATGCCTTCCACTCGTGCAGCCACGGCGCGGGCCGGGCGATGTCGCGTGAAGCGGCGAAGAAGCGCTTCACGCTGGAGGACCACGAGAAGGCGACCGCGGGCGTGGAGTGCCGCAAGGACGTGGACGTGATTGACGAGACGCCGGCCGCGTACAAGTCCATCGACGCCGTGATGGCCGCGCAGGCGGACCTGGTGGAGGTCGTCCACACGCTGAAGCAGGTGGTGTGCGTGAAGGGATAGCCGAAGGGTAACCCCACCCGCCGTCCTGCGGAGGTGCACATGCCGGGATGAAGACGCCGAGGCGCCCGTTCCCCCCAAGAGGTCCGCGAAAGCGGCCGTTAAGGGTGGGGGAGCGGGCGCCGCTATTTTTTGAAATCAGGGATGGGATGCTGCGCACGTCCGCGAGCGCGCAAAGGAGCACCACGCACATGGTTCGCATCGATGGTTCACAGGGGGAAGGGGGCGGCCAGGTGCTGCGCACGGCGTTGGCGCTGTCGCTGGTGACGGGCACGCCGTTCGAGATGGTCAACGTGCGCGCCGGCCGCGCCAAGCCGGGCCTGCTGCGCCAGCACCTCACCGCGCTGAAGGCCGCGGAGGCCGTGGGCGCCGCGGAGGTGACGGGCGCGGAGCTGGGCTCCAAGCAGCTGTCCTTCCATCCGCGCGCGCTGTCGGCGGGCAACTACCACTTCGCGGTGGGCACGGCGGGCAGCGCGACGCTGGTGCTCCAGACGGTGCTGCCCGCGCTGCTGCACGCGGAAGGGGCCTCCACGCTGATGCTGGAGGGTGGGACGCACAACCCGGCGGCGCCGCCGTTCGAGTTCCTGGAGAAGGCGTATCTGCCGCTCCTGCGCCGCATGGGACCGCGCGTGGACGTGACGCTGGAGCGGCCCGGCTACTATCCGGCGGGAGGGGGACGGTTCCGCGTGGACATCCATCCCACGAAGCTCCAGCCGCTCCAGTTGCTGGAGCGCGGCCGGGTGCTGCGCACGGAGGCCGTGGCCCAGGTGGCGGCCATCCCTTTCGACGTGGCGAAGCGCGAGCTGGACACCGTGGCCGCCGCGCTGAAGCTGCGTCCGGATCAGCAGCGGCCGGAGGAGCTCAAGCGCGCCTTCGGTCCGGGCAACGTGCTGCGCGTCGAAGTGGAGAGCGAGCACGTGACGGAGGTCTTCACCGGCTTCGGCGAGCGAGGCAAGCGCGCGGAAGTCGTGGCGGAGGAGGTCGCCGCGAAGGTGAAGCGCTACCTGGACGCGGGCGTGCCCGTGGGCGAGCACCTGTGTGATCAGCTCCTGCTGCTGTGTGCCCTGGCGAAGGGTGGCAACTTCCGCACGGTGGCACTGGACAGCCATTCGCTCACGCAGCGCGAGACGATGGCGCACTTCCTCGACGTGAAGGTGGACGCGCGGGAGCTGGAGCGCGACGTGCACGAGGTCACGGTGCGCGCCTGACGTGGGTTGGGGCAGGGCGGTGCCCCCTTGTCCGGCCGGATGCCTGGCGGTCGGACGAGGTACCCCACCAGCAGGGCTCAACCCATGGCGTTACCTCGCAGCCTTCCTACGTTGTGGCCCGTGGGGGAGGCTGCGCGTGGCGGAAGTCCCTGAAGTCGAAATCATCATCCGAGACCTGAAGCAGGCCGTCGTGGGCCGGCGCTTCGTGGGCGCGGAGGTGCTGATGCCCGCGGCGGTGCGCTTCGCCTCGCCGCCGGACTTCATCGCGAATCTCAACGGCCGCAAGGTGCTCGCGGCGGAGCGGCGCGCGAAGTTCATGCTGCTCACGTTGGATGACGGGCAGACGCTCGCGCTGCACTTCATGCTCTGGGGCGAACTGCAGCTGCGGCCCGTGGGAAGCGAACGGCCTCCCGCGACGCTCGTGGTCCTCACGCTGGAGGGCAACGAGGAACTCCAGCTCACCGACACGCTGGGCTACGCGCGTGTGGCGCTGGGGCCGACAGAGATGCTGGCCTCGCAGCTCAAGCTGGAGGCGCTGGGACCGGAGGCGCTCGACGAGGCCTTCACTCCGGAGGTCCTGGCGAAGCTGCTTCGCCGCAGGCGCAGCCCGCTCAAGACGGTGCTCTTGAATCAGCGCGTGCTCGCGGGGCTGGGCAACCGCGACGCGGACGAGAGCATGTGGGTCGCGGGCATCGACCCCCGGCGGCTCGCGTCGTCGCTGTCCCCGACGGAAGTCGTCCGGCTGCACCAGGGCATCCGCGACGTGCTGGAAGAGGGCCTGCGGCTGCGCGGCACGCAGCGCGACCTGTTCGGTGTGCAGGGGCAGGCGAAGCACCGGCGCAACATCTTCGGCAAGACGGGAGCGCCTTGTCCCCGCTGCGCCACGCCCGTGTCGCACCTGCGCATTGGCGGACGCAACACGCATTGGTGTTCGCACTGCCAGCCCGCGGACGGCGCCGCGACAGAGGCCCCGGCGCAGACGTCACTGCTCTGAGCTGGTATGAACGGGAGCGTGTCCGACGTTCCCGCCCCCTCGCCCCTGTCCCTCGATGACGCACTCGCGCGAGCGAGCGAGGAACTCCAGTTCCCCAGCTACTACCAGTCCAGCGTGAGGCCGCTCCTGCGCAACCCCGAAGGACGCTGGCCCCACTGCTGCGGCGGAGGTTGTGAGCCGTGCGCCCAGACGCTCATCCGCGTCGCGCTGCGTGCGCTCGAACTGATGGGCACGCCGCGCCAGAGCCCTCCGCCGGACTTCTAGTCAGAACAGCCGCGTCCCCAGGCCCACGCGCCCCGTGAGCCCCAGCCGCGTGTGGCCCGCGCCCGCGCGCTCCTGGAACGTCTCCACGCCCACCTGTCCCGCCGCGAGCAGCGACAGGTTGCCGCCCAGGTAGACCTCCACGCCAAAGCCTCCCAGCGCCTGGAAGCGCCGCTGCTTGTCGCCCGTGAGCCCCAGGTCGATGGGCAGGTCCACCAGGCCCAGCACCACCACGGTGTCCGCCACGCGGTAGCCCGCCACCATCCCCGGCAGGATACGCACCAGCACGCCGGAGAAGTTGTCGTCGTCCATGTACGTGGAGCCGGAGTTGAGCACCAGGCCCACGCCCAGCGTCGGCGCCAGCCTGAACGCCCCGCTCCGCACCACCTCCTTGCGGCCCACGAGCTCCAGCGACGCGCCCAGCTTGAACCAGTCGAAGCGCGCCCGCGCCTCCACCTCCAACGCGCCCAGGCCCTGCCGGAACCCCAGGCCCACCTCCGGCGCGCCCGTGTAGCCATAGAGCGCCGTCGCCCCCGCGGGCAGCATCACCGGCGCCACCACGGAGCCCAGCGGGTCCTCCTGCGAAAAGGACACTTCGGCATCCTGGGCGGAGGCCAGTCCGGGCACGGCGAGGAGGGCAAGCAGGAGTCCGAGGCGCGTCATGGGCGCGCACCCTAGCTTGGGATGCAGCCTGGCCAAAACCCAACGAATCCAGGGACTTGGGGGCAGGTTGTACATTCGCAAGGGATCCCTGGAAGAATAGGGAATCCATGGTTGCCTACCTGCACGCCGCACCGCCTCCTGATGCCTCCATGCCCGGAGGTCCCGACGCACTCGACCTGCAGGGTGGGGCCGGGGGCTGGGTGCTGCTCGTGGGTGACACTCCGCGGCCCACGGTGGCGGAGGCGCTCGTCCGCGAAGGCTTCGACTCCGTGCACGTGGATGGGGCACGCGCGGCGCTGGCGCGGCTGGGCGTGGAGGCGGGAGGAACGCTGCCGGACGCGGCGCCCATGGCCCCGAAGGCCGAGCTGCCCCGGCTGGTCATCATCGACGCGGACCTGCCGGACGGCGACGGCTTCAGCCTCTGCGGCGTGCTCCGCGCGGACCCGAAGTGCGCGCACCTGCCGGTGCTGCTGATGGCGAAGTGCGCGGAGGAGTTCCACCGCGACCTCGCCGCGGGCGTGGGCGCGGACGAGTACTTGGTGGAGCCGGTGGAGGCGCGCGATGTGGCGATGCTCGCGCGGCTCAAGGCGGGACGGCGCGGCGAGGAGGACGTCTACGACGCGCACACCTCGACCCTGCCGCTCGGGGCGCTGCTGCGCGCGCTGCTGTCCGGCGTGCGCTCGGGGCGCGTGGTGCTGTCGGAGGACTCCGGCGCTCTCTTCTTCCGCCATGGCCTGGCGGTGGACGCGGCCTTCCACGGCGAGCGCGGCATCCTCGCGTTCCGGCGCCTGCTGTGCTTCGGCTCGGGCGCGTACACGGTGACGTTCGGCCCGGAGCTGCAGCGGGGCAGCTTCTCCATGGACCGCCAGTTCCTGTGCGAGCAGGTGGAGCCAGCCCTGGAGCGCTTCGAACAGCTGCGCGTCAAGGGCCTGCCCCTGGCGGCGCGGCTCACGGTGGACTTCGCCCGGCTCGCGCAGGAGCTGCCCTCGCTGCCGGAGGACGTGGAGCAGGTGGTGCGCCTCTTCGACGGGCGGCGCACCGTGCGCGCCATGCTCCTGGAGTGCCGCTTCCCGGAGGCCCTGGCCTACGAGGCGGCGACCCGCCTGTTCATGCTGGGCGTGCTGGTGCCCGCCATCCTGGTGGAGGAGCGCGAGCGCGCCCGGGAGTCCGCCGGACCGCCCCGCCTCTTCGAGCCCGCCCTGGCTCCCGATTCCGAGTCGGAGCCCGGGCGGGACGCGTCGTGAGGGTTTGACTCGGGCGGCCTGCTCGGGGCACAAGGCCGGGAACGCCACGGGCTGAACGCCCGTCCACCCCACGCCGAAGCCGCCGCCATGTCCGGTCACAACCGCTGGTCGAAACTCAAACGCCGGAATGCCGTCCTGGGCGTGGCCAAGGGCAAGCTCTACTCCAAGGCCATCAAGGAGATGACCGTCGCCGCGCGCCTGGGCGGCGGTGACCCGTCCAGCAACGCCCGCCTGCGCGTAGCCGTGGCCCTGGCGCGCGAGTCGAACATCCCGCGCGACACCATCGAGCGCGCCATCAAGAAGGGCACGGGCGAGCTGGCCGGCGAGTCCTACGAAGAGGTGACGTACGAGGGCTACGGCCCCGGCGGCGTCGCGCTCATCATCGAGTGCCTCACGGACAACCGGAACCGCTCCGCCAGCGATGTGCGCAACCTCCTGAGCAACTACGGCGGGAACATGGGCGCGGAAGGCGCCGTGGGCTGGATGTTCCACAAGAAGGGCGTCATCACCGTGAAGCCCGGCCCCACCGAGGACCAGGTGATGGAGCAGGCCCTGGACGCGGGCGCGGAGGACGTCGTGGACCAGGGGCCGGATGGCTTCGAGGTGCGCACCGCTCCGGCGGACCTGCACACGGTGGGAGCGAAGCTGGAGGCCGCGGGCCTGCCCCTGGGCGAACAGAAGTGGACCTTCGTGCCGCAGAACACCGTGAAGGTGGAAGGCGACAACGCGAAGCGCCTGTTGAAGCTGATGGACGCGCTCGACGACAACGACGACGTGCAGCACGTGCACGCCAACTTCGAAATCGACGAGTCCCTGATGGAGTCGCTGTCCACGTAAAGCCCCAGATGGGGCGCGTGGGAAAGGAACGGGCCGGTGCGGGTACTCGGCGTGGACCCTGGCAGCCGCTTCATGGGCTTCGGGGTGGTGGAGGAGAAGAAGGGCAAGCTCGTGCACCTGGGCCATGGCGTCATCAAGGTGGTGGAGTCCGCGCCCCTCGCTGAGCGCCTGAAGGACCTGCACGCCGCCTTGAGCGCCGCGCTCCAGCGCTACCAGCCGGAGGCCGTGGCCGTGGAAGGCCTCTTCACCCACCGCAACGCCCGGAGCGCCCTGGTGCTGGGCCATGCTCGCGGCGTGGCGCTGCTCGCCGCGGCGCAGGCGGGCCTGCCCGTGCACGAGTACGCCCCCGCCAGCGTGAAGAAGTCCGTGGGTGCCAGCGGCGCGGGCGGCAAGGACGCCGTGGCGCGCATGGTGCGCACGCTGCTCGGCGTGGAAGAAGCGACGCTGGAGCGCGCGGATGCCAGTGACGCGCTCGCCGTCGCGCTGTGCCACTTGAACCAGTTTCGCGTGGGGATGCCCCGCGCCAGCGCTCCCGGCAACGGCAAGCGCAAGGGGGCCGCGTCGGTGCTCGCGGACCGCCTGTCGTCCGCCTACCAGCGCCCGGAGACCCGTCGATGATCGCCCGGCTGCGTGGCAACGTGTTGGAGAAGGGCCCCGAGGATGCCGTCATCGACGTGCACGGCGTGGGCTACCGCGTGAACCTGTCCACCGTCTCGCTGGGCAAGCTGCCCGCGGACGGCCAGCCGGTGGACCTGCGCATCCGCACCGTGGTGCGCGAGGACGCCTTCGAGCTCTTCGGCTTCCTCTCCCCGGCGGAGGAGGAGCTCTTCCAGCTGCTCAACACTGTGTCCCGCGTCGGTCCGCGCATGGCCCTGGGCGTGATGTCCGGCATGGAGGTGGGCGAGCTCATCGCGGCGCTGTCGCGCGGTGAGACGAGCCGGCTCGCGAAGATCCACGGCGTGGGCAAGAAGACCGCGGAGCGGCTCGTCCTGGAGCTCAAGGAGAAGGTGCGCAACCTCCACTCGGAGGGCATCGCGCGTGGCACCACGCCCCGCGCGCCCGTCACCTCCGGCAACAAGGCGGACCTCGTCTCCGCGCTGCTCAACCTGGGCTACAAGCAGCCCCAGGCGGAGAAGGCCGCGGACGTCGTCATCGAGCAGCTGGGCCCGGACGCCTCCTTCCAGGCCCTCTTCCGCGAAGCACTCAAGGCCCTGCGCTCCACTCCGTGACTTCCGGACACCGCTCCGCCCTCCAGGGCGAGACGCGGTGCTTCCTGGAGCGGGAAATCCTCGGAAAAAACGCGCAACTCTTTTTCCTGTAGGAAGCCGCTGTCGTCACACGGCGGACGTGCCTGCCGTTCGCTGGCCATCATCTGGGGATCCACGCCGCTCACGGTTTGACACCCCTGAGCAATCCTGGCCGGCCATGAGCTGGCCCATTCCGCTGCAAATATCAATTTCCAGCGCAGGTGCGGTGGCCCCGAAAGGGCCGCGCCGCGCCGAGGAGGCGTGTGTCATGGCGGCGTGGCGTGGTGTTCCGGTCGTCGTGCTGCTGCTCTCCGGCGTCCTCGGGGTGGGGTGCGGCGCGGCCGAAGGCGAGGATGTGTCGGCGATGGGCGAGGTGTCCGCGGCGCTGGAGCCGGCGGCCTACGGAGGTCCGCAGCCGTGTGGCCCGTCCGCGCGGCTTGTCGGGGATGTCCGGCGCGGCGAGGAGGGCTCGGCGCCGGAGACGCTGGTGGAGGTGGCCGGGCAGGTCTTCTACGCCGCGAATGACGGCGTGTCCGGCCGCGAGCTGTGGGTGACGGACGGGAGCGCCACGGAAGCGCGCCGGGTGAAGGACGTGCGGCCCGGTGCGTATGGCAGCACGCCGCGCTTCCTCACGCGGATGGGCGGGCGGCTGTTCTTCGTCGCTGACGACGGCGCGCACGGGCCGGAGCTGTGGCTGTCGGACGGCACCGAGAAGGGCACGGTGCTGGTGGCGGACATCCGGCGCGGGGCGCAGGGCAGCGCGCCGGACGCGCTGACGGTGGTGGGCAGCCGACTGTACTTCACCGCGGATGACGGCGTGCGTGGCCGCGAGCTGTGGAGCACGGACGGCACGGCGAAGGGCACGCAGCTCACGCAGGAGTTCGCGCCCGGGCAGGCCTCGCTGTACCTGGACGACCTGACGGAGTGGAACGGGAAGCTGGCGCTGGTGGCGTACGGCGACGCGGTGACGCTGTGGGTGGTGGAGGGGCGCACGGGCACTTCACGGGCGCTCTTCCGCGGTCCGGAGCAGTCCGTCGTCTTCTCGCTGACGCCAGCGGGGAAGGACCGCCTCTTCTTCCTCGTGGACGTGGGCTTCGGCGAGGCCGACCTCTGGGTGACGAGGGGCCAGCCCTTCCTCACCTTCCCGCTCCGGCACTTCGCGGGGGACTACCCGTCGGAGCTCACGCCGCTGGGCAGCGCCGTGTACTTCATGGCCGGCGCGGAGGGCTTCTTCGGCGAGCCCGGGGACCTGTTCCACGGCGGCGAGCTGTGGAAGAGCGACGGCACGCTCCTGGGCACCCGCCTGGTGAAGGATGTGCGGCCGGGGCCCGAGGGCTCGCTGCCTTCCGGGCTGACGGTGCTGGACGGGCGGCTGTACTTCGCGGCGGATGACGGCGTGCACGGCCGCGAGCTGTGGAGCTCCAACGGCACGGCGCAGGGCACGGTGCTGGTGCAGGACGTGGAGCCGGGCCCCGCGAGCAGCACCCCCACGGCCTTCGCGGTGCTGGACGGGTGGCTCTTCTTCTCCGCGACGACGGCCGGCCGTGGCCGCGAGGGCTGGTACTCCAACGGCGACCCGGGCCGCGTAGACCCGATGCGCGACATCGCGCCCGCGGGGATGGACGCGAACCCCCACGGGTTCGTGCGCGCGGGGGGCTCCGTCCTCTTCATCGCCACGGACCCGGCACAGGGGGAGGAACCCTGGGCGCTGCCCTTCCTCCCCGCGGCCCGCTGCGCCCGCCTGGAGCCCTGAGCGCTACGCCGCGCGCCTCACCGCGGGCGTGGGGTGCAGCCCGCCCGTGTTCGGCGCGGGCAGCACCACGGTGGGCCCCAGGCCCGGGGCCAGGAGGTGCGAGGTGAGCAGCGAGGACGGGTGGAAGTTCACGAACGACGCGTCATGCGCGGACGGGCCCGCGAAAAGCTTCTCCACCACCATGGACGCGTACTGCTCCAGCGAGTCCTCGCGCGTGTTTCCGTTGAGCACCACCTCCCAGCCCATCTGCTCCGCGAAGCGGCGCACGCCGGGGATGCGCGACAACAGCGGCGTGTAGCTCTCCGTGCTCACGCCGTTCTCGCTCACCACGAAGACTTCATTCGCGGTGGCCACCGCCAGGGACATGTTCCCCTGCGTGTGGCCGGGCGTGCTGAGCAGCGCCGCGCCCTGGCCCAGCCACGTGTCCCCGTCCAGGAGCACCACGCGCTCGTCGGGGATGTCCGCGCCGCCGGGCACGAACCACACGTGCTGCATGGGGTGCAGGTGCTTCACCATGGTCCACTCCGCGCGCTGCACCAGCAGCTTCGCCCGGGGGAACACGGGCGGGGCGCCGTCACCGCCCAGCCAGCCGCGCAGGTCCTGGATGTGCAGGTGGTCGAAGGCCAGGTAGTCCACGTCCGACGGCGTCAGCCCCAGCTGCTCCAGGTAGCCCTGCACCGTGCCGTGGCGGGTGGACATCACCTTGTCGGAGAGGAACGCGCCGTAGCGCTCGCGCAGCGCGCGGTAGAAGGGCGCCGCGTGGCCCCGCTCGTAGTCGGTGGGGTTGAAGAGCAGCGTGCGCCGCTGGCCGGTGCCTGCTTCCGCGAACTGCACCACCTGCATGCGGTTGGTCATCATCACGTAGGGAGCTGGTGACAGCGCCGCCCCGCTGAAGGCGAACAGCGTGGGGTAGGGGAACGTGATGAGGTCGCATGTGGCCACCGCCGCCACCGGGCCTTCCCGGACGAAGGCTTCGCGGGCCTCCTGCGCGGCGCGGCGCAGCTTCTGGAGACGGGCGCCGGGCGAACGCTCGGTGCGGGCCTCGGGCAGGAGGGGCAGGGGACGGAATGGGGCAGAAGCGGAAATCATGACGCGACTCCCTTCGGGCAGGGGGACGTGCCCCCTGGCTGGCCGGTCGGCGTGCCGCTCCGAGTCTAGCGCCGCCAGAAGGGCAGCGACACGCGCCCCCTTCGCTGTATAGGGTCGGAATGGCGATGGCGAGGAAGTCCGACGACACCCTCTCGGGAGATGTTCAGCCGGAAGACATCCGGCTGGAGGTCTCCCTGCGCCCGCGCTCCTTCGACGAGTACGTGGGGCAGGGTGCGGTCGTCGAAAAGCTCAAGGTGTACGTGGCCGCGGCGAAGAGCCGGGGTGACTCGCTGGACCACTGCCTGTTCTCCGGCCCTCCCGGCCTGGGCAAGACGTCGCTCGCGTACATCATCGCGAACGAATTGGGCGTGGGCATCCACGTCACCAGCGGCCCCGCGCTGGAGAAGAAGGGCGACCTGGCGGGTCTGCTCACCAACCTCAACGAGCGGGACATCCTCTTCATCGACGAAATCCACCGCCTCAATGCCGCCGTGGAGGAATACCTCTACCCGGCGATGGAGGACTTCCGGCTGGACATCACCATCGACACCGGGCCCGCCGCCCGCGCGATGAAGATTGATTTGCCGCCCTTCACGCTGGTGGGCGCCACCACGCGCACGGGCCTGCTCACGTCCCCGCTGCGCGACCGCTTCCAGATTCAGGATCGCCTGGAGTACTACGAGCCGAAGTTCCTGGAGCAGATTCTCGACCGCTCCGCGCGCATCCTCGGCGTACCCCTGGACCGCGCCGCCAGCCGCGAAATCTCCACCCGCTCGCGCGGCACGCCCCGCATCGCCAACCGGCTGTTGCGCCGCCTGCGCGACTTCGCCCAGGTGGAGGGCAATGGCCGCATCACCTACGACCTGGCGCACGACTCGCTGAGCCGCCTGGGCGTGGACGCCAGCGGCCTGGATGCGATGGACCGCAAGATCCTCCTCACCATCCTGGAGAAGTTCGGCGGCGGTCCGGTGGGCGTGGAGACCATCGCCGCGAGCGTGGGCGAACAGCGCGACACCATCGAGGACGTCTACGAGCCCTTCCTGATGCAGGAGGGCTTCCTCATGCGCACGCCCCGGGGCCGCACCGCCACGCTGCGCACCTACCAGTACTTCAAGAAGACGCCGCCCCCCAGCTCCCCGCAAGGGGCGCTCTTCTAGCCCGCACCACTTCCCGCCATGAGCCAAGCCTCCGCGCCCGCCGTGCCCACGGTCATCCCCAGTCCCCGCGACTACTACGGCGACCTGATGCGCGCCTCTCAGGCCACGCGCGCGGGCTTCCTCGCCGAGCGCGAGCGCTGGCTCCGCGGCGTCCCGGTGGAGGGCCGCGAGGAGCTGCTCTTCGAGTTCGAGATGTGGCTGCGCGCCGTGGAGCGCTACCTGAACCTCCACAACTCCGTGGTGGACGCCCGCGCCCGGCCGCTCGTCACGCGCGACTTCCACGAGGAGCTGGTGGACGTGCGCGACGCCATGGAGCGCGCCGTGCGCGTCGCCCGGCACCTGCAGGACCCGGACAGCGACCCGAAGATGGTCTTCCGCAAGTACGTGGAGACCCAGCTCGCGGACGACCGCGTGCGCCGGCTGCTGATTGAAGAAGAGCTGGATCAGGAGACCCCGCCGGAGAGCCTCTTCGTCGTGCGCGAGGCGTTCGACGCGCTGAAGAACCTGCTCGACAACCTGCTCCAGCTGCCGCTCATCGGCCTGTCGCTGTTCCAGGACGTGGGCAAGCTGACGCTGCGGGAGATTGTCCTCAACCGCTACTTCCGCCCCTTCCGCCCGCTGGAGTTCCGCGTCGAGTACGACCGCCTGCGCTCCGTGCGCCTGCTGGACGTGCTGGGCTCGCTGCCCGCGGACACGCGGCCCCTCTTCACCACCGCGTTCCTGGGCCTGTTCCGCGTGCTGCACTACCTGACGCACGTGGACCCGGAGGCGCAGCCGCCCGTGCCGCGCCGCGTGCGCGTGCTCCTGTTCCTGGTGCGCGGCGAGGTGTCCGCCGTCGCCAGCTACCTGCACACGGACCTGTCTCCCAAGGCCGGCCCCAAGCACCTGCAGGCCGCCACGCTGCGCGCCGCGCGCGACCTGGCCCGCGAGACGGACCGCATCTCCCGCGAGGTGCTGGTGGACCTGGACCGCGACCCCGCCGCCCCGCTGCGCGCCGCGGAGGCCTTCACCACGCTCTTGCGCCAGCAGATCGTCGCGCTGGTGGACGCGCTGGCCCCCAATGGCTCGCTGGGGGATGAGGCCTTCGGCCACCTCACCAGCGCCCAGGACGCCGCGCTGCGCCTGCGCAAGGACCTGTGGGTCTACGCCCAGCTGTGCCGCGCCGCTGAAAGCCACCTGCGCTCGGAGGACGTGGCCGCCGCCGAGCGCGTGCTGGAGGCCCTCAAGTCGTTCCTCGACTACTTCCACGACGGCGGCTACCAGCTGCTGCGCTACGCGGACTACGACGCCTTCGACCGCTTCACCTCGCTGCTGGTGGAGCTGCCCTGGCCCCCGGAAGGCCCCGGCATCCGCAGCCGCCTGGCGGAGGACCTCCGGCGTTTCTCGCAGACGCTGGAGACCACCTTCCACGCCGTCAGCCGCCGCTCGCTCCTCCAGGGCCGCGGCTTCGACAGGCCGGACGCGGAAGCCCTGCGCGACCGCTTCCTGCCGCCTGCTCGCTGACCCACCCTCTGCGTCACGATTCCCGTCAAGCCCCGGACTCCCCGTATGTCCGGGATGTGCGTTTGCTTCCGGGCACTCGCCTGCGATAGAGACGCGCCCCTGTCACGTGGGTGACACGCACTCCGGGTTGGCGTGAAACCACTCGGGTGCCCCGGGGTTCGAAGGATGAATTCCGGACATCGCTGTCACGGTGGGAGGCGCAGTGGTGGGTTTCCCAAGAGGGGTGTCTGGGCTCCGGGCCCTGCCGTCCCCTGTCCCGGCGTCCCATGCGCCAGCAGTTCCAGGGGGTTGGGAAGGGCGGGGCCTCCTTTTCAGGCAATTCTTGTGTCACGGCCGCGTGGCATGTTGATTGCTTTTATGCGCAGCGCGTCAGGCCGCCGTGGAACGGCCTGACGGGGCCATACCCCGCGTATGTCAGTACGAAGCAGTCCCTAGAGGCGACACCGACATGCTCCAGTTCAACGACTTCCAGCGCACCCTCTCCCAGCCGGCCATCTGCCGCGGCGTGGGGCTCCACTCCGGGTTGCCCGTGACGCTGACCCTGAAGCCCGCGCCCGCGGGGCATGGAATCGTCTTCGTCCGCACGGACCTGGAGCGCCCGGTGAGCATCCCCGCGCTGGCGGAGTACGTGGTGGACACGTCGCTGGCCACCACGCTGGGCCGCGACGGCGTGAAGGTGGGCACGGTGGAGCACCTGATGTCCGCGCTGGCGGCGCTGGGCATCGACAACGTGCGCGCGGAGCTGGACGGGCCGGAAGTGCCCATCATGGATGGCAGCGCGGCTCCCTTCACGCACGCCATCATGGAGGCCGGGTCGCACGAACTGGACGCGCCGCGCGAGTACCTGGTCATCAAGAAGAGCGTGGCGGTGACGGACGGCGACAAGCAGGCCTCGCTCACCCCCGCCCGGCGCTTCCGCATCAGCTGCACCATCGACTTCGAGCACCCCGTCATCCAGGGCCAGTCCTTCGACGTGGACGTGAACGACCGGGGCTTCTCGCGTGAAATCTCGCGCGCCCGCACCTTCGGCTTCCTGCGCGACGTGGAGAAGCTCAAGACGCTGGGCCTGGCGCGCGGTGGCTCGCTGGAGAACGCCGTCGTCGTGGACGAGGCCGCCATCCTCAACCCGGACGGCCTGCGCTTCCCGGACGAGTTCGTGCGCCACAAGATCCTGGACGCCATCGGCGACGTGTCGCTGTTCGGCCGGCCTGTCATTGGCCACATGACGGCGTTCAAGACGGGCCACGCGCTCAATCACAAGCTTGTGCGCAAGGTGCTGGCGGACCCCTCCAGCTTCGACATCGTCACGGCGCGCCGCCGGGACGTGGAGGGGCGTGAGCCGGGCCGTGGAAGCCTCGCGGGCGCGTTGGAGCTGGAGCCCCTGGTCGCCTGAACGACAGACTGGCAATTCCTTGCCAGTCCCGGGGACCTCTATTAAGTCGGCGGGCTATGTCCATGCGCTCTACTCGCATCGCCCTGGCCGCCCTCCTCGCGGCATCCCTCACCGCCGGCTGCAACAAGGAGAAGGCGCCGGCCAATGCCCAGGCGCCCGCCGCGCAGGCCCAGGCAGCCAACGCCACGGAGCCGGCGCCGGACACCGTGGTGGCGACCTTCGGCAACAACGAGAAGGTCACCTTCGGTGAGCTGAACGAGCGCATCAAGGAGCCGCTGGCGAACCTGGACAAGCAGAAGTTCCAGCTGCGCAAGCGCGGCCTGGAAGGGCTCGTCACGGAGCGCCTGGTGAAGGCCGAGGCGACCAAGCGCGGCATCACCGAGGACCAGCTGCTCAAGGCGGAGATCGACGACAAGATCCCCGCGCCGCCGGAAGAGAAGATCAAGGAGGTCTTCGACGGCGCCAAGGGTCAGCTGCCTCCGGGCGCGACCTACGAGCAGATGAAGCCGCAGATCGTGGAGTTCCTGTCCGGCCAGCAGAAGCAGGAAGTGGCCCAGAAGTTCTTCGACTCGCTCCGCGCGGGCGCCAACGTGAAGTACGAACTGCCCGAGCCCCCGCGCCCGCCCGCGGAGCGCAAGCAGGTGGCCGCCACCGGCCCGGCCAAGGGTCCGGAGAGCGCGCCGGTCACCATCGTGGAGTTCAGCGACTTCCAGTGCCCGTTCTGCAGCCGCGCCATCGGCACGGTGGACGAGGTGACGAAGCTCTACGGCGACAAGGTTCGCCTGGTGTTCCGCCAGTTCCCGCTGGACTTCCACCAGCAGGCGCAGAAGGCCGCCGAGGCCTCGCTGTGCGCGAACGAGCAGGGCAAGTTCTGGGAGATGCACGACAAGCTCTTCGCCAACCAGAAGGCGCTGGGCGTGGATGACCTGAAGAAGTACGCGGGCGAGCTGAAGCTGGACACCGCCAAGTTCAACACCTGCCTCGACTCCGGCGCGACGGCCGCGACGGTGAAGTCCGACATGGCGGACGGCTCCAAGGTGGGCGTCACCGGCACGCCGGCGTTCTTCATCAACGGCATCATGCTGTCGGGCGCGCAGCCCCTGGACGAGTTCAAGAGCATCATCGACGCGGAGCTGAAGGGCGCGAAGTAGTCCGGCAGCGCCTGCAGGGAGGGATGCGGTGGCGTCCAAACCCAGGGCCACGCCCCGCGTGAGCGGTGAGGCGGCTTCGCTCGAACTGGAGCGGCCGCTCGCTGCTGTCGTCTCTCCCACCCGGCCCCTTTCGGCGCACTTCCTGGCGCCGGAGGGGCTGGTGCTCCTCCCGGAATCCCACGGCGCGGCTGGCTTCTTCGCCGGCAGCCTGGGGACGCTCTCGGTCGAGGAGGTCTTCGCCCAGATTCTTTCGGGCATCCGCACCGGCCAGCTCGTCGTGCAGCACGGCACCGTGCGCCGCACGGTGGCCTTCCGCGACGGGCAGGTGGTGTTCGCCACCTCCAGCGAGCGCTGGGAGCGCCTGGGCGCGGTGATGGTGCGGCTGGGGCTGCTGACGGAAGCGCGGCTTACCCAGGCGCTGGCGCAGGTGACGCCCGCGCGCCGCATTGGCCAGGTGCTCACGTCGCAGGGGCTTGTCTCCGAGGCCAGCCTCTACAGCGCCATGACGTTCGTGGTGCGCGAAGTGGTGCTCAACCTCTTCGAGATGGTGGAGGGCAGCTTCCTCTTCCTGGAGTCGAAGTCCCCCGCCGTGGACGCGGTGAAGCTGCCGGAGCGCACGCGCGACCTGGTGCTCACCGGCATCAAGCGCGCGGAGGAGACGGGCCGCCTGCGCCGCCGCTTCCCGGACGACATGCGCGTGACGCCCGGCCCCCAGGGCGCGCTGCCCGGCGAGGAGGCCCTGTTCGCGAAGCTGGGCGAGGGCACGACGCTGGGCGCGCTCCGGGCCGCCTACGCGGGCAGCCAGTACGCCTTCTACAGCGGCGTGGAGGAGGCGGTGCGCGGCGGCCACCTGTCCGTGCAGGCCGCGGAGGCGCCTCCTGTTCCAGGTCCCGCGGTGGAGGGCATGGCCTGGGAGCTGTTGTCCGCGGAGGAGCGCTACAACCTCCTCCTGTCGCTGGTGCACCGCGCGCTGCGCGAGGCGGGCCGCGACGTGGACCTGCTGCGCGGCTTCGTGGAGTCGCCGCCGCCCGGACTGGAGGAGGCCTACCAGGGCGTCACGCTGGGGCCGGACGGACGGGTGGACGTGGCCCGGCTGCGCGCCAACGTGTCCACCAGCGGCGGCGAGGCGGTGGGCCGGGCGATGGCGCTGGAGGCGCTGGACGCGTTCGTGTCCTACGCGCTGTTCTCCGCGCGCAACGTGCTGCCGGCGGACGTAGCCGAGCGGCTGGCCAACACCTATCGCACCCTCCAGGGCGGCCTGTCGTAAGGCCGCTCCCGGGCGCGAAGTTTCCACCGTCTGACAGCACACACCGCCCCCGTGTGCCCCTGGCGGGCCCGGAGGTGGGTGTCCACGTTCCTCCCCACGGCTGGCTGCTGGCGGGGGACGAGCACATGGGCGCGATGCGGATGTTGGGTTGGGGTGTGCTTCTGCTGAGCACTGCGTGTGGCGCGTCCCGGACGGCGGTGACGAAGGCGGAGCCCGGCACGGGTGGTTCCGGCATGGCGTCGGATGAGTCCGCTATCGCGTCCACCACGCGGCGCTACGTGGACGAGGACCTGGGCTTCGAAATCATCCGGCCCACGGCGGAGTGGCAGCTGGATGAGACGAACGAGCGCACCCCGGAGGGGCTGGCGATTCCCGTCATCCTGCGCCACCGCGTGACGGGCGCGCAGGTGGTGCTGCAGGTGGCGCCCGGCGTGGCCACGCCCGTGCAGTTCGCGGAGCGGCTGACGCAGGGGCTGCGCCAGCAGCCGGGCTTCACCACCACGGATCCGCAGCCCATCGCGCTGTCGGACAACGCGGTGGGATTCGACTTCCAGGTGGGCGAGGGCGTGCGCGGCAAGGTGGCCGTGCGCGAGGGCAACTCCGGCCGCGTGCTGATGATGCTGGCCACCTGGCCCACGGAGGCCACCGCTGGCATCACGGAGAGCGTGGACGCCCTGATGGCGGGCGTCCGTCCACTCCCGGAGCCGAGCGTGGCGGTGCGGGCACCCAGCGCGCCTGAAAAAGAGCCCGGCGACCCGCGCTAGCTGGCGCGAGGAATCGGGCTTCAAGGCTCCACGCGGATGCCCGCGCGGAGCCCGGCGACGCTGCGCAAAGGACTCCACGCAGAGCCCGGAGGCTCCGCGAAGGACTCCGCGCGGAGCCCGGCGACGCTCCGCGAAGGACTACTCCATGCGGAGTTCGGTGACGCTCCGCGAAGGACTCCACGCGGGCCCCAGCGGCTCCACGGGACTACGCGCGGGCCGGCTTGCCCTTGGTGGCCTTCGGAGCCTTGGCGGCCTTCGCGGGCGCCTCGGCCTTGGTGGGCTCCGGCTGCGAGGCGATGCGCGCGGCCTGCTGGCGGACCAGCTCCACCAGCGTGCGCGCGCCCACGCCCGTGCCGCCTTTGTTGAGGTAGCCGCGCTCCTTGGGGCTGTTGGACGGACCGGCGATATCCAGGTGCACCCAGGGCGTGTCGCCCACGAACTCCTTGAGGAAGAGGGCCGCGTTGATGGCGCCGCCCCAGCGCTCGCCGGAGTTCTTCATGTCCGCCACGTCGGAGCGCAGCGCGTCCTTCTGCAGGTCGCTGACGGGCAGGCGCCACATCTCCTCGCCCGCGGCGCGCGCGGCGGTGAGCACGCTGTTCACCGTGTCGTCGTCGTCGCCGAAGGCGCCCACGATGTAGCTGCCCAGCGCCACCATGCACGCGCCCGTGAGCGTCGCCAGGTCGATGATGGCGGACGGCTCGTGCTCGCCGGCCCAGGTGAGCATGTCACCCAGCACCAGGCGGCCTTCCGCGTCCGTGTTGGTGATCTCCACCGTCTTGCCGGAGCGCGCGGTGAGGATGTCACCGGGCTTGTACGCCGTGCCGGACGGCATGTTCTCGCACGCTCCGATGAAGGCGTGCACGGGGAAGGGCGGCTTCACCACGGAGCCGATGACCTTCATCGCGGCCAGCACCGCGGCGGAGCCCGCCATGTCCGTCTTCATCTCCACCATGCCCTCGGTGGGCTTGAGCGACAGGCCGCCCGAGTCGAACGTGATGGCCTTGCCCACCAGTGCCAGCGGGGCGCGCTTCGCGTCCTTCGCGTTCTTCGGCGTGTAGACCAGGTGGATGAGCCGCGGCTCCTGCACGCTGCCGGCGGTGACGCCCAGGAACATGCCCATGTTCAGGCGCTCAATCTCCTTGCGCGCGCCAATCTCCGCGGTGAGCCCGCCTTCCTTGGCGGCCTGCTGCGCGGCCTGCGCCAGCTTCGTGGGCGTCACCACGTTGGGGGGCTCGTTGACCAGGTCGCGCGCCCAGTTGACGGCCTCCGCCAGCTTGAGGCCCAGGTGGAGCGCGTCATCCAGCGCGCGCGACTTCTCCGTGCCCTCCGGCAGGGACAGCGTGGCGCGGTTCAGCTTGGGGGCGCCCTTGTCCTCGCGCGCGGAGGACTTGTACTTGTCGAAGCGGTAGACGCCCAGCTCCAGGCCCTCCACCACCGCGCGCACGGCCAGCGCCGCGTCGTCCGTGGCGGGCACGCGGAAGCCGATGGCGGTGGACTTCAGCCGCTGCGCCGTCTTCGCCGCGCGGCCCGCGGCCAGCCGCAGCACCTCCGGCTGGAAGCGCGCGCGGTTGCCCAGGCCCAGGAGCAGGACGCGGTCCGCGCCCAGCTTCCCCAGCGTGTGCACGAGGAAGGACTGGTCCACCTTGCCCTTGAAGCCCTCCTGGGTGGCGGCGGCGCGCAGCTTGCCGTCCAGCGCCGCATCCGCGGCCGTCAGCGGCGCGGGGGCGGCATCACCCAGCTCGCCCTCGAAGAGGGGGATGACGAGCAGCTCACCGCTCACCGGCGCGGCTTCACCGGAGACGAGACTGAATTGCATGGCGACTTGGACTCCTGGACAGAGGGAGGGGGTGATCCGAGGGGCGCGACTGTAGACGCGCCGCGTGTTGCTCGCAAAGCGCTGGTTGCCACTCGGGCATTGCAATGCCCCTGCGCGCTGGATAGCTGTGCACTCCCAATGCCCACCCTGTTGCTGCATCTGACGGCCATCGAACGGTTGGCGGCCCACCCGGACGGGCTCCCCGCCGACTGGGTGCGCGCGCTGTCGGAGGACCTGCCGTACGCGCGCTTTGGCGCGGCGCTGCCGGACCTGCCGCTGTGCGCCGGCGTGCGCGGGGGCCTGGGCGTGATGATGCAGCCAGAGGCCGGCTGGCCCCCCTTCGCGCGGCTGTATCACGAGCGCGCCCCGGTGGGCCTGGGCCTGAAGATGGCGGAGCTCGTCGCCTCGGGCGCCCTCGTGGGCACGGAGGCGGGCCTGGCCATCCTCGCGGGGTATTTCACCCACCTGAGCCTGGACCGGCGCCTCCACCCGCTGGTGGACCAGCTGGTGCTGCGCTACCGCCGCAAGGGTGAGCGGGCCTCGGACGCACGGCGTCAGGTGGAGTGGGCCCAGACGCTCTTCTTCCTGCGCCAGCAGGACGGCACGGATGGCGTGGGCACCGCCCGCATCCGCGAGAAGTTCCAGGTGGTGAAGAGCTCTGGCATCCCGCTGCGAGGCATTGGCCGGGGCATCTACGAGCTGGTGCGCCTGGCGTCGCAGGACCGCGTGGGGCAGGCCCCCACCAAGGCGGAGCTGGACGGCTGGGTGCGCGGTCTCTACGTCTCCGGGCTCTTCCTCTCCAGTCCGCTCGGCCGCACACGGGCCCTCCCGGCGTACTCGCAGCTCTCCTTCCAGGAGCTGTACCGCAATGATCACTTTGACTTCGCGGTGGAACTGGACGCCGCGCTGGAGGTGACGCGCGGGCTGCTTCGAAAACTGCACGGCTACATGGCGCGCGGCACCTACACGCCGCGCACGCGCGCGCGGTTCATGGAGGAGTTTCCAGAGGGCACGCTGGGCGCCACCGCCGCGTAGTGAACGGATCCGTACGGCCCGCGTCTCGGGCCTGTGTTCGCGTGCAGGGCATCCAGCCGATCGAGCAGGTTGCCCTCCGGGGCGTGGCGCTATCCGAAGCGGGGAGTGCCTCCTATCCTCGATAGGGAATGACGGTCTTGCTCCTCATGGCGGCGGGTGTGTTGGCGGGTGGGCTGGGGGCGCTCCTGGGCATCGGGGGCGGCATCGTCCTGGTCCCCGTGCTCGTGTTGGGTTTCGGAATCCCACTGGAGCAGGCCGTCCCCGCGAGCCTGATGTGCGTGGTGGCCAACTCCTGCGCCGCCGCCGCCAGCTACGTGGAGAACAAACTGAGTGACCTGCGGCTGGGGCTCACCCTGGAGCTGGCGACGGTGATGGGCGCCATCGTCGGGGGGCTGGTGGCGGCCTTTGTCGCGGAGGCGATGGTGGCCGTGGTGTTCGGCCTCTTCACGCTCTTCGTGGCGCTGCAGATGCTGCTGATGCGCCGCCCCGTCCAGGAGCCCGCGACGGCGGCCAACTACGAGCCCGGCAACTACCCGCTGGGCATCTCCGGCTCTTTCGTGGCGGGTGGGCTGTCCGCGCTGCTGGGCGTGGGCGGTGGCCCGCTGAAGGTGCCGCTGATGACCTACGGCATGCGCGTGCCCTTCAAGGTCGCCAGCGCCACCAGCAACCTGATGGTGGGCGTCACCGGCGCGGCCAGCGTCGCGGCCTACGCGTGGCGCGGCCAATTGAATCTGGGGCTCGTGGCGCCGTTGGTCGTAGGGGTGCTGGGCGGCGCGTCCGTGGGCAGCAAGCTGATGCTGAGGACTCCGACCGCGGTGCTCAAGAAGCTCTTCGCGGCGGTCCTGTTGATTGTGGCCGGACAGATGTTGTGGAAGGGAGGGGAGGGGTTGTGGCCGAGCGTATGGAAATGAGTGAAGCGGAGCCTGAGCTACCCGGTGTCCACCCGTCGATGATGGTGCCGGAGGCAGGACCCCCACGTCGCAACGTGCAGGCGACGTCGGTGGCGTTGGACGCGGAGTTCCACGAGGAACTCCCGCAGGAACCCATCACCCAGCCGGAGGTGCTCCCACGCGAGCGCCGGGGGGCCCGGAGGCTCGCAGCCGGGGAACGATGGATTGCCCGCATGCTGCGCACCGGGGCCATCACCAGTGGGGCCATGTTCGTCACGTCGCTCGGGCTGGAGTTATTGCCGCGCGACGAGTCCGTGCACGTGGCCATCGACCTGTTGCGCAAGGGCGCGGCGTCCATGCTGCTGGTGACGCCGGTGGCACGGCTGGCGATGGCGGGGACGTTGTTGGGCCTGCGCGGCGAGTGGCGTTACGCCGCCATCGCCGCGGGCGTCATCGGGTTGCTCGCGCTGGCGGTGGGCGCGGGCTTCCAGGCCTGAACCGGAGTCAGACGCAATGAAGACCGCGCGCGGGGCTACACGCCGCGCGCGGCGAAGTGCGCGAGGACGTTCTTCACCTTCGCCACTTCATCGTGCTGCTTGAGGTCCTCGTACATGGGCAACACCGCCTCGAACTGCTCGCGGGCCGCGGCGTAGTCCTGGAGGTAGTAGCAGGACAGCCCCAGGTCCCAGCGCGCGCGGGCCTCGTAGACGTGGTCGTGCAGCTCGCCGTACACGTCCACCGCGCGCAGCAGGTGCGGCCGCGCGTTGTCGTGGTGGCCCAGCAGGCCTTCGGACTCGCCCAGCAGCAGGTGCCCCAGCGCGAGCGCCTCCGCGTCCTCGCCCTGCTCCAGGAGCGGCACGGCCTCCAGGAAGCGCTTGCGGGCGGGCTCGTACTCGCCCTTGGCCATGCGCAAATCGCCAATGTCCAGGAGCAGCCGCGCGATGCGCTCACTGTTGCGCGTCTGGCGGTAGAGGATGAGCGCCTCCTGGTACTTCTCCTCGGCGCCGTCGACCTCGCCCATGGCGCGCAGGGACTCGCCGATGCAGGCGCGGGAGAGTGCCTCGCCCTCGCGGTCGCGCGCCTCGTTGAAGAGCAGGGCGGCGGTGGCCATGTGCTCGATGGCGCTCTTGTGATCCTCGAAGTAGGCCTTCACCACGCCCAGGCCGAAGAGCGCCTGTGCCTGACCGGGCTTGTTGCCCGCGGTCTTGAAGAAGCCGAAGGCCTCCTCGTAGTGCTCGCGGCTCGCCGCGTGGTCCTCCAGCATGCCGTACAGCTCCGCCAGCGCCACCAGGCCCTGGCCCACTTCCGAGGGCGAGCCGGTGATGCGCAGCGGGGCGAGCGCGTTCTTCTGCTTCTGGATGGCGTCTGCGATGTGGGCGCGTTCGTTGTCGGACGGGTGCATGTCAGTTCTCGTGAACCTTGCGGCGGCGGGCGCCCCTGTCCAGCGAATCGTGCTTCTCGCCGCCTTCAGCGCCGTTGCCATCGGGCTCGGCGTTTCCGTTGCGCTCGGCCTTCTCCTTCTCGTGGACCAGCAGCGGGGAGAAGAAGCAGTCCTTCTTCGTGTACTCGTCGAAGGCGAACGCGAAGCGGTAGCTGGCGGCCGCGCGCTGGTTGCAGTCCGTGCGCTCGCAGAAGCGGCAGGAGATGCCGCTGGGGATGGCGTCCTTGCGCAGGTCGTTGGTGGGCAGGCCGTACGCCAGGTACTTGGCGTTCTCCGCGTGCGTGCCCAGGCCGATGGAGTACGCCGTGCCCTTCACGATGGAGCCTTCAATGGGCTGCAGCTGCACCTTCGCGAAGCAGAAGTACGTCGTGCCGTCCGGCATGATGGAGTACTGCCGGGTAATCTGGGACGGGTTGAGGAACGCCAGGTGCACCGCCCACTTCGCGCAGGAGCCGCCGCCGGACGCGAAGCGGATGCCGGTGCCGCTGTAGCGCTTGGAGATGTTCCCCGCGATGTCCGCGCGCAGGAAGTGGAAGGGCAGGCCCTGTCGCTTGGGGTCGGACAGGTTGCAGATGCGGTGGGCCACCGTCTCGTAGGTGGTGCCGAAGATGTTGGAGAGCAGCTCCACGTCGTAGCGCGTGCGCTGCACCTCCTTGAAGAACTCGCCGTAGGGCAGCATCAACGCGCCGGCGAAGTAGTTCGCCAGGTTGACCTTGATGAGGCGCTCCGTCTCCCCGTGCCGCATGCGTCCGGCGCCCAGGATGCGCTCCACCAGCTTCTCGCGGTCCATCACCATCAGGCCAATGGACGCGGCCACCTGGAACTTCAGCGGCTGCTCCGTGAGGTCCGGTGACAGCGTGAGCGTGCGCGTGTCCAGGTCCAACCGGCGCACCACGGACGAGCCGCTGGCCGCGCGCTCAATCTGCACCTTGAAGTCGAACCGCTCCTCCAGCATGCGGATGAGGTTGCTGCTGGTGAGCTGCTGCTCCAGGCGGAAGTCGCGGCGCAGTCCCTCCGCCTGCTCCTCCAGCTCCGGGAAGTAGTTGCGGTGCTTCTCCAGGAAGTCGCTGACCTCGTCGAAGGGCGAGTAGTCGAAGCGCACGCCCGGCGTGTTGCCCAGACCGGAAGGGGAGCCCTGCGTGCGCGTGCGCTCCTCCACATTGAGCTGCGCGAGCACGTTCTCCAGCTGCGTGCGCGTGTTCTTGTAGAGGTTGAACAGCGCGGCGACGGTGCCGGCCAGCTTCGGCTCCGCGGACAGCGACTGGAGCGACTCCGAGTCGATGTCCAGGCTCTTGAGCAGCGGTTCATCCAGCAGCTTCGCCAGGGCCTCGTCCACGCGGCCTTCGCCCAGCGTGGACATGAACTGCTCGGGGTCCTGCTCGAAGTAGCGCAGCGCCTTCCACAAGAGCGGGAAGGGCATCACGCGCTTGCCCTTTTCGATGAGGTTCAAGTACGCGGGCGAGACACCCAGGTCCTTCGCGGCGTCCGCCTGCTTGATGTTGCGTTGCAAGCGCAGGCCTCGAAGCTTCAGCCCCACGTTCGCGTTCAGCGCGTTGTCGTTGTTCATGGCTCCAACCCCCGGCGGGCCGCGTCAGGAGGCGCGCTCCGACACCGGGTCTCTGGATCCACTCTGCAAATCGATTTACCGATTTGCAATCAACGTTTTTGGATCGCCGCAGCGCTGTCCCGCAGGCGACGCGCGAAGGGTTGACTGCCTCCACCCTGGCCTTCCAGGGACGTAATCTCATGTAATCACAGGGCTTTCAGGCGGTCCCGGTGTGCGGCGACGGCGCCCGTGTACCGCGCTGTCAACCCTTGACTGACGCGGTGCGGCGGGGCTGGGGAAAAGTCAGTAAAAAAGCGCCAGATTATTTACAGCGACTCAGTGGGCTTCCGGGACCCGCTGAAAGATGATCGCGACGTTGGTGCCGCCGAAGCCGAAGGAGTTGCTCATGACGGCGTTCACGCGGGCCTCGCGGGCGGTGTTGGGCACGCAGTCCAGCGGGATGCGCGGATCCTGATTCTCCAGGTTGATGGTGGGGGGCAGCACACCGCGCGTGAGGGCGAGGATGCTGATGACGGCCTCGGCGGCGCCGGCCGCGCCGTTCATGTGGCCCGTCATGGACTTGGTGGAGGAGATGGCGAGCGACTTCGCCGCGTCGCCGAACACCTTCGCGATGCCCTCCGTCTCCAGCAGGTCGCCGATGTCCGTCGAGGTTCCGTGGGCGTTGAGGTAGCCGATGTCCGCGGGGGCCATGCGCGCATCCTTCAGGGAGGCCTTCATCGCGCGTTGGGCGCCCTCGTGGCCGGGCGCGGGCGAGGTGACGTGGTAGGCGTCGGAGCTGGCGCCATAGCCCACGAGCTCCGCGAGGATGCGGGCTCCCCGGGCGCGGGCGTGCTCGTACTCCTCCAGGATGAGGATGGCCGCGCCTTCCGCGAGCACGAAGCCGTCGCGGTCCTTGTCGAACGGGCGGCTCGCGGCCTGGGGCGCGTCGTTGCGGTTGGACAGGGCCTTCATCGCGGCGAAGCCGCCCACGCCCAGCATGGAGATGGGGGCCTCCGCGCCGCCCGCGAGCGCCACGTCGAACTCGCCGCGCTGGATGCCGCGCATCGCTTCACCGATGGCGTGCGCGCTGGTGGAGCACGCGGAGTTGGTGGCCCAGGACGGGCCCTTGATGCCGTGGCGCATGGAGATGTAGCCGGGCGCCATGTTGATGATCATCTGGAGGATGAAGAAGGAGCTGATGCGGTCCGGCCCCTTCTCCAGCGCCTTGCGGTGCGTCTCCTCCAGGCTGCTGAGACCGCCGATGCCGGAGCCGATGACGGCCGCCACGCGCTCCGCGTTCTGTTCGGTGATGACCAGCCCGGAGTCCTCGAGGGCCATGTCCGAAGCGGCCACCGCGAACTGCGCGAAGCGGTCCATGCGGCGCACCTCGCGCCGTTCGATGTAGTCCTCCGGGTTGAAGCCCTTCACCTCACCGGCGAAGCGGCAGTCCAGCGCGCTCGCGTCGAACAGGGTGATGGGCCCCACGCCGCTGCGGCCGTTCACCAGCGCGTCCCAGCTCTTCTCCACGCCGATGCCACAAGGGCTGATGAGCCCCATTCCCGTCACGACGACGCGTCGCTGTTCCATCGCGCACTCCTTGACCCTGTTCGTTGAACCGGGATGGTATTATGACCATCCTTCCATGAGTTCAAGCCCAAGGGGGCCCCGATGAGCGAGCAGGCAGACAGTCCGCGCATGCGGACGGTGACGTGGCGGGACCCGAAGGAGGGCGCTTCCGCGGCGAAGAAGCTGTCCGGGCTGGAGTACCTGCGCGCCATCCAGCGCGGTGAGCTGCCGGCGCCGCCCATCGCGGAGCTGATGGGCTTCACTCCCGTGGAGGTGGAGGAGGGCCGGGTGGTGTTCGCGGTGAAGCCGGGCGAGCACCACTACAATCCCATTGGCATGGTGCACGGCGGGCTGGCCGCGACGCTGATGGACTCCGCCATGGGATGCGCCATCCACACGATGCTGCCGGTGGGCGCGGGCTACACGACGCTGGAACTGCACGTGAACTACGTGAAGGGCATTGCCCACGACACGGGGCAGCTGTTCTGCAAGGGCGAGGTCATCCACCTGGGCGGCCGCGTGGCGACGGCGCAGGGCCGGCTGGTGGACGAGAAGGGCACTCTCTACGCGCACGGCACGACGACGTGCATGGTGTTCCGGCCGCCGGGCGCGGGCGGCAAGGAGTAGGGGCGATGCGCTACACCGCTGAACACAAGCAGGCCACGCACGCGCGCATCCTCGCGGCGGCGGAGAAGCTGTTCCGCGCGGAGGGCTTCAGCGGTGCGAGCGTGGAGCGGGTGATGCGGGCCGCGGGCCTGACGGTGGGCGGCTTCTACGCCCACTTCACCTCCAAGGAGTCGCTGCTCGCGGAGTCCCTGCGCGCCTTCATGACGGCGCGCAGGACGCCCTGGCTCGCGGGGCTGGAGGCGGCGCGGGGCCCCGTGTTCCTGGATCGCTTCGCGCGGCGCTACCTGGATCAATTCAACCGGGACACGGGCGACACGACCTGCATGATGCCGTCGCTCCTGTCGGATCTGACGCGCGCGGCGCCGGAGGTGCAGGCCGCGTTCGGCCAGGGGCTGGAGGACCTGGTGGGCCAGGCCCAGACGCACCTGCCCCCGCGTGAGGGCGCCACGCCCCGGCAGCAGATGCTGGCCACGGTGGCGCTGTGCTTCGGCGCGATGACGCTCGCGCGGGCCACCGCGTCCCAACCGCTGGCGGCAGAGATTCTGGATGCGGCTCGCGCGCTGCTCGTCGCGGGGGCTCCCGTGGAGGGGGAGGGGAGCGCCACGAACGTTGCGCCTCGCGCGCACGCGGCTCCGCGGAGGGTTCCTGCCTCGCGCGAGAAGGCGCCTTCCCGGAAGCGCCGTGCTGGCTCCGCGCGCAAGAAGCCCCTCTGAGCGGACGTCCTGCCGACATGTGTTCCTGGTGCGTCGGCATTCCGGGCTGGACGGCATGGGGTCCACCGTGGAGTCCTTCTGCGCGGACCTTGAACTGCGGGGATGAAGTGGGCGCATGGAAGAAGTGGGTGGCTCGCGCGTGGCTGCTGAGCCTTGCGCTCACGCTGGGCGCATGTGCCTCCGCGCCGCTTTCGTCCCCCTGGGACGAGGCAGTTCCCCTCCGCTACAACATCCTCTACACGCAGGACCCCACGCCGCGTTTGAACGTGGAGGTCTTCCTTCCTCGGAAGTTTCCGCGCGAGTTCCTCTTCCGGCAGCCGGGGCGGGTGGAGTCCCTGTTCGTCACGGACGAGGTCGGCACCCGCTTCGACGTCTTCCCCAAGAACGGAGTGGTGCAGGTTCCCGAGGGGACACGCTTCATCCGCTACCACTACCCGTTGACCACCTCCTCACAAGGAGGAGGCGGCAGGCACCTGTTCGGAGGCATGGGAGAAGGGGACACGTGGCACGTGGCCGGCAAGGCCTACTTGCTGACCCCCAGCCGCGTGACGGCCGACCTGCGCGTGGACGTCACCGCGTCTGGCGCGGACGTGCTCCTGCCATGGACCCCCGGAGACAACGGCGTCTACCACCTGCGCGGCGAGGACCTCATCGACGCGGGCTTCCATTCCTTCGGTGGCAGGCGGTGCGAGGCGCATGTCGGAGCCTCCGTGATGGAGGTCGCCCTGCTGGGCCGCTTCACGCACCTGACGGACGCGGACCTCTGCGCGTGGCTTGAACAGGCCGGGCGCGAGGTGGTCACCGTGCGCAAGTCCTTCCCGTACCCGCGCATCACCGTGCGCGTGTTGCCAGTGCCCGGTGATGCCACGCCCGGAGTCTTCGGGATGACCTTGTGGAGCGCTCCGCCCAGCATCTCCATCCTCGTGGGCCAGGACGCCACCGCCGCGTCCTTCGCGAAGGACTGGGTCGCCGTCCACGAGATGCTGCACCTGACGCATCCGGCGTTGGTGCCCCGGGAGGCCTGGCTCACCGAGGGCCTGGCCACCTACTACACGGAGCTCGCCCGCGCGCGCTCCGGACGCCAGACGGCCCGGCAGGCCTGGCGGGAGCTGACGAACGGCTTCGCGCGAGGCCAGGCCGCCTCGGGCTCACGCACCATGAAGGAGGTCGTCGCCGAGGAGCGGAACTACATGGGCATCTACTGGACCGGCGCGCTCTTCGCGCTGCACCTGGACGTGGAGCTGCGCCGCGTGACGGAAGGTCGCGCACGTCTGGAAGATGTGTTGGAGCTGCTCGCCACGCGCGGCCCCACCGCGACGCTTGCCAGCTTTGGCGACGCCGTGGACACGGTCGCGGGCCAGCCGCTGTTCGGTGCGCTGCTCGCCCGCCATCTGCCGAAGCCCGCCTTCTCCGAACTGGCCCCCTTGCTGGAGAACCTGGGCGTCCGAATTGACCCAGGCGGCGTCACGCTCCATGCTGCGCCGGGCAGTGGGTGGCGTGAGGCACTGGATGGCGAGCGGACCCCGGACGACGCGGGGTGAACACCTGGAGAAGAGAAAGGGCCGTAACCGATTCCCGGTTGTCGCGTATCGCATGCATCCGCGAGGTTCGCGGCATCCGTAGATGAGGTCCGCCATGTTCCGCAGCGTCCTGATGCTCGCCGCCACCCTGTCGCTGTCCGCGTCCGCCGCGGAGCCCGCGGCTTCCGACAAGCACTTCGTCTTCCGTGATCCGAACAGCCGCGACACGGTGATGTTCGTGCTGGACGCGCCGCTGGAGGTCATCAACGGCCTGTCCAACCAGGTGACGGGCCGCGTGGACGTGCAGGGGCAGAAGGCCAGCGGCCGCTTCCAGGTGCCGGTGAAGTCCATCAAGACGGGCAACGAGACGCGCGACGGCCACCTGCAGAACGACCGCTGGCTGGACGCGGCGAAGCACCCGGACATCGTCTTCGAGTTCAAGGACGTGGCCCTGCCCGCGCCGCTCGCCAACGCGAAGCCGGTGGTGCTCAAGACGAAGGGCACCTTCACGATTCACGGCATCACGCGCGAGGAGCCCGTGGAGGTAACGGCCACGTACCTCCAGGAGACCGCCGAGACGAAGAACCGCGCCGCGGGCGAGCTCTTGCGCGTGCGCGCGAAGTTCCAGATTCCCCTGGAGGCCTACGGCATCCAGCGCACCGAAGCGCTGCTGCTGAAGGTAGGCGAGCGGGCCGAAGTCACCGTCGACGCCTGGGGCTCCACGCAGTTCAAGCCGTAGCGGTCGTTGTCGGCAGTTCCCCCCGTAGTCACACCCCACGCGGTACGAAAGGAAGCAACACATGAACGTCAAGGCTCTCGCGGCGGTCGTCGGCACCCTGTCCCTCGGCGCGCTGGCCACCGGCTGTGCGTCCAACAAGGCGGCGGAGGGCAGCAAGGTGCACGCCGCCTCGCCGGGCGCGGCGGAAGGCGCCGAGGCCAGCTGCAGCAACAAGCCCGCCGACGCGGCTGCTCCCGCCGCCGCCCCCGCCGCGGCCCCGGAGAAGGGCGCGGAGGGCTCCTGTGGCGCCGGCTCCTGCGGCGCTGGCTCCTGCAGCGGCAAGAAGTAGTCATCGCTTCGGGAGGGCCTGCGTGACAGGTCTCCTCCCAGGCTCGCGGGCGGCGGGAAGAGTCCTTCCTGCCGCCCGTGTTGTTTTCACCTGTCGCACGTGAAGGAGCGCCGCATGCCGTCCCCCCGTTACGCAGACCGCCATGGATTGAAGCCGCTGGGGGCGGGCATCGGGTTGCGCCGCGACTTCTACGAAGCGCTGCCGCGCACGCCGCGCGCGCTGGACTGGGTGGAGATCATCCCGGAGAACTTCCTCTCGCTGGGCGGCCGCTCCCAGCGCGCCCTGGACGCGTGCCGCGAGCGCTGGACGCTGCTGCCGCATGGCGTGGGCCTCAACATCGGCGGGCCGGACGCGCTGGATGACGACTACGTCACCCGCCTGGCCGCGCTGGTGAAGCGGCTGGACGCGCCGTTCTTCTCCGACCACCTGTGCTACTCGCGGCTGGGCGGCGTGCACCTGCATGACCTGCTGCCGCTGCCCTTCACGGAGGCCGCGGTGGAGCACGTGGTGCCGCGCGTGCGCGAAGTCATGGCGCGCGTGGAGCGCCCCTTCCTGCTGGAGAACCCCAGCTACTACGCGGCCATGCCGGGCGGCACGCTGAAGGAGGCGGACTTCCTGCGCCAGGTGGTGGAGGCCGCGGACTGCGGGCTGCTCCTGGACGTGAACAACGTCTGGGTCAACGCGCGAAACCACGGCTACGACCCGCGCGCCTTCGTGGACGCGCTGCCCCTGGAGCGCGTGGTGCAGGTGCACCTGGCCGGCCACGACAAGCGCGAGACGGTCCTCATCGACACGCACGGCGACCGCGTCTGCGACGACGTGTGGGCGCTGTACCGCTACACGCTGGAGCGCACCGGCCCCGTGTCCACGCTGATGGAGTGGGACCAGGCCATCCCGTCCCTGGACGCCGTGCTGGACGAGGCGGACCGGGCGCGCGCCGTGCTCGCGGAGGGTGCGCGATGAAGGCGTCGCTGAAGCACTTCTTCGACAGCATGGATGCGTACCTCGCCGGGCCCCCTGGCGCGGAGGGGCTGTTGAAGCTGTCCGCGTCGCACCCGGGCTGGGACGTGGATCCGGAGCGCATGGCGCTCTATGGCCAGTTCGTGCGCGGCCACGTGCGCTCCACGCTGGAGAAGCTCTTCCCGCTGACGCGCAAGGCGGTGGCGCCGGAAGCGTGGGACGCGCTGGTGGACGGCTACACCCGCACGCGGCCCGCGCGGCACTACGAGCTCAACCGCCTGGGCGAGGGCTTCGCGCCCTTCGTCTCGGACGCCGCCGACGCGAAGGGGCTTCCGCCGTTCCTGCCCGCGCTCGCGCGCTTCGAGTGGACGGACTTCGCGGTGTTCGCCTCCGAGGAGGACCTCCCGGACGCCGTCGAGCGCCTGACGCCCAACCCCACGCTCACGGTGCTGGAGCTGCCCTACCGGCTCTGCGCGTTCATGCGGGCCCGGGGCGCGGAAGCAGTGCCGGCGGAAGGCGAGGAGCTGGCGCTGCTCTGGCGCCACCCAGAGCGGCTGATGACCTTCTACATGGAGGCCACGCCGCCCGCGCTGCTGGTGCTGAAGATGGCCGTGGAGGGCCTGTCGGAAGAGGCCGTCGTCCAGGCCACCGGCATGTCCGCCGCGGACCTCCACGCGGAGGTGGTGCGCTTCGCGAAGGACGGCCTGGTGCTGGCTCCGGCAGCCCGTATTCATTGAAGAACCTGTTGTCTTCCGAGCGGTTTCGCCGCAGCACGTCAAGACGCAAGTGTCCTTCATGGATCCTTTCGTGAAGACGCATGGCTAGGTTTGCGTCCAACATCGCGCAGAAACCGACCCGGAGGTTTTCACCATGAAGAAGACGCTGACTGCCGTGCTGCTGTCGCTGACCCTCGCCGCGCCTGTCATGGCCAAGGACATCGCGGGTGTGAAGTACCCGGAAACCGCCACCGTGGCTGGCAAGGAGCTGAAGCTCAACGGCGTGGGCCTGCGCAAGAAGGCCATCTTCAAGGTCTACACGCTGGGCCTCTACGTGGAGAACCCCACGCAGGACGCCACCGCGCTGCTCAACGCGGATGAAGTCAAACGCGTGCGCATGTTCATGAAGCGCGACCTCAAGAAGGAGCAGATCACCGAGGCCATCGAGAACGGCTTCAAGAAGAGCGCGGGCGCGAACATGCCCAAGCTCCAGGCGCGCCTGGACGCCTTCAAGGCCGCCATCCCCGCGGAGGTGAAGGAGGGCCAGGAGCTCAACCTCACCTACGTCCCCGGCAAGGGCACCACCGTGCAGGTGACGGGCGGCCAGTCCATCGACGTGGAGGGCAAGGACTTCGCGGACGCGCTCTTCTCCGTGTGGCTGGGCAAGGACCCCGTGGACAGCGGCCTCAAGGACGGCATCCTCGGCAAGGAAGACTGACGCTCCTCCGCGCTTCACCCGGAGTCCTGCGCGCGCCCCCGGAGCGGCCCTTCTTCACGGAAGGGGCGTTTCGCGGGGCGCGGTCGTTTCTGGAGGCAACGCCATTGCTTCAATGGTGGACAGCGGACGACGCCCCTGTCACACGCGCTGGAGTTGAAGCTGGAATGCCCCCGCGCATCAGGAGTTGATGCGCGCCGGATTCTCACCCCTTGTCCGTGCTGGAGAACGCTTTGAAGCGATTGGCCCTCTTCGCCGCCTCCTGTGTCCTTGGCGCCGCCTGCAAGACGGCGGAGCCCACCCCCGAGCCGCCCCAGGCCTCCACCCCGGCCCCCGTGGCCGCCGCCGCGCCGGCCACGCCCGCGCCAGAGGCCCCCGCCGTGCCCATGTCCGAGCGCCCCATGCCTCCGGGCCTGGACGCCGCGGTGATGGACCCGTCCGTGAACCCCTGTGACGACTTCTACCAGTACGCGTGTGGCGGCTGGCTGAAGACCACGGAGATCCCCGCCGAGCGCGCGCGCTGGAGCCGCGGCTTCGAGACGGTGGCCGAGCGCAACCAGACCGTGCTGCGCGACATCCTCTCCAAGGCCGCGGAAGGGCAGGGCGAGGGCACCGCGGAAGAGAAGAAGCTGGGCGACTTCTACGGCTCCTGCATGGACGAGGCGAAGCTGGAGCAGTCGCTGCCCACGCTGCGCACGTACCTGGCGAAGCTCAACGGTCTGAAGAGCCCGCAGGCGGTGGCCGGCGCGGTGGCCTGGCTGCACGCGCGCGACGTGAACGCGCTGTTCCGCGTGGGGTCGGATCAGGACCAGAAGGACGCCACGCAGGTCATCGCCGTGGTGGACGCGGGCGGGCTGGGCCTGCCGGACCGCGACTACTACCTCAAGCCCGACGTGAAGATGCGCGAGGCGCGCAACGCCTACCAGGCGCACGTGCAGAAGGTGTTCGAGCTGTTGGGCGACGCGCCCTTCGTGGCCAGCCGCAAGGCCATTGGCATCCTCGCCATCGAGACGCGCCTGGCCAACGCGCGGCTGCCCAAGGAGGAGCGCCGCGAGCCGGAGAAGGTCTACCACCGCCTGGAGCGTCAGGGCCTGAAGCAGCTGGCGCCCGCGTTCCAGTGGGACACGTACTTCGCGCAGGTGGGGCTGCCCGCGGGTGAAGCGCTCAACGTGACGGAGCCGAAGTTCTTCTCGGAGGTGTCCGCGCTGGTGCGTCAGCAGCGCCCGACGGACATGGGGCCGTACCTCTCCTACCACCTGGTGAAGGACGTGCAGACGGCGCTGCCCAAGGCGCTGCGCGACGAGTTCTTCCGCTTCGAGTCCACGGTGCTCACCGGCGCCAAGGCGGACCTGGCGCGCTGGAAGAAGTGCGTGGACGCCACGGACGAAGCGCTGCCGCACGCGCTGGCCAAGCCCTTCATCGCGCGCACCTTCGGCGCGGACGGCAAGGCCACCACGCTGGACATGGTCCAGCAGATTGAGCAGTCCTTCGAGCGCAACCTGGACACGCTGTCCTGGATGGACGCGGAGACCAAGGCGCAGGCGTTGGTGAAGGTGAAGAAGATCACCAACAAGATTGGCTACCCGGACCAGTGGCGCGCCTACGACGGGCTGACGGTGACGCGCGACTCGTACCTGGACAACGTGCTGGCGGCGGACGCCTTCGAGCAGGCGCGCCAGCTGCGCAAGGTGGGCCAGCCGGTGGACCGGCAGGAGTGGTTCATGTCGCCGCCCACGGTGAACGCCTACTACAACGCGGCCACCAACGAGATTGTCTTCCCGGCGGGCATCCTCCAGCCGCCGTTCTTCGGGCGGGACGCGTCCGCGGCGGTGAACTTCGGCGCCATGGGCATGGTGGTGGGCCACGAAATCACCCACGGCTTCGACGACGAGGGCCGCCAGTTCGACGCGGACGGCAACCTGCGCACGTGGTGGACCCCGGCGTCGGACAAGGCCTTCCGCGAGCGCGTGTCGTGCGTGAAGAACCAGTACGACCTGTACACCGCCGTGGACGACGTGAAGGTGAACGGCAAGCTCACCCTGGGCGAGAACGTCGCGGACCTGGGCGGCCTCAAGCTGGCGTACGCGGCCATGGAGTCCTACCTGGCGAAGCGCCCGGAGCAGGCGGCGAAGGCGAACTCGTACCGGTTCACCCCGGGGCAGCAGTTCTTCCTCGCGCACGCGCAATCGTGGTGCTCGAAGATTCGTAACGAAGCTGCGCGGCAGCGGGCGCTGACGGATTCGCACTCGCCGGCGTTCCTGCGCGTGAAGGGGCCGGACGTGAACCTGCCGCAGTTCCAGCAGGCCTTCTCCTGCCCCGCGGGGGCTCCGATGGTGGCGCCCGCTGCGAACCGCTGTGAGGTCTGGTAAGGCTTCGGCCCTACCTGGAGGACGTCATGGGAATCTGCTCGTGGCTGGTGTTGGGCGGTATCGCAGGCTGGCTGGCCAGCATCATCAAGGGCACCAACGCCCGGATGGGGATGTTCGCCAACATCGTCGCCGGCATCGTGGGTGCCATGCTGGGCGGCTGGGTGTTCAGCTTCTTCGGTGGCCGGGGCGTGACAGGCTTCAACCTGTACTCGCTGCTGGTGGCCACGGTGGGCGCGGTCATCCTGCTGTCCATCCTGCAAGCCATCCGGAAATAGCGCCCCCGGATGTCGCGCCCTTCGCTGCCTAGAAGAGCGACAGCTGGGGTGAGGTGGAGGGCCGCGCGGGGCGCCGGAAGGTGTCCGGCGCGGCCTCCGTGATGGATGAGGCGCGCATGCCCACCTTGCGCGCCGACGTCGCGAAGAGCTGGTGGATGGTCTGCGCGTAGAGCCCTTCGCCGCGCATGCGGTGCTTGAAGCGGCTGTCGGTGAGCTCCCCGCCGCGCGTCTCGCGGATGCGGTGCAGCACCCGCTCCGCGCGCAGGGGCAGCTTCGCGCGCAGGCGCTCCTCGAAGACGGCCTGCACGGGGCCGGGGAGCCGCAAGAGCGTGTAGTGCGCGCGCGTGGCGCCGGCCTCGCGGGCGGCGGTGATGACCCGCGCGATATCCTCGTCGTTGAGGCCGGGGATGATGGGGGCCACGGACACGGCCACGTCAATGCCGGCCTCCGTGAGCTTGCGGATGGTGGCCAGGCGCCGCTTCGGTGTGGCGACGAGCGGCTCCATGGCGCGCGCCAGCTCCTCGTTGTGGAAGGGGAGGCTGATGCTCACGAACAGCTTCGTCTCCGCCGCCAGCCGCTGGAGCATGTCCAGGTCGCGCTCAATCAGCACGCCCTTGGTCACGATGCCCACGGGGTTGCGGTACTCGGCGCAGACCTCCAGGCACTGGCGGGTGAGCCGGAGCGACGCCTCCAGGGGTTGGTAGCAGTCCGTGACGCCGCTGAAGACGACCGTCTCTCCCTTCCACGACGGACGGTCGAAGGCTTCGCGCAAGAGCTCCGGGGCGTTGGGTTTGACGACGAGGCGCGTTTCGAAGTCGGTGCCCGCGCCGAAGTCCAGGTACTGGTGCGTGGGGCGCGCGTAGCAGTAGGCGCAGGCGTGAAGGCAGCCCCGGTACGGGTTGACGCTCCAGGAGAAGCACACGTCGGGGCTGTCGTTGCTCGCGATGATGGAGCGGCTGTGGTCCTCCCAGACTTCCAGGCGCGCGGGGGGAATCTCGTCCAGGTACTCCACCGCGGTGCTGGCCCAGGGGTTGGGCGGATTGTCGACGGGACGGGCCTTCACCCTGCCAGGGTGTGGCTGAAAGCGCGTTCAGTCAAGACGCCCGCGCGCCTTTACAGCGTGGGGGCCGCGGCCAAAGCTGCCCGGATGGCGAACTACACGGTCAATCTCTCCAGGGCGCCGAAGGGTCATGAGATTCCACCGCTGCTGGCGGACGTCGGCGCGTGGATTGGCAATCAGTCCCATGGAACGCTGGGCTGGTTCGATGCGCTCGCGGCCGAGCCTGTTCCGAAGGAGTGGAACCCGGAGAAGGCGGACCGGCTTCACCGTGACGCCTTCGCGTTCCTCCAGCTTCCGGATGGCTCGCTGCTCGCGCTCGTGAACCCCGGCGCGGACGCTCCGTGGGCTGTGGCGTTGGTCGGTTCGGAGGGGGAGGCGCGGACGGTCGCGAACAGCCTCGAGGAGTTCCTGGCGCTGTGGGCCCAGGGCGAGACGGAGGTGTCCGACCTGGATGACGAAGAGGGGGCGTCCGGCCGCAAGGCGCTGGCTGCGTGGCTGAAGGCGAAGAAGGTCCGGGCGCCGAAGGCGAAGGACTTCGACTTCGCGGCCTGGCTGGACGGCGACGCCGTGCCCCCCGCGTCCGCGCCTCCCGCGACGGTGCACACGTTCGTTCCCACCGCGGTGATGAAGAAGCTCGGCCCGAAGGTCCAGCAACTGGCGGGGCTCATGGGACGGCGCGCGGACGACCCCGAGGTCATCGCCTACGTGACCGGTGTGCTTGGCAAGAAGGTGCCCGCGTCCACGAGTGAGAACACCGATTCGGTGAACGTCGAAGCGGCGAAGCACGGCGTCGAAATCGTCTTCTCCCACGACATCCTGAACGACGCCTTCCTGCCCATCCCGAAGACGGCCAAGACGTTCATCCCCTACGTCTCCTCCGCGTGGGTGCGCTCGAAGGTGGGCGAGGACGTCCTGGGCGTGCCGTGGAAGGTGAAGGCGGAGGCGGAGATCACGAAGCTGCTCGGCCCGCCCACCGGTCGTAGCGCCGCCTTCGCTGACGAAGACGCGCTCACCGTCGCCTATTGGGACTTCGCGCTCGACACCGCGGAGCACGTGTGGCTCACGCTCGAGTTCGACGAGTCCCTCTCCGTCACCCTCGCTGTGGACGGCGGGGGCGCCCTCGAGCGGTATCCCGACGTCACGACCGGGCTCTTCATTGGCTATGCCGCGACACGGGGCCTGCTCGATACGTCGCGATTCCCGGCGCACCGCGCACTGCTCGAGGCTGTCGCGACACGCAAAGCGAAGGGGTCGGAGTTCGTGAAGCAGGCGCTCCCGCGCGGCCTCTGGGACAACCACCTCCGCGAAGCGCCGGGCCTCCGCGAACTGGCGTGGCGGTGGTTCCACAACATGAACGGGCTGTGGATCACCGCCGACCTCAAGAAGACATTCGGAAAACGCGCGGGGCCGTTCGGTCACGACGCGCCGAAGCTCGACGACGACACCTGGGACGCCGTCGACAAGGCGGCGCCGCTCCTCGACAAGCGCTTCGCGGCGTGGCTCGCGAAGTAGCCTTCTAGAAGTGCTGGCGGTTGTGGGGCTCGTACAGGGCCCCGGGGACCACGTTGTGCTGGCCGCCGTCCCCAGGGGGCCGTAGAGGTCCATCGCCCTGGGTGAAGGGCGTGGTCTCCAGGACATGGGAAAAGATGGAACCCTGGAATCCGTGTGGAGCGTCCAAGGGGGCTCACGAATGTCCGTGAGTCACATCCACCTGCTTGAGGAGTTCCCATGACCGCTCGCCGTGCATCCTTCTTCCGCATTTCATCGAGCGCCGTTGTCGCGTTGGCCCTGCTGTCTGGATGCGGTGGCGGCCTGGCCACGTCCAACCCGCGCTACTTCACCGGCGGGAAGTGGAACGCCCTGGACGGTCCCTACGCGCTCACCCCCATGCTCGCCTGCGCCTACCCGGCGGAGGGCAACGACCAAGTGTACCGCAACCTCGAGGATGCCCTGGCTCCGGCGCTCTGGAGCGCGTACGGCAAGGACGTCGCCGAGGTCCAGGTGAAGAAGGTGAAGGGAGACAGCCCGTGGTGCGAGGCGTTCCCCAACATCGCCACCGACAACTTCACCGTCCCTCCCCGGATGAAGAAGGAACTGGCCGAGTACGTGAAGCAGTCCGGCGCCAAGGGGGTGATCATCCCGGTCGCGCACATGTACCGCTCGCCCATCATGCGGGAGATCGTGGCCGCGGACGGGACGCAGATTGGCAGCGTGGAGACCGATCGCTTCGGTGCTGACGGCACCGCGGGCCTCTTCGTCCACTACATCAACGAGAGCGGAGACCTCGTCTACACCGGGCGTTCGAAGACCCATGGCCTGGGTGTGGTCGCGGATCCGGTGGGCTACATGCGCGCCCACGCAGCGGACTATGCACAGCAGATGACGCAGAAGGCGCCCCCGGTCGCGCTCCAGTAGCCACCCCGCGCCGGAAACACGAAGGCCGGTGGTTCCGTGAAGGAACCACCGGCCTGTGTCTCTTCAGAGCGGCGGAAGGGATTCGAACCCTCGACCCCGAGCTTGGGAAGCTCGTGCTCTACCAACTGAGCTACCACCGCAGGTGATGCGCGAAGCGAGGCCCAAAGTAGGGGCGGGGCCCTGCCTTGTCAACGGGAAGAATCGCCTGGGTCTTCCAGTGGGAAGGTCTCCGCGCACGCAGGGCATGACGCGGTTCCTCCCAGGCACCGCAGCCAGGTGGCCGCACGGGAGTGGCCCGCGTGCAGGCTCAACGCGAGCAGCTGCTCCCGAGGCCCCGCCCCGTCGTCCGATGGGGCGGTCCGCTCCGGTGCGGGTGTCACCGGCAGGCGTTGGGCTCCGGGCTTGAATGCGGCGTTGGGCTCCGCCGAAATGCTCATTCCTTCATCTTCGGGAAGAAGGACCAGTGGGACACCGCACTTCGGGCACTTCGTTTCCAACTGGTCGGCCGCGAGCCCGTCGATCTGGTCCCCGAGCCGCTTCCATCCGGACAGGCCTGCCAGGGCCATGAGCAGGTGGAGATGGGTCGTCAGGCGAGGCGTGGCGACCCTCAGCTCCTCCAGCGCCAGCCGGCGTGCATGCGCGATGGCTGTCCGGAAGTCAGTCCGGAACTCCTCGGGCACGACATCCACTGGCCCTTCAAGCACCGTGATGCCAACGACGACCGCGCATTCCCGCCGCGTCACGGGCCCTGGATGCGCAAGGGCCACCTCCACGACGTAGGGGATCGCGGCATACGTACCCGAGCAGATCGATCCCGGGTGGTAGAGGGCATCCCAGAGTTCACCCCACCACAGGCCTTCATCCTCGGGATGCTCCCTCAACTGGCGGAGCAATCCCGGGACGTGGGAGGCAGGGCCCTTGGCCGCCTCCAGTGCATGCCACCGTGGTGAGTCGAGTGGCAGCACGTCGGGCTACTCCCCCTCCTCGACGGTGAGCTGGTACGAGTCCTGGAAGTTCGCCTCGCGGTTCTTCGCGTCGCGCACCTCGAAGACGTAGACGCCGGGCTCGGCGCTGTAGCGGATGGTCTCCGGCAGGTCGCCCTTGGCGCGGTCGGACGTCTGCACCAGGGTCAGCTTTCCGTCCGGTTGCACCCGGTGCAGGTAGAGCCCCACGTCCACCTTCAGGATGCCCAGCAGCGTCGCGGTGATGGCCGTGCGCACCGGCCGGTCGGACAGGTCCACCCGGAAGAAGTCCACGTCCTTCGCCGGGTACACCGTGCCGCGCACCGCCTTGCCCAACGTCAGGTCCTGCGCGCGGTCGGCGGTGTTGTTGGGCTCGCGCTCCTCGCCGCCGTTGTCCGGCACCGTCGTCACGCTGATGCGGTAGGGCTGGTCCGCGTTCTCGAAGTCCTTCACGAACTTGCCGTTCACCTTCCGGAACGAGCCCTCCACCCGGAAGTAGCAGGTGCCGTTGCACGCCACGTTGTTCAGCCGCTCCGGCTCCTTGAGAGCGCCGTCGTTGGCCTTGAGCAGCACCGTCTCCTTCTGCCCGTCACCCTGCGGTGGCTCCACCATCGACAGCGTCAGGTCCAACCGGTCCACGCCCGACAGCTCCACCTTCGCCAGCACCGGCTCGCGCGTCGTCAGCACGTAGTTGTCCACGTCCGACTTGGGCGACAGGAAGCCCTCGCGGAAGCCCGCGCCTGTCAGCGGCGTGGCCTTGAGCAGTTCGTCGTTGGGCTCCAGCTCCGCGTGCGCCCCCGCCTCCTCCTGGGACACCGTCAGCGTGTAGGGCACCTGCGCGTTGTACGTGCGCCGCTGCGCCTTGCCCGTCCCCGTCCAGCCGCCCTTCACCACCACGTAGACCACCCGGTCCGTGGCCCTCACGCCGATGTTGCGCAGCGCGAGCGGCTCGCCCTCCTTGCCCTGCAGGGTGAAGAGCGGCGCCTCCGCGGCGGACAGCACCGAAATCTCCGGCCGCACGCCCTCCACGGCGGACAGCTCAATCTTCAGCGCCACCGACGGCACCTCCGGCTCGAGGGGCGGGAGGCCCGCGTCCGCCGCCTGGGCCGCCGTCGCCCCCGCCAGCTCTCCGGGCGCCGTGGGCGTCGCGCCCTCCGGCGGCTGAGCGGGCGGCTCTCCGCCTCCAAATGTGCCCTCGGGGGAGGGTGCCGCGTTGTCGTCGATGACCGGCGTCTCGTCCGGCACGGACGGCGGAGGCACGGCCGCGGGCGTCGAACCCGGGGCCGGCGCACCGGGAGCTTCGGGCGTCGCGCCCGGCGCCGGTGCGCCACTGTCCTGGACCGCGGGGACCTCACCCTCGGGCGTGGCGGGGCCGGGCAGCTCCACCCGGTACCAGTCCTCGTCTCCGGAGTGCCCCAGGAACGCCGTCACCGTCTGCCCCAGCGGCAGCGCGGCGGCGTCCACGGCGCGGTCGTTGGGCTCGCGCTCCTCGCCGTCGTTGGGCTGGCGGTACTTCACCTCCAGCGTGTACGCCCCGCCCGTGCCCTTGCGCGCGGGCGACACCACCAGCCAGCGCTCCTTTTCCACGTAGAGGTTCGGAAGGCGCTCCCCCTTGCCCTCGCCCTCGCTGTTCACGCCCACCAGCCGGTTGCGGTCCTGGTCGTAGACGTCCAGCTTCACGTCCCCGCCGGGCAGGCCCGTCACCGTCACGTCCGCGATGCGCGGAGTGCCGGGGGCCAGCCGGTACCAGTCCTCATCCAGCTTGTTGGGCTCCGCCGCCAGGCCGCCCGTCACCACGCTGTCGCGGGTAATCGGCAGCGCCTGGTCGGGCCGCTCGTTGGGCTCCTTCTCCGTGAGGGCGGAGGGGCCCGTCTCCTCCACGCCCGCGTCCGGCACCTCCGCAGGCACGTCCTTCTTGCATGCGGCCACCCCCAGCAGCCCCACGACACAGACCCAGCCCCAACGTCGCATCACGTCTTCCTCCTCGGTCGGTCCGCCTTGTCGGCCTGGGCGTGTCCGGGTGTCAAGCACCCCCAACCCCTGGCGGGCCGCTTTCATCCTCGCCCCCGGCACGTCACATGGACAACGCCAGGGCCTCCTTCGCGGCCCGCCGCGAGGTCCGGTGGTGGCGGAAGGTGCACACCCGGACTGGAGCCCCGGGGTGGGGACGATCCAAGATGCGCCCCATGCGACGCCTGTCCCTGGCCTGCCTGCTGCTCGTGTCTCCGTCCGTCCTCGCCGCCGCGCCCGCCGCGCCCGGCTATGCCCAGGCGGAGGCCTGGCTGGAGAAGGAGGGGCGCCCGGACCACTACGTGCCCCTCAACATGCTGGACGGCCGGGACACCACCGTCTGGTGCGCGGAAGGGGAGAAGCCCTCCCACGTCTTCATCGGCTTCAAGGAGCCCGTCACCCTGGACGAGGTGCGCGTCTACACGGGCGACGGAACCTCCCGCGACGCCTTCAAGGCCAACGGCCGCGTGCGCAAGTTCACCCTCACCAGCGTGGACGCGTCCCGCAGCGTCACCGTGCAGGACAAGCGCGGCCTGCAGGCCGTGCCCCTGTCCCAGCCGCTGTTCGGCGCGCGCTTCATCCTGGAGGTCGCGGACCGCTTCCCCGGCGCCAAGGAGGACAGCCCGGTGTGCCTCACCGACCTGGTCCTCTACTCGGGCGGAAAGCCCCTCAACGGCCCCGCGCTGGCCACCCGGTACAAGTACGACGCGCGCGTGGCCCCGCTCGTAGGCACCTGGTTCGGCGGGCATGAAGGCGCCCCGGAGCGCTTCCTGTCCTTCTTCGTGGACGGCACCTGGCGCTTCTCGCTGGAGCCCCTGGAGACGCCGGAGCCCACCACCGTCGTCAGCGGCACCTACACGGTGTCCGGCAACAAGGTGACGTTGGACATCCCGAAGAAGGGCAAGGTGACGGCCCGCTTCGAGCGGACCGCCGCTGGCGAGGGGCCGAAGGCGGCCGCCGCGCTGTCGCTGGACGGGACGCTCCCCGAGGAGTGGGGAAGCGCCTTCCGCGGCAAGCCTTGAGAACGACCGGGCGCCTGGGAGAACCGGGCGCCCACCGGTCCTGGAGCCTGGGGCCTAGATGGCCGCCTTGGACTTCCGCTTCGCGTCGAAGTTGCGGAAGAAGGTGACCATCTCCTGCTCGGCGGCCTTGGCGTCCGCGGCGTCCGCGAACTCCGACTCCAGGAAGATGCCGCCGCAGGACTCGCAGGTGTCGTAGTGCAGCGGATGCTTCCGGTCGCCACCATCGATGCGTACGAAGTCCACCTGGCAGTCCGGGCACTGCCCTGTCAGGGCCTCCGCGTCGACCTTGCCCCCGAGTAGCTCCAGACCGGGCAGGTTGTTGTGAAGGAGGATGCGGCGCAGGTCCGAAACATCGGTCCACAGGCCTCCGCAGTCTCCACACTTCCGCAACGTCTCGTGATCTCCTTCGAGATCAGTCATCTCGACGCTGCAACCGGGGCAATTCATGGGGCGGCTCGTTCTCCTGAAAGGGGGGAGCGGAAGGTGCTCCCCAGTGAATGGAGAATGATAAGTCGCCCAAAAATTGGGATGCAACCCGTGCGGCGGCTTCTGTTGGCAACGTGCCGTCGGTCGGCCCCTCAGGCTCAGGCCCGCTCCTTCACCCGGCGGATGTCCGCCCCCAGGCCCCGCAGTTTGCGCTCCAGCCGCTCGTACCCGCGGTCCAGGTGGTAGACGCGGCTGACCTCGGTCTGCCCGTCAGCCCGCAGGCCAGCCAGGATGAGCGACGCGCTGGCGCGCAGGTCGGTGGCCATCACCTGTGCCCCGCTGAGCGCCTTCACGCCCTTCACCACCGCCGTGTGCCCCTGGATGGTGATGTCCGCGCCCAGCCGGTGCAGCTCCGGCACGTGCATGAAGCGGTTCTCGAAGATGTTCTCGGAGATGACGGACGTGCCGTGGCTCACCGTCATCAGCGCCATCAACTGCGCCTGCATGTCCGTGGGGAAGCCCGGGTGCTCCGTGGTGGTGATGTTCACCGACTTGAGCGACCTGGGCGCCTTGCAGCGCAGGCCCCCGCCCTCGGCGGTGATGGTGCAGCCCGCCTCGCGCAGCTTGTCGATGACCGCGTCCAGGTGCTCCGGCCGTGCGTGCTTCACCAGCACGTTGCCCCCGCTGATGGCCGCCGCGACCAGCAGCGTGCCCGCCTCGATGCGGTCCGGGAGGATGGCGTGCTCCACCGGGTTCAGGGAGTCCACGCCCTCGATGGTGATGATGGACGTGCCCGCCCCCTCCACCTTCGCGCCCATCTTGTTGAGGACCCGCGCCAGCTCCTCCACCTCCGGCTCGCGCGCGCAGTTCTCCATCACCGTGCGGCCCTTCGCGAGCACCGCCGCCATCATCACGTTCTCCGTGCCGGTGACGGTGATGACGTCGAAGTTCACCATGCCGCCCTTGAGCTGCTTGGCCCGGGCCTCCACGTAGCCTTCCGTCAGGTGGATGTCCGCGCCCAGCGCCTTCAGGCCCTTGAGGTGCTGGTCGATGGGACGCGCGCCAATGGCGCACCCGCCCGGCATGGACACGCGCGCCCGGCCGAAGCGCGCCACGAGCGGCCCCAGCACCAGGACGCTGGCGCGCATGGTCTTCACCAGGTCGTAGGGGGCCTCCGGGGTGATGTTCCCCGCGATGCTGATTTCACACGTGTCCGCCTTCTTGCCGGTGAGGCGCGCGGCCTCGCAGCCCATCGTGCGGAGCACCTCCAGCATCGTGGCCACGTCCGCCAGGTCCGGCACGTTGCGGAAGGTGGTGGTGCCATCCGCCAGCAGCGCGGAGGCCAGGATGGGCAGCGCCGCGTTCTTCGCGCCGGAGACCTCCACCTCGCCGTGCAGCGCGGTGCCACCCTTCATGACGATCTTGTCCATGTCTTTGACGTGCCTTCTCGTGCGTGCGGCTGCCGGGCCGCGTGTCCCGTGGCCGTCAGGCCGCGGGCTGTGTCCCGAACGCCATGCGTTCACGCCGTTCCAGGTCCTTCTCCACGCGCGCGTCGGAGTAGCCCGCGGCCCGCAGGAGCTCCAGGACGGCGCTTCCCTGGGTCTCACCCATCTCCAATGCAAGCAATCCGCCAGGCTCCAGCACCCGCCGGGCGCCCTCAATCACCCGCCGCAGCGCGACCAGTCCGTCCGGCCCGCCATCCAGCGCCAGCCGGGGCTCTCGCCGCACCTCGGCGGACAGCCCGGCGATGTCGCCCGAGTCGATGTACGGCGGATTCGACACCACCACCCGGAACGTCGCGTCCGGGGGCAGGGGAGAGAACAGGTCGCCCTCCAGCACGCTCACGCGCTCGGCCACGCCCAGGGCCTGTGCGTTCTCACGGGCCAGCGCGCACGCGTCCTTGGACAGGTCCGTGGCCAGCACCGTCGCCTGGGGCCGCTCCGCCGCCACGCTGATGGCGATGCAGCCGGAGCCCGTGCACACGTCCAGCACGCGGCTGGGCGCATCCTTCGGCACCGAGTGCAGCACCGCCTCCACCAGCAGCTCCGTCTCCGGCCGGGGGATGAGTACGCGCGCGTCCACCTTGAACGGGCGGTTGTAGAACTCCTTCGTGCCCGTCAGGTAGTTCGTGGGCTCGCCCGCCATCCGGCGCTCGATGAGCGCCTTGAAGGCGGCCAGCTCGTCCTTGGACAGCGGCCGGTCCAGGTCCACGTACAGGCGCACGCGGCCTGTCTTGAGCACGTGCGCGAGCAGGATTTCCGTCGTGAGCCGGGGCGCGTCCACCCCGCGCTTCTCGAAGTGCCCCGTCGTCCAGGTAAGGAGCCGGCGGATGGTCCAGACGTCGCTCATGCTTCGCTGGCGGGACGCCCGCCGCCCGTCTGCGCCTTGAGGGCTTCGGCCTGGTAGTGGGTGCGGCAGGCGGTAATCACTTCGTCCACGTTGCCCACCATGATGGCCGGCAGGTTGTGCACGGTGAGGCCGATGCGGTGGTCGGTGAGCCGGTCCTGCGGGAAGTTGTAGGTGCGGATCTTCTCGCTGCGGTCGCCCGTGCCCACCTGGCCGCGGCGCATGGAGTCGCGCTCGTTGCGGATGCGCTCCTGCTCCATGTCGTAGAGCTTCGCGCGCAGCATGCGCAGGGCCATGGCGCGGTTCTTCCCCTGGCTCTTCTCCTGCTGGCACTTCACCACGATGCCGGACGGCTTGTGGATGAGGCGCACCGCGGAGTCCGTGGTGTTGACGCTCTGGCCACCGGCGCCCGTGGAGCGCATCACCTGCATCTCGATGTCCGCGGGGTTGATCTGCACGTCCACGTCCTCCGCCTCCGGCATCACCGACACGGTGATGGTGGAGGTGTGGATGCGCCCTTGCGTCTCCGTGGCCGGCACGCGCTGGACGCGGTGGACGCCGGACTCGTACTTGAGCTGGCTGAACACGGCGTCCCCGGAGAGCGTCACCGTGGCGTCCTTCACGCCGCCCGCGTTGCCCGCGCTCATGTCCAGGATGTCCGCCTTCCATCCCTTGCGGTCCGCGTAGCGCAGGTACATCTGCATGACCTCTTCGGCGAAGAGGGCCGCCTCGTCGCCACCCGCGCCCGCGCGGATCTCCAGGATGACGTTCTTCTCGTCATTGGGATCCTTGGGGAGCAGGAGGATCTTCAGCGCGGCTTCCTGCTCCTCGCGCTGCTCCCTGAGGCCCGGCAGGGACTCCTTGGCGTAGGCCTTCTCGTCGGGGTCGGAGCTGGACAGCCACGACTCCACCTCCGACAGGTCCGCCAGCACCTTGCGGTAGGCGCGGAAGGTCTCGACGAGCCTCTCCAGCCCGGCGCGCTCCTTGGACACCTTCTGGAGCTTCGCCGTGTCGGCGAGGATATCGGGGTTCGACAGGTCGGCCGTGAGCCGCTCGAAGCGGCGCTCGACCTCTTCCAATTTGTCAATCATGCGTGGTTCCCGGGGCGTCTTGCCCCGTTGGGCGCCCCGTGGCAAGGGCCGAGGGCGTCAAGGAAAACCTTGGCCGTATGGGCAGCGGCATGTAGAACGGCCCCCGTCGCCGCCCGGTGCGGCTTGAATCACGCTCAACACGGAGTCCTTCCACATGGCCGCACAGAAGGGGAATCGTTCCAAGAAGAAGCTGAAGAACCGCGCCAAGACCCGGAAGGCGCAGCTGAAGCGCCGCCGCACGCGCTTCAAGCGCGGCCAGCGCAACAACAAGTAGTCCTGGAAGCTACTGCCCCCCTCTCACACTGGAGGAGGGGGGCGGCTGGCTCCCTGCTCCCCCGGCTTCCAACGCGGGGAGCATCCGCTCCAGCCCCGGCGTCCCCTGCGACGCGGTGCGCAGCAGCGTCATCACCCCATCGGCCTCGGCACCCGTGACGGGCACCGGCTGGACGGGGAACTCGGGGTAGCGGTCGGTCCTGAGGGGCAGCACGTCACTGGAGACATAACCCGTGGAGTCGAAGCGCGCCCGCCACAGGACGCTGCGCTTGTCCCGGGGGTTCCAGTTCCCACCGAACACGAAGTTGCCCAGCGAGTAGAGCACCGGCCTGCCCTGGTACAGCTCCATGGACTGGAGCACGTGCGGGTGGCTGCCCAACACCCCCGCCGCCCCCGCGTCGATGGCCGCGTGCGCCAGCCGGACCTGGTACGGCTCCGGGGTGGTGTTGCCCTCGATGCCCCAGTGGAAGAAGGGCAGCACCAGGTCCGCCTGGGCCTTCGCCGCGGCGATGTCCTCGCGCAGCATCCGCTCCATCACCTCCACGTCGGAGAAGTGCCCGGCCACACCCGGCGTGGTGTCCGTGGCGTAGACCTCCCGGGGTTCGATGTTGCGCGTGCCCAGGAAGAAGTAGCCCAGGAACGCGACGCGCAGGCCTCCCACAGTGAGGATGGCCGGGCGGCGCGCCTCCGCCAGGGTGCGGCCGGCCCCGAAGTAGGGGATGCGCGCGGCCTCCAGGGAGGTGAGGGTGTCCAGGAGCCCCTGGGCGCCGTAGTCCATCATGTGGTTGTTGGCCAGGCTCACCACGCCCACGCGGCCCGCGGTGAGCACGTTCACCAGCTCCGGCCGCGCGCGGAAGTTGAAGTTCTTGGGCAGCTTCACCGTGCTGTCCGTGTACGGGCACTCCAGGTTCACGACGAACAGGTCGCCGGAGTCCACGATGGGCATCACCTCGCGGAAGCCGTACGCGAACATCTCCTCGCGCGTCCTCCCCTTGGCCACCTGATCATCGAAGTACTCCTCGTAGTGGTAGCCCACCGTCACGTCGCCCCCCACCACCAGGGTCACCGGGCGGGCGGGGGCTGGAGGGGTCGGCTGGCCAGCGGGATGTCCGGTATCGGACCCGGCCGGCGGAGCGGAGGCGGCCTCGGGCGGCGGGGTTTCCGTGGCGGCGGCGGGCTCCAGCCCCGGGGGAGGGGAGGCGGGCGTCACGGGGCGGGGATGGCAGGCGGAAAGTGACAGCAGGAGCAGCAGGGCGGCGTGGCGCATGGGCAAGGGGAAACTCTACCTTGCACGGGGAAACGCGCGACGCGTAGATTGCCGCGCGCCCATGGCCCGGGAAAAGGACAACATCGCTCTGTCCGATGAGCACAACACCCGCGGCATCGAGCTGGCGGACCGGGGCTGGCTGGACGAGGCCGTCAAGGAGTTCAAGAAGGCCATCGACCTGGACCCCACGTCGGCGCACGCGCACGACAACCTGGCCACGGTCTACGCGGAGAAGAAGCAGTTCCGCGAGGCGCTGGGCGAGTACCTCACCGCGCTCAAGCTGGAGCCGGAGAGCGCCACCGCGCACTACAACCTGGCCTGCTTCCTCTCCACCCACGCCAGCGAGATGGCCGTGGAGGAGTACAAGGAAGCCATCGAGCTGGATCCGGAGTACCCGGACGCCCACTTGAACCTGGGGCTCACCTACGCGGACCAGGGGCGGGTGGAGGAGGCGATGCGGGAGCTGCAGGCCGCCATCGAGCTGGACCCGCAGGACGCCTTCCCCCGGCACGAGCTGGCGGCGCTGATGATGGATGAGGGGGACTACCGCTCCTCCATCACCCAGCTGAAGGAAGTGGTGCGGCTGGAGCCGGACAACTTCGAGGCGCAGCTGGACCTGGGCATCTGCTACGCCCAGAAGGGCTTCTACGCGGAAGCGGAGCGCGCCTACGAGCGCGCCCGGGCGCTCAACGCGGAAGACCTCCTGCTCAACTACAACCTGGCGGCGCTGTACGCGCTGTGGGGCCGTCCGAAGGACGCCGTCCAGTACCTGCAGAAGGCGCTGGCGGCGGACCGGCAGAAGGTCCTGGGGTGGCTGTCCGCGGACCCCATGTTCGACGTGCTCAAGGGCGATCCGGACTTCGAAGCCCTCTTCTGAGGGAATCACACATGGAATGGGTTTTCCTGGGGCTGGCGCTGCTGCTGGTCGTCGCGAACGGTTTCTTCGTGGCGACGGAGTTCGCCATCGTGAAGATCCGCGCCACGCGCCTGCAGTCCCTGGTGGACGAGGGCACGCCCGGCGCGTCCACGGCCCTGAAGATGGTGACCGAGCTGGACGCGTACCTGTCCGCCACGCAGTTCGGCATCACGCTCGCGTCGCTGGGCCTGGGCTGGCTGGGTGAGCCCGCGTTCGAACACCTGCTGCACCCGGTGGTGGACAAGGTGCTGCCGGAGGCGCTGGCGGCGAAGTACGGCTCCACCGCGGCGGGCATCATCGGCTTCAGCATCATCACGTTCCTGCACATCGTGATGGGGGAGCTGGCGCCCAAGAGCGTCGCCATCCAGCGCGCGGAGCAGACGACGCTCGCGGTGGCGCTGCCCATGCGCGCGTTCTACTTCCTCTTCTACCCGGCCATCCGGCTGCTCAACTGGCTGGCGGGGCTGGTGCTCAAGGCCTTCGGCCTGCACTCCGCCAGCGAGTCGCACGAGGCGACGAACGAGGACGAGCTGCGCGTCATCCTGCACAGCTCCGCGCAGGCCGGCGCCATCACCACGGCGCGGGCGGAGCTGTTGGAGCGCGCGCTGGAGATGGCGCAGAAGACGGCGCGGCAGGTGATGGTGCCCCGCAACCAGATGCGCTACCTGGACGTGGAGGAGGCGCTGGACAGGAACGTCATCGACGCGCGGGCGTCCGGGCACACGTGGCTGCCGGTGTGCCGGGGCAACCTCGACGAGGTCGAGGGCGTGGTGAACGTGAAGGACCTGTTCTTCCTCCTGTCGCGCGGCGAGCTGCGCAGCCTGTCGCAGGTGCAGCGCCCGGTGCTCTTCATCCCGGAGAACGCGACGCTGGAGCAGCTGTTGACGGAGTTCCGCCGCCGGCGCCGGCAGATCGCCATGGTGGTGGACGAGCACGGCGGCACGTCCGGGCTCGTGACCATCGCGGACGTGGTGGCGGAGGTGGTGGGCGACGTGGCGGAGCTGGGACGGCGCGTGGAGGAGGTCCGGGCGCTGCCGGGAGGCCGCTTCGAGCTGCCCGGCACCGCGCAGCTGGACGACCTGGAGGCCCAGCTGGACGTCACCTTCGACCTGAGCGACGACGAGAAGGGCGAGGTGACGACCATCGCCGGCTACCTGATGACGAAGCTGGGCCGGGTGCCGGAGAAGGGCGACAGCCTCAAGCTCGACATGTGGCGCATCCTCGTGGAGGAGGTGGACGGCCCCCGCGTGGTGCGCGTCACGGTGGAGCCGCAGTCGCGCCCCACGGCGGTGCCCAAGGACGGCAGCCGCCCCACGGAGCCGCCCGTGCCCTCCGGCGAGACGGGGTGACGCGCTAGCTCTTGGTGGGCTTCACGGCCTTCTTCTTCGCGCCGCCCTGGATGGCCGCCGGCTTCACCTTGGCGTTCGGCCGGTCCACCTTGAGCAGCTCCAGGTTCGTCTCTCCGTCCGTGGTCAGCTTCACGATGCCCACGTCCGGCGCGAACCACATGAAGCTCTCCATGGAGCGCCCCTCGGAGCCGGGGCGGCTGGCGCGCGCCGTGGTGATGTTCTTGATCTTCAGCGCCTTGAAGGTGCCCGCCGCGACGGTGACCTCCTCCTCGCCCACCACCGTGGCCTCCTTGTCGAAGGTCGTGGCGATGATGGGGCGCAGGCCGCCCTTCCTGGCCGGCGGCTGGAGCTTCACCGACAGGCTGTTCTTCCAGGTGCCCCCGAGGACCATCACGGACGGCGCCGGCACTGCCGCGCCCTCCGCGTTCACGACTTGAACGTCCATTCCGGACGCGGACAGGAGCGTGCCCTCCAGCCCGCCCAGGCCCGTGCGGACGCCTTCGGAGTCGCAGGTCAGGTCCGTCTGGCCGCTGCGCCCCTTGAGGCTCACCGCCAGCGTGGCCTTCACCGTCCCGTCCGCGGCGGAGGCGACGTCCTTCGTCGCCAGCACCAGCTCCGACGAGCGGCCCGCCCGGTAGGTCAGCGACAGGCCTTCCTCCATGGGAAACCAGGGGTTCGGACAGGGGGCCGGCGCCGCCGCCACGACCATGTCAGACCGGGGTGCTACCTGGGACGTCGGGGACGCACCGACGAGGAGCGACACGGCGAGCAAGGGCTGAAACGTAGGACGCCTCCAGAAAGATCAAGAGGAAGGTAGGGTGGGTCGGTTGCTTTGCAAGGGTGGTGCAAGGCCGCTCGCACACCAACCTGTAGCACTGCACATAGGGTCATGCGTGGCATGGTCACGCTTGATCCGGGGCGGGGTGCGTTGGTACTCCTGCCAAACGCTGCGGAGCCGATTTTCCGGCTCCGCGCGCGTTTTCACCCCGTCTCACCGTCGGCCTGTAGGGAGCCCGCTGGCATGCGAATCAAGCGCCTGGACATCACCGGCTTCAAGTCGTTCATGGAGCGGAGCGTCTTCTCCTTCGACGAGGGCGTCACCGGGGTCGTCGGCCCCAATGGGTGTGGCAAATCCAACGTCGTGGACGCCATCCGCTGGGTGATGGGCGAGCAGAGCGCGAAGAACCTGCGCGGCCGCGGCATGGAAGACGTCATCTTCAACGGCTCGGAGAACAAGCCGCCCCTGTCCATGGCGGAGGTGTCGCTCACCTTCCTCGTGGACGACACGGACACGCTGGCGCCCCAGTACCAGGGCTTCAGTGAGATCACCGTTACGCGCCGGCTGTTCCGCAACGGCGACTCCGAGTACCTCATCAACAAGACGCTCTGCCGCCTGCTGGACATCACCGAGCTGTTCCTCGGCACGGGTGTGGGCACCAAGGCCTACTCCATCATCGAGCAGGGCCGCGTGGGCCTCATCGTCTCCAGCAAGCCGGAGGACCGCCGGCACCTGCTGGAAGAGGCCGCGGGCGTCACCAAGTACAAGGCCCGCCGCAAGGCCGCCGAGCGCAAGATGGAGGCCACCGAGGCCAACCTCCTGCGCGTCAACGACATCACGGGCGAGCTGGAGAAGCGGCTCGACACGCTGTCGCGCCAGGCGAAGAAGGCGGAGAAGTACCGCAAGCTCAAGGCGCGCATGCGGGAGATTGATTTGCACTCCACCAGCCACCGCTCGCTGGAGCTGATGGCGGAGAAGCGCGTGCTCCAGTCTCGCCTGGAGAACCTGGGCGGCGAGGAGCGCGAGGGCCTGGACAAGGTGAAGGAGCTGGAGGAGGTCATCACCCGGCGCCGCGCGGAGCTGGACGCGGAAGGGGCGGCCCTCCAGCAGTACGCCGGAGAGGTGCACGCGCTGGAGAGCGCCCTGCAGCGCGAGGCGCAGGAGCTGTCCTACGGCCGCCGCGACTTCGAGGAAACCGGCGCGCGCGTGGAGTCCGCGCAGGCGGAGCTGGACGCGCTGCTCGCGCGGCAGGCCGAAGTCGTGCGGACCATGACGGCCCGCGAGGCGGAGCTGTCGGGCATCGCCGGCTCGTACAAGGAAGACGAAGTGGCCATGGCGGTGGCCCTGGAGGAGCAGCGCCGCGTCTCCGTGCTCCAGACGGAAATCTCCCTGCGCCTGGAGCAGGAGCGGGCCGGGCTGGTCGCCGTGGCCACGCGCCTGGCGAACCACGAGAGCAACCTGGTCAACCTCGCGCGCCAGCGCACGGACCTGGAGGCGCGCCGCGCGAAGCTGGGCGGTGAGCTGGAGGCCCTGCGCGTCCAGGAGCAGGAGCTGGACACCGTGCGCACCCAGGCGGCCAGGCACGTGGAGGACACGCGCCACCTGGCCTCCGAATTGGCCGAGCGCCGGGGCCAGGAAGAAGAGGCCCTCACCCGCACGCGCGAGGCCTTCACGGAGAACGAGGTCCAGGTCATCGCGCTGCGCGAGGAGCTGAGCGACAAGCGCAGCCGCCTGTCCTCCCTGGAGGACATCCAGAAGAACTACGACGGCTTCGACCGGGGCGTGCGCGCCGTCATGGTGCGCGCCGCGGAGGCCGCTCGCGAGCAGGGCATCTTCGGCCTGGTGGCGGACGTCCTCACGGTGAATTCGGCGCGCTACGAGCGCGCGGTGGAGGCCGCCCTGGGCGAGCGGCTCCAGCACGTCATCGTGGACAGCCGCGAGAAGGGCGTGGAGCTGGTGGAGTACCTGAAGGGCCACGCGGAAGGGCGCGGCACCTTCCTGCCGGTGCCCTCCGGCGAGCAGGCCCGGGCCTACGTGGAGCCGGACCTCTCGCGCCCGGGCGTCCTGGCGCACGCGCTCAAGGAAGTGTCCTGCGAGCCCGCGCTGGAGCCGGTGCTCAAGCTGCTCCTGGGCGACGTGGTCATCGTCCAGGACATGGTCGCCGCGAGCGAGTACGCGGAAACCACCCCCGTGCCCGTCACGCTCGTCACGCTGGACGGCGAGGTGTTCCGCGCGGACGGCTCCATCACCGGCGGTGAGCGCGAGGGCGCGGCGGTGGGCGCGCTCCAGAAGAAGCGCGAAATCGCCGAGCTGGCGGCCGAAGTGGCCCGGGTGGAGGAGCGCTACAACGAGATTTTGACCCGCCACTACACGCTCCAGAAGCAGATGGGGCAGGCGGAGGCCGTCCTCAAGGGCCTGGGCAAGGAGCAGCACGCGGAGGAGGTCAACCTGGCCAGCCAGGAGAAGGACCTCCACAAGGCGAGCGAGGACCTGGCCCGGGTGCGCGAGCGGCTGCGCTCGCTGGAGGGCGAGGAGGGCCAGCTGTCGCAGAGCCACACCGCGCTCACCAACGAGGAGGAGTCCAGCCGCGGCGAGGTCGCCCACGGCCAGGCGGACCGCGAGGCGCGCGAGGAGCGCGTGCGCCAGTACGCCGGGGAGCTGGAGGGGCTGCGCCAGCGCGCGGACACCGCGTCCTCGAACCTGATGGGCCTGCGCGTGAAGGTGGCCGCCGGCAGCGAGCGCGGTGAGTCCGCGCGCAAGGAGCTGGAGAGCCTGGTGGCGCAGCGCCGGGACATGGAGTCGCGCGTCAGCCGCCTGCAGGCCACGGTGACGGACGGCCGCACCAAGGTGGAGCAGCTGCAGGGGCGGCTCGCGGAGCTGGAGTCCACCAAGGAGCAGCGGGCGGAGGAGCACCGCGTGGGCGCGGAGGCCCTGGAGGCCCGCCGCACCGCGCACACCACCGCCACCACGGAAGTGCGCGAGCAGGACACCTCCTTCCGCGAGCTGCGCGGCCGGCTGGACGAGCTCATGCAGGGCCTGTCGCAAATCACCCTGCGCGAGAAGGAGATTGGCCTGGAGCTGGAGCACCTGGCCGCCGGTATCCGCGAGCGCTACCAGCTGGAGCTGGCCACGGAGCTGCACAACTACCACCTGCTGGCGCCGCTCTCGCCGGAAGTGGAGAGCGAGCTCAAGGACCTGCGCGCGCAGGTGGAGAAGATGGGGGAGATCAACCTCACCGCCATCGACGAGCACGCGGAGCTGTCCAAGCGCTTCGAGTTCCTCTCCACCCAGCGTCAGGACCTCCTGGCGTCCATCAGCCAGCTGAAGGAAGCCATCGTCCGCATCGACGCGACGAGCCGCGAGCGCTTCAAGCAGACCTTCGACGTGGTGAACGACAAGTTCCAGGCCATCTTCCCGCGCCTGTTCGGCGGTGGCCGCGCCAGCCTCATCCTCACGCAGGAGGGCCCCAACGGTGAGCCGGGCGTGGAGATTGTCGCCCAGCCGCCGGGCAAGAAGCTCCAGAGCGTCAACCTGCTCTCCGGTGGCGAGAAGGCCCTCACCGCCGTGGCGCTCATCTTCGGCATCTTCCTCATCAAGCCCACCCCCTTCTGCCTCCTGGACGAGGTCGACGCCCCGCTGGATGAGGGCAACGTGGGTCGCTACAACGACATGGTGAAGGAGATGAGCAGCCAGTCGCAGTTCATCCTCATCACCCACAACAAGCGCACCATGGAGATCGCCGACACGCTCTACGGCGTCACCATGGAGGAGCCCGGCATCTCCAAGCTCGTCAGCGTGAAGATGCGCGAGGCCTCCGCTCACAACGACGACAAGGTCCCCGCCGCGTCGTAGGGCGCGGGGCAGGGCAGGGCTGGTCGCTGAAAAGAAGACGGGCGCCCCGGGATGTTCCCCGGAGCGCCCGTTGTCATTTCAGCGGCTCAACGTCGAAGGACTACTTCTTCTTCGTCGGCGCGTAGCTCTTCTTCGGGCAGGCGCCCTGGTCCGCGGCCAGACGCTGCTGGGCGGCGGAGAGGTCCTTCTGGGTGTTGGCCAGGGCCTCCTGGCTGGCGGTCTCCACCGGGGCCCAGTCTTCCTTCTGGGCCTTGAGCTGCTGCACCAGCGTCAGGGTCGTCTGGTCCACCGTCTCCTGCGCCTTGAGCGCGTCCACCCACTTGCCGGCGGAGTCCACCAGCGCCTGGCACTTGGAGGACAGCTCGTCGAAGAGCTTGTAGTCCTTCGTCTTGGTGTACTTCTGAACGACGGCGTCATACGTGTCCGCCGCGTTGGTGCGCGCGCCGAAGGCGATGGCGGACGCGGCGGCCGTCTGGGTGCGCGCCAGCTCCAGCTGGAAGAAGCGCAGCTCCGGCGGCATGGTCGTGGAGGCCTCCACCGGGGCCTGCGAGTTGAAGAACACGAAGCGGAAGGGGAACTTCAGCTCGCCCGTCGTCGTCGCGGGCATGGCGGCGATCTTCGCCTGCATGCAGGACGCCAGCTGGTCGCCTTCCGTGCTGCCGGAGGGCTTGAAGACGACCTCCGTCGGGGTGGGCTGACCCTTCACGATGTGGATGTCGGCGGCCAGCACCGGCGGCGTGGACGCCTTGAAGCCGGCGAAGCAGTCACACCAGCTCTTCTGGGCCAGGCGCACCGTGCCGGAGAAGTCCGAGCCCTCGTTGATGCCCATGGTGACGGAGGGGTTGTTGGCGGTGGCGTGGTCGTACTCGTACGAGGCCTCCACCGGCTTCGCGTCCGCCGCCAGCGCCGCGGGCTTCACGTGCGTGTCCAGCACCTGCTGGATGCAGGCCGTGCCGGCCGGGGTGAGGTTCTCACCGGTGACGGCGTGCGTGGCGCCCTGGGCGTTGACGGTGGACTTCACCATCACCTTGGTGCTGGCCGCGGGGCCGCGGTTGGCGGGGTCCACCAGGCACTCCAGCACGTCCGGACGGACGCTCAGGAGCGCGCCCACGAGGACACCCTCGTTGGCGGGGGTGGGCAGGGTCTGCTCGTGCGGGAAGCAGGTCGCCAGGTCGAACGGGGGCTGGTTGGTGATGCGCAGCCGCTCTTCCTTGGTCATCTGCTTCTGACCTTCGGTGGCTTCGGTCTTCTGCTGGCCGGCACAGGCGGCGGTGAGGATGACGGAGGCGACGGCGAGACGCTTCAGCATGGTGAGGCTTTCTCCCGGTTGGGGTGATTGGGACTGCGGTCGGGCGCTCACTTCTCCAGGCCCTCGGCGTTCTTGAGGTCCTTGAGGCGGAGCCCGTTCTTCTTCAACAGGCGGTAGAGGCTCTGCATGGACAGGCCGGTGCGCTGCTCCGCGGCCTTCATGTCGAAGGCCACCTCGCGCATGACTTCCGCGAAGTACAGCCGCTCGAAGTCCGCGAGCACCCGGTCCTTCGCTTCGTGGTACGGCATGCCGGTGACGATGGCGGCCACGTTGGTGGCGGGCTCCGTGCCTTCCGTGAGCTTGGGCGCGTGCGCCAGGAAGTCCAGCCAGCTGGTGTTGCCCGTCTCCTGCATCAGCGCGCCGCGCTCCAGCACGTTGCGCAGCTCGCGCACGTTGCCCGGCCAGTCGTAGCCCTCGAAGAGGGCCAGCGTCTGCGGCGTCAATTCCAGCGCGGCCTTCATGCCGCGCGACAGGGCCTGCGACAGCGTGGGGATGTCGTCGCGGCGGGTGCGCAGGGGCGGCAGCTTCACGCGCGCCACCGCGAGCCGGAAGTAGAGGTCCGCGCGGAAGCGGCCCTGGCGCACGTCCTCTTCCAGGTTGCGGTGCGTGGAGGCGATGACGCGCACGTCCACCGCCACCGGCTGCCCGTCCAGCGACGGCACCTCGCGCGTCTCCAGCACGCGCAAGAGCTTGCCCTGCACGGACATGGGCAGCTCGCCCACCTCGTCCAGGAAGAGGGTGCCGCCGCGCGCCGCCTCGAAGATGCCGCGCGCGCCCTTGTCCTCGTTCTCCCCGGCGCGCAGCCCGCCGAACAGCTCGCGCTCCGCCTTCTCCTCGGAGATGAGGTTGCAGTCCACGACCTTGAAGGCGCCGTGGCGGCGCAGCGAGTGCTGGTGCACCGCCCGCGCGGCCAGCTCCTTGCCCGTGCCCGTCTCACCCTCGACGAGCAGGTTCATGTCCTCGCGAGCGATGCGGCGCAGCTCCGTGAAGACCCAGCGCATCTTCTCCGAGCTGCCCACGAGCTGCCCGAAGGACTCCGCGCCGGCGACCTCCACCTCCGTCGCGCGGGCGGCCACCTTCACCACCAGCTTCGTCTTGCCCAGCTCCACCTTGTCGCCGCTGGCGACGAAGGCCTGGATGATGCGGCGCCCGTCCAGGAACGTGCCGTTGCGGCTGCCGGTGTCGCGCAGCAGCAGCCCCTGCGGCAGCCGCTCCACCTCCAGGTGACGGCGGCTCACCGTCGGGTCGCTCAGCACCAGGTCGCCCGCGGCGTCGGAGCCCGCGCGCACCAGCGAGTCCCGCGTGGTGACCTTCTTGCCCTTGTCCGGACCGCCCACCACCTCCACCGTCCACTCGTGAAGGGGGACGCGGGTGGCCTGGGCCTCGCGCTCCGCGTGGACGGTTTCGGTGACATCCGGTCTGTCAATCATGGTCACGGACCCCTGGTCGCAACGGGGCGTGGGGGGCAAAAACACCCCTCGTCGCCCTCAATCCCGCCTCTTTAGGGGGGACTGCACACAGGGGGCAAGTGGAACAAGTAGACGCGGAAACGTCCGTTGAAGATGAAGACAGAAGGGGCCCGGCCGCCCCAACCGGGGACGTCGGGCCTGCCTTCCGGATTTCCCCCCGCCTCAGTACTTCGCGGATGCGTCGCTCGCGGGGAACGACTCCTTGGACTGCTCGTCCACTTCGTCGTCGCCGGGGCTTCCGCCGGAGCGCACGCTCGCGTTGGTGGGGCTCTTCACCTCGCGCGTCGGCACCTCCGCGTTCGCCTTGTGCTTCGTGCTCTTGGACTCCGCGCCCGACGTGGTCGCACGGCCCGTGCCGGCCTGCGCGTTCACCATGCGCGTGCCCAGCAGGTTCTTGGCGCGCTCGGCCAGGTTGCGCTGCTCGTCCTGCCAGTCGCGGAAGAGCTGCGCCAGCTCCTGGTCCCCCGCGGCCTCCGCGTCGCGCAGGTACTGGGCGCTCACCGACGCGCCCTTGAGCAGGTGGTAGAGCGTGCTGATGAGGTCGTGGTGTTCATCCCGGGTCCCCGTGACTTCCTGTCCGCCCGCCATGGTGTTCCTCCCGTGAAAGGGGTGAGTGCCTTGGCGAAGAAGGTAGGCACGGGGAACGCGGGTGGCGTCCGGGCACGGGGCCCGGCCGCCTGGCTGCTCAAGCGTGGAGCATGGGGTCCAGCTTGCCCTCGCGGTCGAGCGCGGCCATGTCGGAGTAGCCGCCCACGTGCGTGTCGCCGATGAAGATCTGCGGCACGGTGCGCTGACCGCCGCTCATCTCCACCAGCTTCGTGCGGGCGTCGTCGTCTCCGGTGACGTCCACCTCTTCGTAGGCCACGCCCTTGCGCTTGAGCAGGTCCTTCGCGCGCACGCAAAAGCCACAGTAGGTCGTCGTGTAGATCTTCACGGGCTTCATGGAATTCCTCCTGGCTCTCTTGATGCCAAACCTAAGGGGCCGTTGCACGGGGGGCCACGGGCCTTCCCTTGTGCCTGGTCCCTTGAAAACACGACGGCCCCCGGAACCCTGGTGGGCGCCGGAGGCCATCAAGTCCATCCCCTGGACTGCTTGGGGACGGGTGGGGCGACTACATGCCCATGCCGCCCATACCGCCCATGCCACCCATACCGCCCATGCCACCACCGCCGCCGCCGCCCTTGTCGTCGTCCGCCTTCGGGCGCTCGGCGACCATGGCCTCCGTGGTGAGCATCAGCGAGGCGACCGACGCCGCGTTCTGCAGCGCGGTGCGGCTCACCTTGGCCGGGTCGATGACGCCCGCGGCCAGCAGGTCCTCGTAGACGCCCGTGGCGGCGTTGAAGCCGAAGGGGCCCGTGCCCTCCTTGACCTTGTTCACCACCACGCTGCCCTCCAGGCCGCCGTTGCCGACGATCTGACGCAGCGGCTCCTCGACGGAGCGACGGATGATGTCCACGCCGGACTTCTCACCGTCGGCGACCTTCAGGGTGTCCAGGGCCTTGAGGCAGCGGATGTACGCCACGCCACCGCCGGGCACCACGCCCTCCTCGACGGCCGCGCGGGTCGCGTTGAGCGCGTCCTCCACGCGGGCCTTCTTCTCCTTCATCTCCGTCTCGGTCGCGGCGCCCACGTTGATGACGGCCACGCCGCCCACGAGCTTCGCGAGGCGCTCCTGGAGCTTCTCACGGTCGTAGTCGCTGGAGGTCTCCTCCACCTGGGCGCGGATCTGCTTCACGCGCGCCTCGATCTCCGTCTGCGCACCGGAGCCGTCGACGATGGTGGTGTTGTCCTTGTCGATGGTGATGCGCTTGGCGCGGCCCAGGTCCTGGAGCGTCAGCGTGTCCAGCTTGATGCCCAGGTCCTCGGCGATCATCCGGCCGCCGGTGAGGACCGCGATGTCCTCCAGCATGGCCTTGCGGCGGTCGCCGAAGCCCGGCGCCTTCACCGCCGCCACGTTCAGCACGCCGCGGATCTTGTTCACCACCAGGGTGGCCAGGGCCTCGCCCTCCACCTCCTCGGCGATGATCAGCAGGGGCTTACCCGCGCGCGCCACCTGCTCCAGGATGGGGAGCAGGTCCTTCATCGAGGAGATCTTCTTCTCGTGGATGAGGATGAGGGGGTCGTTCAGCACGACCTCCATGCGCTCCGGATCCGTCACGAAGTACGGGGACAGGTAGCCGCGGTCGAACTGCATGCCCTCGACGACGTCCAGGGTGGTGTCCAGGCCCTTGGCCTCTTCCACCGTGATGACGCCCTCCTTGCCGACCTTCTCCATCGCGTCCGCGATGATCTGGCCGATGGTGGTGTCACCGTTCGCGGAGATGGTGCCAACCTGGGCAATCTCCTTGTTGCCCTTGGTCGGCTTCGCCAGCGTCTTCAGCTCGTTGATGATGGCGGTGACGGCCTTGTCGATGCCGCGCTTGATGTCCATCGGGTTGTGGCCCGCGGCGACCAGCTTCGCGCCCTCGCGGAAGATGGCCTGCGCCAGCACGGTGGCCGTGGTGGTGCCGTCACCCGCGACGTCAGACGTCTTGGAGGCGACCTCCTTGACCATCTGGGCGCCCATGTTCTCGAACTTGTTCTCCAGTTCGATTTCCTTCGCCACCGTCACGCCGTCCTTCGTGATGGTGGGGGAGCCGAAGCTCTTCTCGATGACGACGTTGCGGCCCTTGGGCCCCAGGGTCACCTTGACCGCGTCGGCCAGGATGTTCACGCCGCGCAGGATCGCGTCACGCGCGCGCACTTCGAAAATGATGTCTTTCGCCATGGTCTGAAACCTCTAGAAGTTGTGAGTGGGAAGACGAACGGCGGGCTTCACTTCTCGATGATGCCCAGCACGTCCTCTTCGCGGAGGATCAGGTGATCCTCGCCGTCCAGCTTGATCTCCGTGCCCGCGTACTTGGAGAAGAGGATGGTGTCGCCGGCCTTGATGTCCATGGCGCGCACCTTGCCGTCCTCCAGCACCTTGCCGTTACCGACGGCGATCACCTTGCCCTCGAGCGGCTTCTCCTTCGCCGTGTCGGGGATGAAGAGGCCGCCCTTGGTCTTGTTCTCCTCGGCGACGCGCTTGATGATGAGCCGATCCTGCAGGGGACGAATCTTCATGGCTTGCTCCTGTGAATCGCGGCTGCCGGAGGCGGACGGAAGGTCCGGACCGGGATGCCGCAGGGGTGATTGAAAAGGTCCTGTGGGCCCCGGCGTTGGCACTCGCACCTACTGAGTGCTAACGCCCAGGCGCGGCGGATAATAACCAGGGACTTCACCTCGTCAAGCGACGTCGGGACATCTGTCCGGATGCCGCTAAACTCCCGTCCTGATTAGGCTTTTCCGAAAAACATTCCCACCTGTCACACCTGCCCGCCAGGCCGTGTGGGGTGTCCGGACGTTGGCACTCGCCCCGGACGAGTGCCAGCGTAAGTGCTTGATAAGACTTGGGTCTGTTTTGCTAACGCCTTGCGACATGGCTACGCTTGTCGGAAGCGTGTCCTGGAAGGTCCGGGCGCCAGCCCGGAGGCCTTTCAGGCTTCATCCGGGAGGTGTGCTCGATGAGCGGACTGGTGACGTCCTCTTCCTCGCTGAAGGAGTTCTTCCGGGAGCTCCTCTTGGAGGTCGCGGCCCGGCAGCGGGTGGCGCTGGGCGAGTCCACCGAGTTCTACCTGGTGAACCTGCTGGCGGAGTTCGCGGCCACGGACAAGCTGTTCGTCCGTGACGCGGAGGGCCGGCGGGACCACGAGCCGCTGGCGGAGCTGTACCACCGCTCGCTGCAGCAGGAGCGCGAGGAGCGCATCCGCACGCTGCGGCGGCTGGGCGACGTGTCGCTCTACAAGGTCGGCTTCTTCTCCGGCGCGCTGCAGCAGGGGATGGTGGGCCCGGACTACTACATCCAGATGGGCGGCGCGGCCTACGGGCAGGTGGCGGAGCTGGTGCCCGCGGGCGGCTTCACCGGCGTGTACCGCGAGCTGTGCGACAAGTTCCGCTCGCTCGCGGAGGTGCTGGAGGAGATCAGCGCGCGCGGCCTGGTGAGCGCGGGGCCCGCGGGCGCGCTGCGCGTCTACGAGTCCTGGGTGCGCACGGGCAACGACAAGCTGGAGCGCGTGCTGGTGGACGCGGGCTGGATCCCGCGCAAGGGGCCGCTTGCCAACTGACGCCGGGGACTTCCCGCTCGTGGGGCGCCTCCAGGCCCACCTGGAGGCCATCTACGGCTTCAAGTGCGAGGCCCGCGCGGAGGCCTTCGTGGTCGTGGACGCGGAGGTCGCCGCGCTCCTGGGCGGCACCGGGCGCGCGCCGGAGGAGCTGCTGGTGCTGGAGGCCCGGGGTGAACTGGAGGTGGCGCTCTACCTGGACCCCGGCCTGCGCGAGCGCATGGAGCGCTACGCGAGCAGCCCCCTGGGCTCCGTGCTGGAGGGCGACCTGGACGGCTACTGCCAGGTGACCGAAGGGGTCAGCCACTTCCTCTACGTCGCGCACACGGCGCACTACGAGCGCACGGTGTCGCTGCTGGAGCTGGAGGCCCAGGCGGAGGTGGACAAGTTCGTCGTGTGCCTCATGCACCGCTGGGGCGAGGGCGTGGCCGGGTGGGCGCGGGAGCTGTTGGGGCGCCTCTTCGACCAGGTCGCGTACCAGCCCCTGCTGTCCGTGGAGGAGCGCTGGCGCTACGAGGAGGCGAACCGGCTGTCCCGGCGCTTCTGCGCGCGGCTCATGGGGCATGTCCTGAGCCGGCGGTTGGACCGGCTCCTCGGCGACCTGCGTTATGCCTACCGGTTGGGGGCGGAGGCCAAGCTGCGCCACTTCGCGCACGGCGGTTGAGGGTCCCGGCCGCCGCCTGCATCGGGTAGGGTGGAGGCATGCCGCGCGAGGCGTCCTCAGGAGGCATTGTCATCCGCTTCCAGGACGGGGCCTGGGAGGTCGCCGTCATTCGTCCGCACGGGCGTCACCTGTGGGCGCTGCCCAAGGGCCACGTGGACCCCGGCGAGACGCCAGAGCAGACCGCGCGGCGCGAGGTGAATGAGGAGACGGGCCTCACCGCCGTGGCGCTGCTCGCGCCCCTAGGGGAGATCCGCTACGTCTACCAGTTCCGGGGGCAGCGCATCTTCAAGCGCGTCCACTTCTTCCTCTTCCGCTACGAGGCGGGAGAGCTGGGGCCGCTGCCGGGGCCGCGCGTGGAGGTGGACGAGGTGCGCTGGATGCCGCTCGAGGGGCTGATTCCGGCGCTGGGCTACAAGGGTGAGAAGGCCGTCGCCGGCCGGGCGCTGCGGTGGATGCGCGCCCAGGGCCTGGCGCCCGGGGCTCCTCCCCCCATGGAGGGGAAGGAGCCGGGGTAGGTCGGAAGGCTACTTCTTGCCTTCTTCGCCCACGTATTTGCCGGACAGCGCCTCGCGCACGTCGCGGTCGAACTTCACGCGCTGGGTGGCGACCTCGCGCAGGGCGAGCACGGGCGGCTTGTTCTTCGAGGTCTCGATGATGGGCCGGGCGCCGGCCATCAGCTGGCGCGCGCGCTTGGCGCCCAGGAGCACCAGCGCGAACCGGTTGTCCACGTAGGGAAGGCAGTCTTCAACGGTAACGCGGGCCATGGAACATCCTTCTTGGCTCTGACTGAGCCGGTGGAAGCCTCTCAACCTAAAGAGCGGGTTCGGATCAGTCAAGGAAGGATGGCGGACCAGAAGCTCCACCGGGGGCCTGGCCAGGCACCGCCTCCCCGCCCGCCCTCCACCCCCTGCCGTGTGCTCGGCAGCCGACCCTCCCACACGCGAGGTGTTGGCTGACGTACGCTTCACTCTCAACTTCCGGAATTTGAGAGCGAAGGCCGCAACGGATCAAAACGGGTGCGTTTTCACGAGTAGGGAATGGGACGCCAGGGTGGGTCCAAATCACCCCGTCGCCGGCCGGTTCCCGGGGTGGCGGGTGGGTGGGAGGAGTTCCGCATGAGCGCAGGAGCGTCGTCTGGCGCCGGCCGGGTCCGGCGGGTTGCGGAGGGTTGGCCGTGGTGAGTGGGCCGGTGCTCGTCACGGGGCCCACGGGCAACGTGGGGCGTGCGGTGGTGCGCGCGCTCCTGGCCGAAGGGGTGGCGGTGCGCGCGGCGGTGAAGTCGCCGGAGCACACGGTGTCGCTGCTCAAGGAGATGGACGGGGACGTGATGCCGACGCCGCTGGACTTCCTGCGGCCGGAGACGTTCCTCCCCGCGCTGGAGGGCGTGCGGGGCGTGTTCCTGATGCATCCGCCCGCCATCGCCCACGCGGAAGGGACGCTCAACGCGTTCATCGACGCGGCCGCCACTCAGGGCGTGAAGCAGGTGGTGTTCCTGTCCATGGCGGGCGCGGAGACGCGCGCGTGGGCGCCGCACCGCGCGGTGGAGGAGCACCTGATGCGCTCCAACGTCGGGTGGACGCTGCTGCGCCCGGCGTTCTTCGCGCAGAACCTGGGAGACGCGTACCGCGAGGACATCCGCCAGGACGGCCGACTCTACATGCCCGCGGGCCACGGCAAGGTGGCCTTCGTGGACGTGCGCGACGTGGGCGAGGTGGCGGCGCGGGCGCTCCTGGACACGTCGTTGCGCAACCGCGCCTTCACGCTCACGGGCCTGGAGGCGGTGTCGTTCGAGGAAGTCGCGTCCGTGCTGTCGGAGGTGCTGGGCCGGCCCATCCGCTACGTGCCCGCGTCGGTGCCCGGCTACGTGCGCCACCTGCACCAGCGCCGGCTGTCATGGGGCCAGCTGGGCATGCAGACGCTGATGCACGTGGGGCTTCGCTTCGGGAAGGCGGAGCAGGTGGACCCCACGCTCACCTACCTGCTGGGCCGTCCCACGCGCACGGTGCGCCAGTACATCGAGGACCACGCGCCGCTCTGGCGCTGACGAGGCTCCGGCGTGCTCAGACGTACCAGAGCGCCCAGGCGATGAGCACGACCTGGAGCGGCAGCCGCGCCCAGAGCATGCCCCGGGGAATCTTCCGGAACTGCTCCGGGTGCTGGGCCATGTAGATGTTCGCGGGGAACACCGCCACGAACAGCGCGACCAGGCCCCAGGCCGCGAGCCGCGTGGTGGCGGGCACCAGCAGGAAGATGCCCAGCAGCACCTCCGCCACGCCGCTCAGCAGCACCAGCTCCCGGGGCCGGGGCAGGTACGGCGGCATGATGCGCATGTACATGCGGGGCTTGAGGAAGTGGTTCACCCCCGCCACGACCATGAACAGCGCGAGCACGTACTGAAGGATGGTTTTCACTTCCATGGGCGGTGGGGCTCCTCGCGCGGCATCGAAGCCCGCGCGAGGCGCCTGAGTCCACGCCTACTTTCCGGCGAACGCCGCTGAGACGATGGCGCGCGCCTCCTGGACGATGGCGTCCAGGTGCGCCTGGTCGCGGAAGCTCTCCGCGTAGATTTTGTACACATCCTCCGTGCCGGACGGACGCGCGGCGAACCAGCCGTTCTCCGTCGTCACCTTGAGGCCGCCCAGGTCCGCGTTGTTGCCCGGCGCGCGCGTGAGGCGCTGGAGGATGGGCTCGCCCGCGAGCGACGTGGCCTTCACCGCCTCCGGCGACAGCTTCTTCAGCGCCGCCTTCTGCGCGGACGTGGCCGGCTGGTCGATGCGCGTGTACAGCGGCGCGCCGAACCTCTTCGCCAGCTCCTGGTAGTGCTCGCCGGGGTCCTTGCCGGTGCGCGCGAGGATTTCCGCCGCGAGCAGGTCCAGGATGATGCCGTCCTTGTCCGTGGTCCACACGGTGCCGTCCTTGCGCAGGAAGGACGCGCCCGCGCTCTCCTCGCCGCCGAAGCCCAGCGAGCCGTCCAGGAGCCCGTCCACGAACCACTTGAAGCCCACCGGCACCTCCACCACGCGGCGGCCCAGGTCCTTGCCCACGCGGTCGATGAGGCTGCTGCTCACCAGCGTCTTGCCCACCGCCGCGTCCGCCTTCCAGCCCGGGCGGTTGCGGAAGAGGTAGTTGATGGCGACCGCGAGGTAGTGGTTCGGGTTCATCAGCCCCATGCTGCGGGTGACGATGCCGTGGCGGTCGGAGTCCGTGTCGTTGCCGAACGCGAGCGCGTACTGGTCCTTGAGCTTCACCAGGTTCGCCATCGCGTACGGCGACGAGCAGTCCATGCGGATCTTCCCGTCATGGTCCGCGGGCATGAAGCCGAAGGTGGGGTCCACGGTGGGGTTCACCACCGTGAGGTCCAGGCCGTACTTCCGAGCGATCGGCTCCCAGTAGTTCAGGTTGGAGCCGCCCAGCGGATCCGCGCCCAGCTTCAGCTTCGCGCCCCGGATGACGTCCAGGTCCACCACGTTCGCCAGGTCCGCCACGTACGGGGTGATGAAGTCATACGGCTTCACCGTGGCGCTCGCGCGCGCCTTCTCGTAGGGGACGCGCTGCATGCCCTTGTTGCCCGAGGCCATCAGTTCGTTGGCGCGCTTCTCCACCAGCGACGTGACGTTGGTGTCGGCGGGGCCGCCGTTGGGCGGGTTGTACTTGATGCCTCCGTCCTCCGGCGGGTTGTGGGACGGGGTGATGACGATGCCGTCCGCGAGCCCGCTTGTGCGGCCCCGGTTGTACGTGAGGATGGCGTGGGAGATGACCGGCGTGGGCGTGGCGCCGTCCGTGTAGCGGACCTCCACGCCGTGGGCGGCCAGCACCTCCAGCGTGGTGCGCTGGGCGGGCTCGGAGAGGGCGTGCGTGTCCATGCCCAGGAACAGCGGGCCGTCGTAGCCCTGCTGCTTGCGGTACTCGCACAGGGCCTGTGCCACCGCGAGGATGTGCGCCTCGTTGAAGCTCCGGCGCGCGGCGCTGCCCCGGTGACCGGAGGTGCCGAAGGCCACGCGCTGCTCGGCCACGGACGCGTCGGGCGTGTCGTCGTAGTACTGCGCGCGCAGCTTCTCGGGATTGATCAGCAGGTCGCGCGAAAGGGGCTTGCCAGCGGAAGGGTGGGCCATGTCGAGGCAACCCTAGCCGCGCGCGCTCTGGGAGGGGAGCCGAAGTCGCGGCCCTGTCGCGCGCATCACCCGTCTTGACGCGCACCGTCCAGTAGCGGGCGGGGCGCGGGCTGTCGGGACGGGGACGCGTGTCCGGAAGCTGTCAGCGCGCCACGGCGACGGAGGCCGCGGAAGACGACGCGGGCGGGACGGATTCGGGCGCGGGGGGCTCGTCCTCCTTCGGCTGGGCGGCGTTCTCCGGCAGGAACGTCAGCAGCACCAGCGCGGGGATGGCCGCCGCGGCGGTGAAGGCGAAGAAGGTGGGCCAGCCCATCCACGTGGCCAGGTAGCCGGACACGGAGCCGATGAGCCGGTTGGCGATGGTGCCCAGCGCGGACAAGAGCGCGTACTGCGTGGCGCTGAAGCTCTTGTGGCACAGCGACATGATGAAGGCCGCGAACGCCGTGACGCCCAGGCCCGTGCACACGTTGTCCACGGCGATGGTGCCCGCGAGCATCAGGTCGTTCTTGCCCACCAGCGCCAGGGCCATGAAGGCCAGGTTGGTGAGGCCCTGCGCGGCGCCGAAGATGAAGAGCGCGCGGCGCATGCTGAGCTTCACCATCAGCACGCCGCCCAGCAGGCCTCCGCCGATGGTAGCGACCATGCCCAGCGTCTTGCTGAGCGTGCCAATCTCCGTGTTGGAGAAGCCCAGCTCGATGTAGAAGGGCGTCACCATGCTGGCGGCGATGGCATCCCCCAGCTTGTAGAGCACCAGGAACGCGAGCACTCCCAGCGCGTACTCGCGGCGGAAGTAGTCCACGAAGGGCCGCACCACCGCGTCCGCCAGGTTGCGCGGAGGCCGCACGCTCTGGGGCTCCGGGGCCAGCAGCGTGGCCACCACGCCCACGCCCATGAGCACGCCCATCACGTAGTACGTCTGGGACCAGCCCAGGTGATCCGACAGGATGAACGCGAGCCCGCCCGCCACCAGCATGCCCAGCCGGTAGCCGGTGACGTACAGCGAGTTGCCCAGCCCGCGCTCCTCCAGGGTGAGGATGTCCGTGCGCCACGCGTCCGCGACGATGTCCTGGCTGGCGGACAGGAACGTCACCACCACCGCCATGCACGCCATGGCCAGCGGGGTGTCCTTCGGGTTCACCAGGCCCATGGCGGCGATGGCGCCCATGAGCAGCACCTGCGTGAGCAGCATCCAGCCGCGCCGCCGGCCCAGGAAGGGCAGGGTGTAGCGGTCCATCAGCGGCGCCCACAGCACCTTGAAGGTGTAGGGCAGCGCCACCAGGCTGAAGATGCCAATCGTCTTGAGATTGACCCCCTCGTTCTTCATCCACGCGGACAGCGTGACGCCGGTCAGCCACAGGGGGAGGCCGGACGCGAAGCCGACGGCCATCAGGAGCCAGACGCGCCGGCTCTTCAAGACGGTGAGAAGCGAGGAGTTGGGCATGGGGGCGCGGGAAACCGCCGCCAGCATAGAGAATCCACCCCGCGCGTCACCTTCCAACGGCCAGGGACTGTCCGCCCGGCTGCTGTCCGGCCCTAAGCCCGGGCGGCCTCTTCAGGGCTTCGGGTCCAGCGCGGACACGTCCGGGCAGGTGCGGCGGTCGCCCTCGGTGGGGGTGATGAAGTCCCAGTTTCGCTGCATGAAGGTGATGCGCGTCCGGGTGTCCCAGCACTCCGTGTACTGCGCGCCCTTCGCGTCCCCGTCCAGGATGTTGAGCACCAGCACGCCCCGGCCATCCGGCGTCCAGCGGGCCAGGATGTCCAGCGTCTCCAGGAGCCCGCCGGGAATCAGGTCCGTGTTCGGCAACCGGAACGCCATCTCCCCCAGGCCCTCGGGCGTCTGACGCGACGCATAGCGGGTGTTGGGGGTCGCGGCGCCCGCGCCGGTGAAGAGCAGCTCCACGCGCGTGGGCAGCGCCTTCGTCTGGTAGTCGATGTCCAGCCGGTCCAAGGACTTCGCGTCCCCCGTGTCGAAGCCGTGCGCGCGGGCCGCCTTGAGGTCCAACGCGAGCGTGCCGGTCCCCTTGCGGATGCCGCCGTCCGCCTTGAAGGTGCCGGGCAGGTAGGTCCACCACGCGTCCTCGCCACCGCCCTGGGGACGGAACTGGAGGAGGTACGCGAAGGAGGCGCCCTGGCGCTCCATCACGAAGCGCAGCTCGTGGCCCGGGTGGTCGTCGGAGGGGATGGGCCCCCAGATGCGCTGGTCGGTTTCGCGCGTGGTGGGCGGGGCGTTGCGGAACAGCTCCAGCAGGGAGAGCAGGCCGTCCACGCTGGTGTTGAACTGCGTGCCCGCCTGGTAGGCCTGAAGGGCGAGGGGCGACGTGCCGCCCAGCACCTGCGACGCGCTCAGCCGTTGGGCGCGAGTGCCCAGTCCCTGGCCGGCGCGGGCGCTGTCAGGCAGCTTCGCGGCCAGGTCCTCGCGCTGGGGCAGGGCGTTCTGGAACTCCAGGTCGTCGTTGGAGAAATCGCCGCCGCACGCGACCGCGAGGAGACAGGGGAGGGCCAGGGCAAAGGTTCGCATCACGTGCTCCCTCATGGCTGGTACGTGAGGAGCGCGGCGAGTTCCCAGAACCCCAGGGAGCGCTGCGCGTCGACGGTGTATTGGAGGTACTGCAAGCGGCTGCGCGCGGTGAGGTTCAGCGTGCGCGTGAGCTGGAATCTCGCGCCCGTCGCCAGGCCCGGAGACACCATGGCGAAGCGTTGATCCGGGAACGCCGCGTCGTCGAACTTGCGGCCCATGATGAGGTACGCGACGCGAACGCCCACGAAGGGGGAGAAGCGGCCCACGGGCCATTCGGCGGTGAGGCTGGTGCCCACGTTCACCACGGAGTAGCGGTACGCCGGGCCCGCCAGCGTGGGCAGTGACAGCACGCCGTTCGTGCCGCCCACCGCCGCATCGAAGCCCCAGACCCAGTCGCGGCGGAAGTAGTCGTGCAGCTCGGCCTCCGCGCCGAAGAGGGGCACGGACAGGAAGAGGGACTGGCGCGTCTGGGGGTCGAAGAAGGACTGGAAGCCGCCCGTGAGGCCGAATGCCCACCACGCGCCCTTGTTCAGCATCGCCCCCTTCACGGGGTCGTCGGAGAAGGGCGCGTCCTTGAAGCGCGGCTCCTGCAGGATGGTCGTGCGTCCGCGAGCGACATCCACCTCGCCGATACGCAGCCGGTCACTGAGCCGGCGCTTCACGCGGTAGGTGCCGGGGGCCAGGGCCACGCGGCGCTCGGTGTCCACGGCCTTGTCCAGCTCCGCGACCACGAGGCCGCCTGGATCCACGAAGTAGTAGGAGCCCGCGGGGGCGTTGCCGGGGACGACCAGGCCTTCGGCGCTCGCGCGCAGGTCGGTGAGGACCAGGTCGCCGTTGCCGGCGAGGTCGTAGCTGAACGTGGGGTGCTGGGGGCCCGCGCTGCTGTCGGCCGTGTCCGCGACCGTGCGGGCGTAGGCGTGCGAATACGCCTCGAAGAGCGTCACGCGTCCGTCGCCGCTGCGGTCCGCGTCTCCCAGCAGGCCGCTGGCCAGGTGATGGGAGAAGTAGCTGCCGCCCAGCGCGTCCGACTCCTGCGAGTCCTCGTCCGCGGCGCTGGAGGTGAGGATGACGACGCCCCGGGCATCGCGTGCCGCGCCGGACTCCACGTCGAAGGCCGGGGCCTTGCGCGCGCCCTTGGTGCGGGTGAGCGCACCGGAGCGGCAGGAGTCGAGGATGGCGATGCGGATGTCCACCGGCGCGTCTGCCAGCCGGCGCTTGAGCGCGTCGAAGGCGAGCCGCGAATCACCCAGCCGCAGCGCGCCGTCCTTCGCATGGCCGGAGTAGTAGACGAACAGCGCGGTGCGCTCGCCGCGAGCCTGGGCCGCGCGGGCCCGCTGCTCCAGCTCCGACAGCGCGACGAGGAAGTCCTTCGCGTCGTCGTCGAGGAGGAGCTTCGCGTCGGCCGGGGACACGCCGCCCAGTCGCGTGAGCAGGTCGTGCATCTTGCGCGCATCGTCGCGCGCGTAGCTCAAGGGCCTCGTGTCCGCGCCGCCCGTGTCGTTGCCGGCGATGAGCGCGAAGCGGTGCAGCGTGTCCGCGTGCGCGGCGGTGGAGGCCAGCACCAGCGCGGGGATCGACGCCCGCATCGCCGAGCCCAGGGCCCGTGCCCAGGCCGCCACGGGAGCGAGCACCTGTCTCACGGGGCCGTCGCTCATGGCTTCAGCAAGATCCACTGCGTCTGCGTGCCCGCCACGTCCAGCGGGGCCATGCGCGTGACGTCCCGGCCCGCGGCGACGAAGGACTTCCGGGCCGCGTTGCTCAGCGCATCCATGGACACGGGCGCGTCCGTCAGCACCAGCACCACGCGCTCCGCACCCGCGCCGGTGAACTCCACGCTCTCCGGCAGCCAGTGCTGTCCCGCGCCCGGCTCCACCGCGAGGCTGTCTCCGGACTCCGGATACAGCGGCGTCACCTCGCCCTGCGCATCCACCGACAGCGCCGCCACGTAGCGGAACGCGTCCGCCGTGTAGCCCAGCCGCACGCGCTCACCGGGCTGCAACGTCTCCGGCGCCTCCGTGCCCGCCACCCGCTGCGGATCCACGCCCCCACCGATTCGCAGCTCCGCGCCCGCGCCGCCCTTGATTCTGTTGCCCGCGACAGGCGGTTGGGTCGGATCCGTCCTGCCACCGGTCTCCAGCAACGGACGCGCCAGCACCAGCACCACCACGGACGCCGCCACCGCCATCAGCGGCCGGACCCACTGCGAGCGCGTCGCCGACTCTTTCGAAGAGGCCTGCCGCGCGCGGGCCCGCTCCACGCCAGCCTCGAAACTTTCGAAGGGCACGTCCGCCTCGAAGGCGGCCTGCGCATCCGCGAAGGACTTCAGCGTCGAGCCACACGCCTCGCACGCCTCCGCATGCTCCCGGACGCGGTTCGCCTCGTGGGTGGGCAGCTCACCGGCGTGCAGGCGGCGCAATGTCCAGTTCGACTCGTGCGCGCTCATCGGACGCTCAGCTCCTCTCCACCCAGCTCCGCGAATTGCTCCAGCCGCTTGCGCACCGTGGGCACCGAACGCCCCAGCACCGCGGCCACCTCTTCCAGCGTCATCCCATCCACGTGGTAGTGGATCGCCGCCGCCTGCGTCTCCGCGTCCACCCGGGCCAGCAGCTTGCGCACCAGGTCTCGCGTCTCCATCGCCTCCGCGCCGCCATGGCCCTCCGAACGGGCCGCTTCGTCCCGCGCGAACCACTTCCGCCATGCCGCCCCTTCGGAGCGCAGCTGGTTGAGGCAGTGGTGCGTGGCGATCTTTATCAACCACGTCAGCGGAGACGCCTCCGCCCGGAACGACTCTCCGTGCACGAGCGCGCGGGCGAAGACGTCATGCATCGCGTCCTCCGCCCGGCTCGCGTCCTTCAGCAGGTAGCGGCAGCGCTCACGCACGCTGCCGCCGTACTTCACGTACAGCTCGCGCAGGACGGCCCGCCGGTCCTCGTTGGGACGGGGAGGCACCACCTTCAGGGCCAGCGGGGTCGGTCCGGTCACGCGCGGCGCAAGCCTACCGCGACCCGGCTCACAGCGACGAGTACACCGCCGCCGTGAACCCGCCGCAGGCCGCCTCCGCCTCGCCGTAGCCCAGGCGCGGGTCCAGGCTGACGCGGAAGTAGGTGCTGAGGAAGTTCGTGTCCCAGCACTCGTTCAGCGTGGCCTCGCCTACCAGGTCGCCTCCCGTCACCTTGATGTCCGAGCGGCCCGCCCCCGTCGCCGTCCAGCGGCTCTTGATGGACAGCTTCTCCAGCTTCGCGCGCAGCGGGTCGCCATTGTCGATGTCCTCGTTCGTCGCGAACTCGAACTCGCCGCCCGTCGTCGCGGACGCCTTGTAGTGGTAGGTCCCGTCCACGCGCTTGTTGGGGTCCTTCTCGTCACGCACCTGGTGGAAGTCCGCGTCCACCGTGGCCTCCGCGGAGGCGCTCGGGCGCGCGTAGCGGATCTCCACCGTGCCCACGTTGTCGTCGGCATCCGGCAGGGTGTGCGCGGCGTCCCAGTCGATGAACAGCTCGCCGGAGCCGTAGCCCTTCACGCGCTCGCCGTCCGCGTCCACCGCCACCTGCTGCGCGCCGGACAGCACCGCGCGGAAGGCGCTGTCCTCCTCGGCCTTCGCCTTGCCCTCCAGCACCCAGGAGAACGACGCCTCCCCGGACTTCGTCACCGTCAGCCGCCACGTGGTGGGACTCAGCGCCTCCGTGCTCGGGCCCCACACCGCCTTGTTCTCCTCCAGCGTCGTCGGCGGATACTTGGAGATCTGCTCGATGAGGTTGAGCACCCACAGCGTGCCGCCGTTCACCGCCACCGTGGCGTTCACCGTCGCCTGGTAGTACTCCGCCTTCTGCCCCTGGCCGTACTGCGCGGAAGGGCCGGCCGCCGTCAGGCCCTGGCCGTTCGCCTTCGGCGCCTTCACCTGCGTCATCTCCTTGGAGGGCAGGCCGTCACGGAACGTGTCCGCGTCGTTGCTCCCGGCGTCGTTGCAGCCCACGAACAACAGGGAGGCACACAGCAGGCTCTTGCGCAGCATGGTCGGGCGTCCTTTCAGGGCCCGTCTCATGCGGGCCGTGCGGCAGTGAATTCGCCCCAATGGACACAGGCCGGCCGAAAAACAGAAAAAGCGCTCGCTAGGAGTGGAAAAACACAGCGAAACCAAGCGCTTGGCGTCTGGCTGCCTGCTCTCCGGCCGCCCGCGGCCGCCTGCCCGACGGGTGAAATGGGCCATCCCTACCTTTCGCCCATGGAAAAACGACACCCGAACCATCCCGGGGAGATGGGTACGGACGCCACGCTGGCCGAGCGGGAGCGTGCGCCGGACGAGATCAACGCCCGCGCCAGAGCCGTTGGCCTGTTGCATGAGGCCGGGGTGCCGTTCGTCGTGGGGGGTGCGTATGCCTACGCCACCTATACCGGCATCTACCGCGACACCAAGGACCTGGACCTGTTCCCGCGCAAGCAGGACGCCATCCGCGCCCTGGACGTGCTGGAGAAGGATGGCTGGCGCACGGAACGGCCGGACGAGGTCTGGCTCTACAAGGCGTACAAGGGCGACTACTTCGTCGACTTCATCTTCTCCTCCGGCAACGGCGTGGCGACGGTGGACGACGAGTGGTTCACCAACGCCAAGAAGGCCACCATCTTCGGCTACGAGTGCCTCATCGCACCGGCCGAGGAGATGATCTGGTCCAAGGCCTTCGTCACCGAGCGCGAGCGCTATGACGGCGCGGACATCAACCACCTCATCCTCAAGGCGGGGCGGGAGATGGACTGGGACCGCATCCTCCGGCGCTTCGACCGCTACTGGGAGGTGCTGCTCAGCCACCTGATGATGTTCCGCTTCGCGTACCCGAGCGAGCGCGACATCGTGCCCAACTACGTGATGACGGAGTTGATGAGCCGCACGCTCCAGACGGTGCGCGACGGGAGCTGGGACGAGAAGCTGTGCCGGGGCAACCTGGTGTCCAAGGTGAACTATCACGTGGACATCCACCACTGGGGCTTTGGGGACGGCAGGGCGTGGGACGAACAGGACAGACCCGAGGGGGGAATCCGTGGCGCGAGATCCGAGCTCGAAGATTCGACTGGCAGCGGTCGGTGACCTGCACTGCCGGGAGGACCAGCACGGGCGGTTCCGTCAGCTCGTCAAACAGGTGAACGCCTCGGCGGATCTGCTGCTCTTGTGCGGGGACCTGACGGACCGCGGGATGATTGAAGAGGGCAAGGTCCTGGCCGAGGAACTCTCGGCCTTGCGCGTCCCGTGCGCCGCGGTGCTGGGCAATCACGACTACGAGCACGGGCAGGTGAAGGACATCTGCTCGGAGCTCTCCAAGGTCGGTGTGCACATCCTCGACGGGGACCACTTCATCTTCGAGAAGGTGCTGGGCGTCGCGGGGGTGAAGGGCTTCGGGGGCGGCTTCGGCAACGCGACGTTGCAGGCGTTCGGCGAGGGCCAGACGAAGTCCTTCGTGCAGGAGGCCGTCACCGAATCGCTCAAGCTGGAGGCGGCGCTCAGCCACCTGGACACGCCCAAGAAGGTCGTGATCATGCACTACGCCCCCATCCCGGAGACGCTGGAGGGGGAGAACATCGAGATCCGCCCCTTCCTGGGGACGAGCCGTCTGTCGATGCCCATTGACCACTACGGCGCGGCCTACGTCTTCCACGGCCACGCGCACCACGGTGCGCTCGAGGGCAAGACGAAGAGCGGCATCCCGGTGTTCAACGTCGCCATGCCGCTGCTCACCAAATTCACGCCCGAGCAGCGCTTCGCCTTGATGGAAGTGTAGGGCCGCCTCAGGGCGCGGGAGGTCCGCCGTCCGAAGCTTCAGGCGGCGCCTCCTGGAGGTCCGCGGCGCGCGTGGGCAGGTCCGCCACCGCGCTCATGGACACCTCCACCAGGTCCGGACCGGAGCCCCGTGCGTAGAGCCGGTCCTCCGTGTCCGGAACTGCGTCGCCCAGCCACAGCCGCGCCAGTTCACGCCCGTCCGCGTCGCGCAGCACGACGCCCCGCGACGTGTCGCTGATGCCGTAGCGATCCCAGTGCTTCACCTTCGCTTCGCCGAACGCGGAGGCCTTCAAAGCCTCCAGCCGGCCCAGCAGTTTCACCACGCGGAAGTGCAGGGCGCGTCCACCGCCGGGACCTTCCACCTGCCACGCGTCGCTGTTGCCCGCGCCGCGCGTCACCACCACGGGGGCGGCCTTGCCGCCGGGGAGGAAGTCCATGCGCCGCACGTCGTCGCGCGGGAACGACAGCACACGCCGGTCCTTCAACTCCTGCACGCCCACGTCCAGCGTCGTCAGCGCGCGAGGTTCGACCTCCGCCAGCGTGGACCGCGAACCCTGTTCGCGCAGCGCATGGACGACAGTCGCACCGTCGCGGGTCACCTGCGCCAGCCTGACGCGGATGGGCTCACCGGAGGCAGGCACGAAGCGCGCGTCCACGATGGGCGTGTCCAGCCCCAGGGCCTTCCGGTTGGCGGCGGTGTCCTGAGGGAAGGACAGGGCCTGATGGTTCTCGAACGCCTTGAGCAGGTCCGTCAGCCGGCTGGCGTTCGCGCGGGTGGGCTCCGGCTTCTCCATCCGCCACGACTTGCCGTCCGCTTCGCGCGTCAGCACGTACGCATGGTCCTTCGCTTTGACTTCGATGGACTGGAGCGACGCGAGCTCCAGCGGCCCCAGGAACTCCTTGGCGCGCAGCTCGAACGGGCCCTTGTCCAGCGAGTACCGCACGGCACCGTCGGCCGCGTACACGGTCGCGTCGCCTTCACGGCGCACGTAGACGGAGCCATCGAACGGGTTCTCATCTCCACCGGCCAGCGTCACGGTGCGCTGGCGGGACGGATTTTCCGCGCCTTCGCCATTGGCGTCCGGGAGGAAGGCCCGCGCCGTGACAGTGAACGCCGGAGCCGTGAGCCCGTACTTCTTCAGGTCCGCGTCCGTCGGTGACGCGTTCACGGTGGACTTGAACTTCGCCGAGGTGAGCTGCTGCACCAGGGCCTCCACCGCGTACGGATCCGCCTTCGCCTCCACGGGAGACACAAGCCGCCAGCCCTCCGGCGTCCGCTCCAGCTCCGTGGTGGCGCCACGAGCCTTCACCGTCAGGTGTGTGAAGACGGGCGTCGGGTCCGGAGTCGAGCCACGGGGTAGCTCGGCGGGCTCCGTCGCGAAGAGCTTCGGAGGAGCAGGGGGCTTCTCCGCGTCGCGCGAACATCCCACGCTCAAAAGCCCCAGCATCAAGACGGTGGAAGTCCTCACCGGTTCCTCCGTGACAACCAGACCGCGAGTCCCACGCCCAGCAGCGACAGGGGCAGCAGGTCGGTGGATACGAAGCGCAGGGTCCGCATCTGGTCCTCGCCCAGCTCAAGCGTGGACGTCTCACGGTCGGGAGGGCGCAGGGTGATCTTCTCCGCCTGATGGGACGCCCATCCCAGGGAGTTCATCACCAGGTTGCGGTTGGCCTCGTAGCCCCAGTTCGGATCCAACAGCAGCTCCGAGTCTCCCACGGCCACCAGCCGCGCCTCGTCGGAGCGCTTGTGCTCCGCCGCGCGTGTGTCCCGCGAAGCGGCGGCCACCAGCGTGAGCTGTCCCATCTTCTCGCCGCTGGACGGGGTGGTGTCCTCCAGGGGCCGCGACTCCACCCACGCATACGGTGAGCTCAGCAGCACCGGTTCCACCGTCACACCGGGCAGCAGGAAGCCCTCGCGGACGAGCGTGAAGCTGCGCGGCGTGGGCAGCTGGACGTTGAAGCCGCGCTCCTGCAACGGACGCGTGATGGGGTGCTTGCCGTAGAAGTTCGACAGGAGGACGAACGGGTTTCCCGAGTTGAACTGCGGGTCCGCCGCCACGCCCTCGTCCACCTGCACGCCGTAGTCCGCGAGGAACAGGCCCAGCCCGTCGTCCGTGTTCGCGTCGGTGAAGTAGAGCAGCCGGCCGCCTTCGCCCAGATAGGTGCGCAACACCGCCACCTCCGGCGCCGTATACGCCTGCTTCGCGCCAGCGATGATCAACAGGCCCGCGTCGCGAGGCACCTCCTTCCTGCCCAGGAGGTTGAGCGGTTCGGGACGGTAGCCCTCGCGCAGCAGCTGGCGCCGCAGCTCCGTCAGCCCCTCACCGGCCGCCTCCAGCGACCACTCGCCGTGTCCTTCGAGGACGTACACCTTCTGCGCGCCCGTCGCGCTCAACTGGAGCAGGGCGTTGGTCAGCTCCTGCTCGCTGGGGACGGGCAGGGTGGTGTGGGGCGCGGCATCTCCTTCGCCGCGGGAGACGACGACCAGCGTCTGCTTGTCCTTGAGCTGGTACTTCGCGGCCAGGGTCGGCTCGCGACGCGGATCCACGAAGGCGTAGTCGAAGGTCTCCGGTGCCGCCTCGTGGTAGCGCCGGAACAGCTCCTCCAGCTCGCCATAGGACGGATGCGTGGGTGGGACGAGCGCCAGCGCATGGGCCTTCTCCTTCAACCCCGCCAGCGTCTGCACCGTCTGCGGCGCGAGCGAGAAGATGCGCTCCTGCGTCAAATCCCACCGCTGGTTCTTGCGGAACGCGAACACGTTGAGCGCCACCAGCACGCCCAGCACCGCCAGCGTGGTGAGCACGGAGGACGCGAGGAACCGTCCCGTGCGGCGGGTGCCCGCGCGCCCCAGTTCCTCCCGGTGCGTGACGACGTAGGCCGTGAGCATCGCCGCGCCCAGCACCGCCTTGCCCGCAGCGAGCGCCACGCTGCCGGAGGTGAGGAACAGCGTGAAGGGACTGGACGCGAGGAGCAGCAGGCCGAAGGGCCCCAGCACCCGGGTGACGTGGGTCGCTCTCATGGTCATGCGTAGCGCTGCGCTTCCACCGCGCGGTGGGTGAGCAGCAGCGAGAACAGGATGACGGACGCGAAGAACACCAGCGCCTGCACCTCCAGGACGCCCTGGATCATCCCCTGCAACTGCGTGTCGAAGGACAGGTAGTTCAGGAACGAGCGCAGCGGCTCCGCGGTGGACTGGGCCACGCCGCGCAGGAGCATCCACGGCAGCAGCACGGTGAAGGTGAGGAACGCCGCCAGCATCTGACTCTCCGTCAACGCGGAGATGAACATCCCCACGGCCATGCACGTCGCGCCCCAAAGGAGCACCGCGCCGTAGCCCAGCAGCACCGTGGGCCACTCCAGCGCGGAGCCGGACGGGCCCGTGCCCACCACCGACAGCAGCACCGGGAACACCAGCGTCAGCCCCAGCGTGACGAAGATGAGGCCCAGGCCGCCCAGGTACTTGCCCAGCACGATGTCCACCGGCCGCACCGGCGTCGTGAGCAGCAGCGCGAACGTCTTCTGGCGCTTCTCCTCCGCGAACAGCCGCATGGACAGGAAGGGCGCGACGAAGAGCGTGAGGATCAACACCACGCCCCACAGCTGCACCACCACGCCGTCCGTGAGGTTGCGGTAGACGATGGAGTCCGGCGGCAGCTTGCTCCAGCCGTGCTCGCGCGCCAGGGACTGCACCTGCTGGAACTGCTCCAGCAGGCTGACGAAGAAGAACGACGAGAGCGCCGCCATCGCCGTGAACACGGCGTAGGCCCACGGGGTGGTGAAGGCGACGGCCAGCTCCTTGCGGGCAATGGCCAGGGCGGTGCGCATGCGCTTAAGGGTTCCTGTTCAGGCGGCGGTCAGCTTGATGAAGACTTCTTCCAACGACGCGTGCTCGGCCTGGCCATGCGCCTTCGCCAACTGGTCGATGGCGTCATGGGCCACCACGCGGCCCTGGTGGAGGATGAGGACGTTCTCGCACGTCACCGTGACCTCCGGGAGGATGTGCGTGGACAACAGCACCGTGTGCTTCCCCTTGAGGCTCCGGATCAACGCGCGCAGGTCCGCGCGTTGCGCGGGGTCCAGGCCTTCGGTGGGCTCGTCCAGGATGAGCACCGGCGGCGAACCGATGAGCGCCTGCGCGATGCCCACGCGCTGCTGGTAGCCCTTGGACAGGTTCTGGAGCACGCGGCCCATCACGTCGTCGATGCCCGTGAGCCCCGCCACCCGCGCCACCTCCGCCTTCACCGCGCGGCCGGGCACCTGCTTGAGCGCCGCGACGAACGCCAGGTAGCCGTGCACCGTCAGCTCCGGATACAGCGGCGGCGTCTCCGGCAGGTAGCCGATACGCCGTTTGACCTCCATGGGGTGCGTGGACACGTCGAAGCCCGCCACCTTCGCGCTGCCCTCGGAGGGGGGCAGGAAGCCGGTGAGGATCTTCATCGTGGTGGACTTGCCCGCGCCGTTGGGGCCCAGGAAGCCAAGCAGCTCGCCCTCACCGACCGTGAAGGACAGGTCGTCGATGGCCACGCGATCGCGGTAGCGCCGGGTGAGGTTGCGCACCTCGATGATGGGCTTCTCGGTGATTGGCATGCGCGGGGGCGAACTCTACACTGCCCCGGAAGCGAGGCGTGGATGCCAATCGTGGTGCAGAAGTACGGCGGCTCATCGGTCGCTGACGCGGAGAAGCTCGGCAAGGTCGCGCGGCGCGTGAAGCAGAAGCGGGACGCGGGCTATCAGGTCGTCGTCGTCGTGAGCGCCATGGGCGACACCACGGATGACCTGCTGTCGCTGGCCAAGAGCGTGTCCCAGGACCCGCCCCGGCGCGAACTGGACATGCTCCTCACCTGCGGCGAGCGCATCTCCATGGCGCTGTTGTCCATGGCGCTCCAGGAACAGGGCGTCCCGGCCATCAGCTTCACCGGCAGCCAGAGCGGCATCATCACCAACGACGCGCACGCCCAGGCCCGCATCGTGGAGGTGCGGCCCTACCGCATCCAGGACGAGCTGGCGCACGGCAAGGTCGTCATCGTCGCGGGCTATCAGGGCGTCTCCTACAAGAAGGAGGTGACGACGCTGGGGCGCGGAGGTTCCGACACCACCGCGGTCGCGCTGGCGGCGGCGCTGGACGCGGAGGCGTGTGAAATCTATTCGGACGTGGACGGCGTCTTCAGCGCGGATCCGCGCGTGGTGCCGGACGCACGCAAGCTGGAGTCGCTGAGCTACGACGAGATGCAGGAGCTGGCGAGCGCCGGCGCCAAGGTGCTCAACGCGCAGGCCGTGGAGTGGGCGAAGGCGCGCGGCATCACCATCCTCGCGCGCACCGCGCACGGCCAGGGCACCGGCACCAGCGTGCAGGAACTCGCCGTGCCCACCGACAGCCGCGTCAAGGGCGTGACGGCGGACGCGGAGATGGCCGTGCTCGTCGCGCACGCCAGCGTGCCCCTCCAGGAGCTGCTGGAGTTCCTGGACGCGCGCGCCGTCCGAGGCCGCACGCTCGCCCACGATGGATTGCCGGGCGCGCCGGGACGCACGTACCTGGCGGTTCCACTCGCGGACATTCACGGCCCGGAGGCGCTCCAGCGTGAGCTGGCCACTCGCTTTGGCGCGGGAGTGGACTGGCAGGACGGCTGGGGCACGGTCACCTGTGTGGGCGTGGGCCTCAACGCGGACTGGGTGCCGCTGCGCAAGGCCCTCTCCGCCGCCGAGGCCCTCTCCGCGCGGATCCATGCGGTAAGCACCTCGCCCCTGCAGGTGACCCTCCTGGTGGACAAGACGCATCTGAAGACCCTCACGGCCCGGCTGCACCGCGAACTGCTCGGTAGCTGACACGCATCACGCCCGCGCAACCTCCGTTGATCCGAGGGCTTGCGGGTTGTCCCTGGGGACGAGGCGACATCGTCTGTCGAACTTCCTTTCCTATTGGGGGCAGAGCGCTTCCCTCTGAGAAGTCGATGCCTACCCTCCTCCCCGAACACCTTGGAGGGTTGGGCCATGGGTCAGGGGCGTCGCTGGATGGGACTGGGGGTGGTGCTGGCGCTCCTGGTGACGGGGGCCTCGGGCTGCAAGGACTCCGGTCCGGCACCCGGCACGCCTCCCCCTGGCGACCGCCATGATGAGCCGCCGCTGAGCAACGACGACGCGGGCGTCATCGGTCCGGACGGCGGCATCATCGTTCCCGAATACGACGCGGGCACTCCGGACGACGAGCCGGACGCGGGCACGCTGCCCGACGGCGGCAGCGCACTTCCCGAGCGCGACCCGGACGCCGTCTACAAGGAGAACCAGAAGAAGGGCACCACGGGCTGGCGCATCGACAAGAACGCCAACAGCCGTGAGATTGAAGGCTACCCGCTCAAGGCCACCCTGACGCAGGGCGAGTTGCTGCGCGTGGCGGTGTCCCTGTCCGAGGAGCGCAAGTTCAGCTGGTTCGTCTACCGCCTGGGCTATTACGGCGGCGTGGGGGCCCGGGAGGTCGCGCGCGGTGGCCCGGTGCAGGGCACGCGGCAGGCGGACTGTCCGGCGGATCCCTCCACGGGCATCATCGCCTGTTCCTGGTCGCCCACGCTGGAGATCCCCATCGGCGAGAACTGGGTGCGCGGCGTGTACGTGGTGAAGCTCGTGCGCGACGATCGGCCTTCGCGCTACGTGCCCTTCTACGTGCGTGACGCCAACCCGCGCTCGGAGGTCGCGGTGCTCATCCCCACCGCGAACTGGGCGGCGTACAACACCTGGGGTGGCACCAGCCTCTACGATGATCAGAAGGGCGTGATGAAGGCGCACGGCGTCTCGCGTGCCTTCCAGTCCTCCTACGACCGGCCCTACTACCGGGGCCAGGGCTCCGGGCACCTGATGACGGACGACCTGAGTCTGGTGACGTGGCTGGAGTCGCAAGACCTGGACGTGGGCTACTTCACCGATGAGGACATGGACGAAAGCTACGACTTCTTCCGTGGCGCGAAGGTGTTCTTCATGTCCGGCCACGACGAGTACTGGTCCTCCAAGCAGCGCGACCACGCGGACCGCGCGCTGTCTGAAGGGCGCTCCATCATCAACCTGGGCGCGAACAACGCCTACTGGCAGGTGCGCTTCGAGCCCGCCGCCGACGGCCGTCAGCGCCGCGTCGTGACCTGCTACAAGGGAGCGCCCGAGGATCCGTACAAGGACCAGCGCAGGACGGTGAAGTTCCGCGACCTGCCCGCGCCCCGTCCGGAGAACGCGCTCTTGGGCGTGCAGTTCGCCGCGCGCTGGCACCAGTGGCCCTTCCCGACCGTCATCACCCACCCGGAGCACTGGGTCTTCAACGGCACGGGCCTGAAGGCCGGTGACACGCTGTGGATGGCGAATGGCTACGAAGTGGATCAGCTGGTGTCCAACGGCCGCCAGCCCTCCGGCGTGGAGGTGCTCGCGGAGTCGCCGTCGCTGTCGCTCCAGGGCGGCTTCGGCTTCGCGCACATGGTGGTGCGCAAGCAGGGGGAGGCGTACGTCTTCTCCTCGGGCGGCATCGACTTCGTGCAGAAGCTGGCCGGGGTAGGGGACCGCGTGGCGGATCCGCGCGCGGGCCGCATCGTGGCCAACGTGCTCTACAAGGCGCTGGGCCGGAAGCTGCCGGGCGACCTGGTGAAGTTCCAGCCTCCAGCGGCACCCTCGCCGATGGGGCCGTTCGCCGCGTCCGTGACGACGGTGGCGGGGCAGCCCGGCAAGCGCTGCCACTCGGGCGCGAAGGTGGGGCCGGACGAACTGGGCGCGCCACTCGCGGTCGCCGTGCTGCCGGATGGGGGCTGGGCGGTGGCGGACTCGCTGGGCAACACCGTGAAGCGCGTGTCGCCGGACGGGAAGATCCGCACGGTGCTCACCGGCCTCTACGGCCCCATGGGCATTGCCTCGGACGCGCTGGGTAACCTCTACGTGTCCGACACGGAGAACGCGCTCATCCGCCGCATCACCCCGGACGGAAAGGCGCAGGTCTTCGCGGGCACCTCGTTCGGCTACCAGGACGGCCCCGCGCTGTCGGCGGCCTTCAACCAGCCCGCGGGCCTGTCCTTCACGCCGGACGGCACGGCGCTGCTCGTGGCGGACTTGAACAACAGCGTCATCCGCCGCATCGACATGGTGACGCCCGGCAACCCGGTGACGACGCTGCAGGGCGACTGGCTCTACCGTCCCTCCGCGGTGGCCCAGACGGTGGACGGCACCACCTACGTCGTGGAGAGCGGCATGGCGCGCGTGGTTCGCGTGCGCGACGGCGTCACCACCGTGGTGGCGGGCTCCACGCCCGGCTTCCGCGACGGTGAGCCGAAGGAGGGCCAGCTGCTGCCGTACCTGGGCCTGGCGCTGCTGCCGGACGGCTCGCTCGCCATCTCCGACCCCGGCAACTACCGAGTGCGCCGGCTGACCTTCAACGCGTCGGGTGAACCGGAGAAGCTGACCACGCTCGCGGGCAGTGGCCGCTATGGCGCGGACGACGGCGCGGGCAGGGAGGCCCAGCTGGTGCTGCCCGCCGGGCTCGCGGTGGGGCCGGATGGCACCCTCTACGTGGCGGACGCGGGCAACTCGCTGGTGCGCGCCATCAATCGCTGATCACCGGCCCGGGTTGCGCATGCCACCCATGGGCGGCGGCGCATCCATCTCCTGCCGCGTGCGCCGCCGGTCCGGGGTGTCGCGCGGCAGCTCCACGAAGGTGCACATCTCGCAGAGGCGGCTGTAGATGCGCTCGCCCACGCGCTCGCGCAGAAGCTCCGCGTCCTTCATGGCGGAGCGGGCGTCGTCCGTGGTGCGGTAGCCCGAAGGCGCGCTGCTCCGCACGCCCTTGCGCTCCGGCTCCAGCGAGTAGTTCGTGGCGAAGAGCGTCGTGCGCCCCGCGTTGTAGCGCCGGGCGATCAGCTCATCGAGCGTCTCCATCTCGAAGGGACTGCCGCGCCCCTTGCCCAGCTCGTCGATGGCGAGGACCTCCACCTCCGACAAGGGCCCGATGATCTCTCCGCCGCTCTTGCCGTCCTGGAAGCCGCGCCGGATGGTCGCGTACAGGAGCGAGATTTCGACGTAGCGGGTCTTCACGCCCATCTCCAGCACCAGGTGCCCGAGCGTCGCCGCCATGAGGTGCGTCTTGCCCGTGCCCACCGGTCCGCTCAGCACGAAGCCCTTGTTGGTGGCGCCCTTCACGTACTGATTGGCGAAGTGCATCGCCACGCCGCGGCCCCGGTCCTGCGCCTCGTTGAAGGGCCGGTAGTTGTCGAACGACGCGTGCGCCATGACGCCCGGCATCTGCACGTCGTTGTAGAGCGCCACACGCGTGCGCCGGAGCGTGCACACGCACGGCTCCAGGACCTCATACATCCGGGGGCCCACCTTCGCGCTGAAGGTGCCTTCCTTCTGCACCAGCCTGTGCCCGCGTCCACCGCACATCGGGCAGTCCACCGAGCACGTACACACCCGAGCGGTCGCGAGCTCTCCGCGGCGCTCGATGACGTACGTCCGCCCGCCGCACAGCCCACACGCCTCGCCGTTCGCCTTGGCAGCCATCGCGCCCAGCCATAACACCGTCGCCCCTGGCCGTCAGCCTGCTGAACTTTGGTTCAGCAGTGCGGTAGGAGGACAACCCTTCAGGTTTCCTTCATGTCCAGCCGCCGTCTGACGGCCGCCTGGAGCCGGAAGCGCCGGGACACACGCCGCGCGCGGGCGGTCATCAGCTGTTGTTCACCGGTGCGCGCATCTCGCCACACCGTGCGTCGCTCCGAGAAGGGCAGGGCGCGCAGCAGCACCAGCAGCGCCCAGGCCTCCTGCTGATCCATGGCCGCGGGCTCGCGAGGCACGCACGCGAGCACCGTGTCCAGCAGCCGGTGCACCCGCGGCGCCATCGCGGCTTCGCGCTCCGTCAGCGCCCGCAGCGCCGCGCACAACCGCGCGTGCCGCACCTCTTCCCACGAACGGGCAGGGCGCTTCTTCGAGGAGGCCTGAGGCGCCTCTTCTCCCTGACCCGCGGACAGGTCGCGGTACTTGCGGATCTCCGTCTCCACCTGGCGCCGGCACGCGCGCAGCGAACGCAGCACCGGCTCTCCGGGCCGCGCGTCCCACAGCGCCTTCTCCGCCGAACGCGAGATGCCGCGCGCCACGACCTCGAAGGGCACGCCCTCCCGGGCCCACGCGATGACGAGCTCGGTGTCCAGCGCGGACAACATCAGGCCCGCGCCGCGCACCGCGAGGAAGTAGTCCTGCACCAGCTCCTCGAAGCTGGCGCTCTCCGGCAGAAGACTCATGATCCGACAACCACTCCAGGCAGGGCGACCAGACGAACAGCCGCCAGCCTCCCATACCCGTTGGGACAGCCGGTGCAACCTTCCTGTCGCTGTCTGGAGCGGTGATGGCGCACAGCGAAATTGAAGTTTTCCCGCTTGCTATCCAACGGACCGGACGTCCCGTCGTCTGGGTTGACCCGCCTTGCGCAAACCGCGCATAGTACGAGTCCCCTCATGGAAATTCCCGAAGATTCCCGGACACTTGCCAAGCAAGCAGGCATCCGTGGACACCGGTCACCCGCTCCTAGGAAGACCATGCGCCGCTCGCTACTCGTTTGCCTCGTTCTCCTGACTTCCATGGCTTCGGCCCAGGAGAAGAAAGCACTGCGCGACGCTGACCTGGGCAAGAAGTCCACCACCACCGTGGACAAGTCCCTCGCAGGCGACATCACTCGCCCGAAGGAAGCCCAGCAGGCCGCTCCCGCGCTTCAATATGATCAGTTCCGCCTGGGCGTGGAAGTGCAGGTCGCTTCCAAGCGCCGCGAACAGATCGAATCGCTGAGGAAGATCATCTCGCTGTCTCCTGATCAGAAGGAGGCCCCCAGCCTGTTGTTCCGCCTGGGCGAACTCTACTGGGAGGAGTCGAAGTTCTTCTTCTTCGAAGCCAACCGGAAGGACGACGAGCTCATCGTCGCCATGAACCGCAACGACGCCGCGGCCCAGCAGAAGGCCAAGGCGGAGAAGGCGGAGTTGATGGCGAAGGTGAAGGAGAACGGCAAGTACGCCGTCGAGCAGTACACGAAGATCGTCCAGGAGTACCCGAAGTTCGAGCGCACGGACGAAGTGCTCTTCTTCCTCGGCCAGTACCTGATGGAGGACGGCCAGGACAAGAAGGCGCTCGTCGCGTTCAAGCGCCTGATTGAGAAGCACCCCACGTCCAAGTACATCCCGGACGCGTACTTCGCCTTCGGCGAGTACTACTTCAACAACTCCAAGGGCAAGCGCCCGGAGCTGGAGAAGGCGCTCGCCGCGTACAAGAAGGCCGCCGAGTTCCCGGAGAACCAGGTCTACGCCTTCGCCCTCTACAAGCAGGGCTGGTGCTACTTCAACATGGGCGAGTACGAGTCCGCGAAGGACAAGTACAAGACCGTGGTCCTCTACGGTGAGCTGGCGGGCGCCGCCGCCGTGGAGAAGGACGGCAAGTCCAAGGCGAAGGGTTCGCTGGTGCGTGAAGCGCGCGCCGACTACGTGCGCGCCTTCGCCCGCGAGGGTGACGTGACGCAGGCCCGCGCGGACTTCGGCAAGGTCGCCACCAATCCGGAAGACCGCTTCGCGATGATGAAGCAGCTCGCGAACCTGTACTACGGCGACGGCAAGGACCGCGAAGCGGCCATCACCTACAACTCGCTGATCAAGGAGAAGCCGCTGTCGCCGGAGGCTCCTGGCTTCCAGGGCAAGATCGTCGACTGCATCCTGCGCATGGGCAACAAGGAGCGCACCGTGGCCCAGGTGCGCCGGCTCGTGAAGATCATGAAGGACGTCGAGTCCTCTGGCGTCATCAAGGACGACAAGGACAAGAAGGCGCTGGCGGAGGCGAAGGAGCTGTCCGAGCGCACGCTCTCCAACCTCGCCGTCACCTGGCACAACGAGGGCAAGAAGACGCGCAGCGAGGAGACCTTCAAGTACGCGGACGCCGTGTACAGCGACTACCTCACGCTCTTCCCGGAGAACCCCAAGGCGTACGACCTGCGCTTCTTCTGGGCGGAGCTCCTCAACGACAACCTCCAGAACTTCGACAAGGCCGCCGCCAACTACACGCTCGTCGTCCTCCAGGACGCCAAGGTGCTGGAGGCCAAGGACGACAAGGGCAAGCCCAAGCCGGGCAAGCCGGGCAAGTGGCTGACCAACGCCTCCTACAACGCCGTGCTCGCCTACGACGAAGTCGTGAAGGCCGCTGAGGCGCGCGGCGAGGCCAAGTCCGAGTCCGCCGGCACGGACATCCAGAAGAAGATCGCCATCCCCACGCTGAAGAAGTCGCTGCTGGACGCGTGCGAGCGCTACCTCAAGTACGTCCCCAAGGGCGACAAGCGCGTGGAGATCGCCTTCAAGGCGGCGAACATCTACTACCGCCACAACCACTTCGACGAAGCGGTGCTGCGCTTCTCCGAAATCGCGCTCGGCTACCCCGAGTACAAGTTCGAGGACGGGCAGCGCGCCGCTGAAATCGCCGCCAACCTCATCCTCGACTCGTACAACCTGCTGGGCGACTTCGCGAAGGTCAACGAGTGGGCCCGCCGCTTCTACTCCAACGACAAGCTGGCCACCGGCAAGTTCCGCGACGACCTGGCGAAGCTGATCGAGCAGTCGTCGTTCAAGCTGGTCAGCCAGCTGGAGGAGAAGAAGGAGTTCTCCAAGGCGGCCGAGGCGTACCTGAACTTCGTCCACGACTTCCCGCAGACGGAGATCGCGGACCTGGCGCTCTACAACGCGTCCGTCGACTACTACAAGGCGAAGAGCCTGGATAAGGCCATCGAGGTCCGCAAGCGCCTGTTCGCGGAGTACCCCCGGTCCAAGTACGTGCCGGACTCCATCTACGCGAACGCGGAGGCGCTGGAGGCCATTGGTGACTTCGAGGAGGCCGCGGGCACCTACGAACTCTACGTGCGCGGCTACGAGCGCAACCTGAACGAGAAGGGCGGCGCGCCGGCCGCGAAGGCCAAGGCGAAGAGCAAGGCCAAGGGCCGCGCGAAGCAGGCCTCCAACGACGACGGCCCCGCGAAGCCCGCGGTGGTGCAGAAGTGGGACGAGTCCAAGGCGCAGATCGCCCTGTTCAACGCGGCCACCTACCGCGAGGGCCTGGGCCAGCTGAAGGCCGCGCTCAAGAACCGCGAGCACTACATCGAGCTGTGGCCCAAGTCGAAGGACGCGGAGGCCGCCTTCCTGTCCGTCGTGGACCTGTACGTGAAGCAGGGCGCGTACATGAAGGCCATCAAGCTCCTGGAGGAGTACGAGCGCGACAACATGCGCAGCCAGAGCAAGTTCCTCATGGCCGAGGGCCGCATCACCGACATCTACGCGAAGATGCGGAAGACGAACGACGTGCGCCGCATGAACAAGCGCATCTTCGAGTACTTCGACCAGCTGCCCCGCCGTCAGCAGACCGCGCTGGAGAAGCCCGCGCTGGCCGCCGCCGCGCAGGCGAACCTGCTGGCCATCGAGCCGGACTGGAACGAGTTCAAGCGCCTGAAGCTGTACTGGGGTGTGCCGCCGTCGCCGGAGCGCTTCAAGGGCTCGCTGGCCGACAAGGGCCGCGCGCTGGAGGTCGTCCAGAAGAAGTACGTGCAGACCGTGGCCCTGGGCGCCCCGGAGCCGGCCATCTGCGCGCTGCAGCGCATTGGCCTCGCGTATGACCACATGGCGGAGCTCGTCGTGAACGCGCCCATGCCGCGCGGCCTGGATGAGGAGTCGCAGCAGGCCCTGCGCGACGAGTTCGCCAACCAGGCCCAGCCGCTCAAGGACAAGGCCACGGAGGCCTTCTCCGGCGCGGTGGCCAAGAGCCGCGAGCTGGGCGTGTTCAATGACTGCGCCGCGGCGAGCCTGAAGATCCTCCGTAGCACCTACGCTCCGGATCGCTACCCGGAGGTGCTGGAGGAGAAGCTCGCGCTGAAGAACAAGGAGCTGGTGCTGGGCGGCGACCTGCTGGCCGCCGTGCAGGACATCCCGCCCCCGGTCTCCAAGTCCGAGCCGGAGAAGATGGCCAAGAGCGAGGCGCTCAACGAGGACCTGTCCGCGCTGACGAACGCGCTTCGCCAGCAGACCGAGTCCGAGGTCGCCAAGCCCGCCGCCGCGTCCAAGGACGGCGCCCCCAAGAAGACCGTTGATGATCAGGAGCCGGAGGACTTCCTCTAATGAATCGCCGCATGCACCCGTTCCGCCCCCTCCTGCTGGCCACGCTGGCGCTGACCGCCGTCGGTTGTTCCACCACGCAGACCAACACCCCGGCGGCTGTCGCCAAGCCGGTGGCCGCCCCCACGGGCCCGGTGTCCATCTCCAACCGCGCCATGCTGCTGTTCGATGACGCGGTGAAGTCCTTCGACGCGCAGAAGAAGGCGAAGGCCTTCGACTACCCGTCGCTGGAGCGCAAGTTCAAGGCCGCCCTGGAGGCGGACCAGAACCTGGCGGAGGCCGAGTACAACCTGGGCGTCATCGCCGAGCGCATGGGCAAGGGCGACGAGGCCAAGGCCCGCTACGCGTCCGCGCTCACCAAGAAGCCGTCCCTGCGCCAGGCGTCCGACAACCTGGCCATCATGAAGCAGAACGGCGGCGACGTGGCCGGCGCCGTGGCGCTCTACCAGGACGTGCTCACGCGCTACCCGGATGACGCGGGCTCGCGCGCTCGGCTCGCGGAGATCTACCGGCAGAACAACGACCACGACAAGGCGATGGAGCTGTCTCGTGCCGCGCTCATGCGCGACCCGATGAACACCAACGCCCTCAAGGTCATGATCCGCAGCTACCTGGATCGCAAGCAGCTGGCCATGGCGAAGCTCGTCGCGCTGCGCGCGGTGAAGCTGGACGGCACGGACCCCGAGCTGCACCAGGCCGTGGGCCTCATCCTCCTGAAGGAGGGCGACACCGAGGGCGCGCGCCTGCAGTTCAAGAGCGCCCTGGAGGCGAAGGCGGACTACGTGCCCGCGCACGTGGAGCTGGCCCAGCTGGCGCTCAACGCGGAGGACTTCCCCGGCGCGGAGGAGCACCTGCGCCGCATCCTGCAGTCGGACGGCAAGAACGCCGCCGCGCACGTGGACCTGGGCATCGCGCTCAAGGGCCAGGGCCAGTACGACAAGGCCATGCAGGAGTACGACGAGGCGGAGAAGCTCAACCCGGACCTGGGCGCCACGTACCTCAACCGCGGCATCATCCTGCACAAGGTGAAGGACGCCCCCGAGCGCGCGGTGGAGCTCTACAAGAAGTACGTCGCGCTCGCCGGCGGCGAGGTCGCGATCAACGCGGAGGCGCCTGTCTTCGGCCTCATGCGCGAGGCGGAGAGCATCGTGCAGGCCAAGCGCGAGGCGTCCGCCGCGGAGGCCCAGGCCAAGCAGATGGAGGCGCTCCAGGCGCAGCAGCAGGCCGCGATGAAGGCGGAAGAGGCGAAGCAGAAGGGCCAGCCGCCTCCGGGTGGAGCAACGCCCGCGTCCGGCAACGGCACCGCTCCGCAGGCCACGCCGGCCTCGGGCACGGGGGCGCAGCAGCCGGCCGCCGCTCCGGCGGGTGGCACGCAGACGGCCCCTGCCCAGAAGAATGCAGCACCGGCGGACTCCGACGAGCCCACCGACGACCTGCTGTGATGTGGGAGACGCCCGCCAGTGGCTTCACGCTGGCGGCGCGGCTCGGGAAGATGCGAACCTTGTGGGCCCCTCGCTTTTCGAGGCGGGGGCCCACCATGCGGAAACACCAGTGGGCCTTGGGAAGGCCCCACGTGGAGGCAGGATGCGGAAGTGGCTGATGCTGTTGGTGACGCTGTCGGTGGCCCCGGCCTTCGCCCAGGACGAGGGCGGCAAGGCGGCGGGTGAGGGTGGCGGCGCCAGGATGCAGAAGACGACCAGCGTCGACTTCGAGGACGACACCATTGAAGGTGACCTCACGAAGCCGGATGGCGAGTACGTCGAGGCGCGCAAGACCGTGAAGCACTCGAACCTCATCCGCATCCGCGAAGACTTCGAGGACAAGGTGATGCAGTCCGTGGGCGAGCTGTAATCCCCCCACCACGGATTGAATCGACGGCGGGAACCTTCCGCCGGCACCGTTGTCCAAGAGCGCCAAAGCCTACCGGGAGCCCTCCATGGCCGTACCCCTGACACTCAAGGTCTTCAAGGGCGACACGTTGGTCGCCTCCAAGGACTACGAGCGCGACATCATCAAGATTGGTCGTCTTTCCTCCGCGCACCTGTGCCTTGAGGACGACAAGGTCAGCCGCATCCACTCCGTCATCGAAGTTGCCGCCGACGGCTCCATGTCCATCATCGACATGGGCAGCGTCGAAGGCACCTACGTCAACGGCAAGCGCGTCAACAAGGGGCAGGTCTCCTTCGGTGACGAGGTCCGCGTGGGTGGCACCACCATCCGCCTGGAGAACCCGGCCGCTGTCGCCGCGGTGAACCTGGCCGCCGCCGTTGCCCAGGCGGATGCGCCCACGGACAAGAACCCCACGGTTGCGCCGGTGGCCCCCGCCGCCGCCATCGCGCAGGCCGTTGCCGCGCCCGCTCCGGTGGTCGCGACGCCCGCGCCCGCCGCGACGCCGGCTCCGGCTCCCGTCGCCGCGCTGGATTCATCCGTCGCGCCCACGCAGAAGAACGCCGTGGCGCCCGCGCGGGCTCCCAAGGCCCCCAAGGCTCCGGAGGCGGACGACGCGCACGAGGAGCAGGAAGCCGCGCCGCGCGTGCGCACCGTGCGCAAGACGAAGTCCAACGGCCCGCAGGGCGTGTCGCTGCGCCTGCTCTGGGGTGACCAGCGCGTGGGCGAGTTCTTCGTGCCCCCCGGCGCGAAGAAGGCCTTCACGGTCGGCAGCGCCAAGGGCGTGGACTTCGTGATGGGCGACGCCAAGCTGGGCGCCCCCACCTTCGAGGTCCTGCGCACCGACGGCCAGTCCTTCACCGTGCGCTTCGCGCGCAAGATGAAGGGCGAGCTCACCCGCAAGGGCGAGACGCTGGACCTGGAAGCGGTGATGGAGTCCGGCAAGGCCTCCCAGGACGGCGACGCCTACGGCCTCACGCTGGAAGCGGACGACTTCGTCTGGGTGGACCTGGGCGGCCTCACGCTGGAGGCGCAGTTCCAGCCGGTGCCCAAGCGCGTCGCCGTGCCGGTGGGCGAGAACATCGACTACACGGCGCTCAACATCTTCCTGGTGATGTTCTTCATCGGCACCGCGTTCGTCATCCACTCCATGAACCAGAGTGGGGAAGGGGACGAGTACGCGGATGAGCTCGCGGGCAACGACGCGCGCATCGCGAAGCTGATCATCAAGGCTCCGGAGACCCAGAAGAACAAGTTCCTGGAGAAGCTGAACCAGCAGAAGGAGAAGAAGTCGGGCGAGATGGCCCAGAAGCAGCGCAACGACGAAGGTCAGATGGGCAAGAAGGACGCGCCCAAGACCAACAACCGCGCGGCGCCCAAGGGCGACCCGAACAAGAAGGACGAGGCGCGCGCCCTCACCGCGAAGATCTTCGGCGGTGGCAAGGGCGGCATCTCCACCATCTTCGGCAAGTCGGGCCTGGGCGGTGAGCTCAAGAGCGCCATGGGCAACATGTTTGGCGCCAAGGCGGGCGACGCGGGCGGCTTCGGCGGCATGGGTCTGCGCGGCAGCGGCGGCGGTGGCGGCGGCACCGGTGACAGCATCGGCATCGGCGGCATCGGCACCAAGGGCCGTGGCGGCGGCAGCGGCAGCTACGGCACCGGCGTGGGCACGCTCGGCGGCAAGCAGAGCGTGGACGTGGGCATCACCTCGTCGGATCCGGAAGTGATGGGCTCGCTGGACAAGGAGCTCATCCGCCAGGTCATCCAGCGCAACCGCGGGCAGATCCGCTACTGCTACGAGAGCCTGCTCAACCGCTTCCCCAAGCTGGGCGGCAAGGTCTCCGTGAAGTTCGTCATCAGCGCCAACGGCTCGGTGGCTACGTCCAACGTCGCGCAGTCCACGGCGGGCAACTCGGACCTGGAGACCTGCGTGGCTGGCCGCGTGCGCACCTGGAAGTTCCCGGAGCCCAAGGGTGGAGGCTCCGTGATCGTCACCTACCCGTTCATCTTCAAGCAGGCCGGTGACTGACGTAGAATCAACACATCCGTTTCCCGCGCGGGCGGTCCTGTTCTCAGGGCTGCCCGCTTCTTCACTTCAACCTCCCGCCCCCGCGGGAGGACTGCCCCCCACCAGGCCGCCCTCCATGCAGAAAGTCCTTGCTCCTCTTGCCCTGAGCGCCGCGCTCCTCATTCCCGCGATGGCGGGCGCCCAGGACACCCCCAGCGCCGGTTCCGCGATGCAGGACCGGCCCGCGGTGACCTTCAACGAGGTCGAGCGCGGTGTGTACTTCGGCGTGTACGGCGGTCCGTCGTGGATCACCAACCCGCCCGCGGACTCCGGCCCGCGGCCCTTCTCCTCTGGCCAGATGGCCCAGGTGGAGCTGGGCGTGGACCTGGGTGAGCGCCTGTCCCTGGGCGTCTTCTTCATGGGCTCCGCCAACCGCGCGGGCGCCGAATACGTCGGCTATTCGCAGGGCGCCGCGTCCGGTGACTTCACCATGCTGGTTCCTGGCGCCGTGCTGCGCGCCCGCCTGGTGGGCTTCGCCGACAGCCAGGAGGTCAAGCGCACCTGGATCTACGCCCGTGCCGGCGTGGGCTACGCGATGTTCTCTCCCAAGAAGCTCCTCCCGGATTCCGACATTCTTGTGTTTGCCGGGCCCGGAGTGGAGTACTACACGCGGCTGCGCCACTTCTCGGTGGGGCTGGAGGTCGTGGGGAACTACCTCGCCTCCAAGGGCGCCTTCGGGTTCGCGGTGGCGCCCAACATTCGCTACGCGTTCTAGCGGGAGATTCACGTGGCTCAGGAGAATGGAAGCGGTGGATCGCGTCCGGGTGGACGCGGTCCGAACGGGGGCGCGCCGGGCCAGGGGCCCCGTCGTGACGGACCGGGAGGCTTCGGAGGTCGTGGCGGTCCTGGCGGTGGCCGGGGTGAAGGGCGCGGCCGGGGTGAAGGCCGTGGCCGTGATCGCGACGCGGGCCCGGTGGGGCCTGGCCAGCGTGTCATCGCCGAGCTGAGCGTCCTGGAGAAGGCTCTCTCCAAGAACGACTTCACGGCGGAGAAGGGTCCGCTGGAGGCCATTGTCCGCTCGCTGCGGACCATGAACCTCAAGTCGCTGGAGGACCTGGACCTCAACACGCGTGGCCGCCTCATCACCACGCTCCTGCGCGTGCAGCGCCAGTCCAAGCCGGCCCTGCCGGAAGCGGGCGCGGAAGCCGCGTCGCCGGAAGCGGGCGCGGAAGCCGCGTCGCCGGAAGCGGGCGCCACCACCGAAGCAGCGCCCCCGGAGGCTCCGGCCGCCGAGGCTGCTGCTCCGGCCGAGGGTGCCGAGCCGGCCGAGGGTGCCGAGCCGACCGAAGGGAGCGCGCCCGCCGAGGCCGCCCCGTCGAAGCCGGCCGTGGACCCCGCGAAGGAGAAGTTCGACGGCTGGGTGGACGTGATGTCGCTGGTGGGCCGTGTCTGGCGCGCCGCGGGCGACGCGGACCGTTCCCAGGCGGCCTTCACGCTCAGCGGCCGTGAGCCGACGGCGGAGCCCTCGGCCCCGGCCCGTGAGGAGCGCGCCGAGCGTCCTCCTCGCGGTGACCGTCCGGAGCGCGGCGAGCGCCGGGACCGGGGTGAGCGCGGTGAGCGTCCTCCCCGTGGCGAGCGTCCGGAGCGCGGCGCGGCCGGTGAGCGGCGCGAGCGTCCTCCCCGGGCCGAGCGCCCCGAGCGTGGCGAGCGTCCTCCGCGCGGTGAGCGCCCCGAGCGCGCGCCGATGCCGGAGCTGACGGGCGACTGGAAGGAGCAGGCGACCCAACTGGAAGGCATGGGCCGCACGCGCGACGCGGCGCGCCTGCACGAGCGCAACAACGGCTTCGCGGATGCCACCCGGCTGTTCGAGGCGGGCGGTGACCTGAAGAGCGCGCTGCGCACGGCGCTGTCCGGTCAGGACAACGACGCGGCCCGCCGCCTCGTGAGCACGCTGCCCGCGGAGCAGATTGGCCCCACGCTGGAGAAGGCCGGCGCGTACGAGCTGCTCATGGAGCACTACGTCGCCAAGGCCGACTTCGAGAACGTCGCACGCCTCTACGAGCGCGCGCGGCAGTTCGACCAGGCGGGCCTCGCGTACGAGCGCGCGAACAAGCTGACCCTGGCGCGCAAGGCGTACGAGCGCGCCCGGGACCTGGTTGGCGCCAACCGCATCCGGGGCCTGGAGGTGAAGGCCCTGGTGGAGCGCGGCGACCGTCTGGGCGCGGCGACCCTGCTGGTGGCCGTGGGGCAGCGGCGCGAGGCGGTGGAGGTGCTGAGCCCCCTGCCTCCTCCGAAGGCGTTCCACTTCATGCAGCGGCTCACCCTGGAGGACGAGGCCAAGGAGCTCGCGAAGCGCGAGCTGGCCCGCGCCGAACAGGAGCAGAAGCCCGCCGGCCGCGCCCGGTGGCTGGAGCTGCTGGGTGACATCGCCGCCGCCGCGGAGACGTGGACGCAGGCGGGCCGCAAGGACAAGGCGCTGCCCCTCTACGAGAAGCTCGGTGGGGAGCACCTGCCCCGCGCCGCGCAGCTCGCGGAGGAGCTGCAGCAGCGTGACAAGGCCGTCGCCCTGTACACGCAGCTCAACGACAGCGCCGGCGTGGAGCGCGCGAAGGCCCTCCCCGAGGCCCCCGCGACGCCCCCCGCGGGCAGCCAGCCGGAAGCCGGTGACGACGCTGATTCCGCGGCGTCGCCGACGGAAAATGCTTCCTCGGCTGGCGAGCAAGAAAGCCAATAATTCCCGCCGGTTGACGGGTTTTGCATGATTGCCCGGGGGCGCCCGCGGCCGGTACACTCCGGCTGCTGGCGCCCTCGTTTCATTCCCCCTTTGGCCAACGAGCATCATGGAACAGCCTTCCACCCCTGCGCGTCCCACGCTGCGTGTGACCGATGACCGCTCCTTCGTTGAGACCGAAGCGGCCCTGGAGAAGACGGGCCGGGTCGAGGAGCTGATCCGCCTGTACGAGGGGCGCTCGCGGGACGTTCCGACGGAGGAGGCGGCGCGCCTTTTGTGCCGCGCGGCGGAGCTGGCACACGAGCGTCAGCGCAACGCGCCGCGCGCGGAGGATCTGCTCAAGCGCGCGCTGCTGGTCGCGAAGGACCCGATGCCCGCGCTGCGCGGTCTCAAGCGACTGCATGAGATCCGCCAGGATTCGTCGTCGTTGGTGGATGTGTTGGAGCGGTTGGGCGCCGCGACGCAGGGCGAGGAGAGCGCGGGCCACTACCTGAAGGCCGCGGACCTCTACGAGCAGAAGCTCTTCCGGCGCGACCGCGCGGTGCTGTGCCTGCAGCGCGCGGCGCGAGTGAAGCCGGACCGCGCGACGTTCCGGCGCGTGCGGCAGCTGCTGCTGTCCGAGGAGCGTTTCCAGCCGGCGTTCGAGGCGCTGCAGCGGGAGCGCGCGGCGCTGGGCGACGCGGGCATGGCGGAGGAGTACGCCGCGCTCGCGGAGCGGCTGGTGGACGACCCCACCGAGCACGCGCTGGCGCAGCAGGTGCTGGACGTGGCGCGTGAGCTGGATCCGCAGAACGCGCGCGCGGACAAGGCCACCCGCGCGATGCAGCGCTTCGAGCAGGTGTGGCGCGACAAGGTCCGCATGCTGCGCGGCATGTCGCTGGAGGAGCGCGACCGCAAGAGCGCCGCGCGACTGTCGCTGCTCGTGGCGAAGCTGTTCGCCTGGTACGACCCGGGCTCCGCCGCCAAGGTGAAGGAGGCGCTGGACCGCTGCTTCCTGCTGTGGCCGGGCATGCCGGAAGCGCTGACGCTCATCGAGCGGATGGCGGGGCGCGCGGGCGATTACGGACCGGCGCTCGCGCAGCTGGAGGCGATGGCGGGCGAGGCGCGCGACCGCACGGCGCAGGTGGACCTGTGGCTGCGCGTGGGCACGGTGAAGCTGGGCCGGATGAACGACGCGGCCGGAGCGCTGGCCGCCTTCGAGAAGGCCGTGGCGGCGGATGCGTCGCGCGCGGACGCGGCCAGCCTGGCGGCGGAGTTGATGCTGGGCCAGGAGCGCTACGCGGACGCGGTGGCCACGCTGGAGCGCTACCTGGGCACGGTGAAGGACCGCGCGCAGCAGGCCAGCCTGCGTCTGCGTCTGGCGGACCTGTGCATGCAGCAGTTGCAGGACGCGGACGCGGCGCGCGCGCACCTGGAGTCGGCGCTCAAGCTGGAGCCCACCAACGCGCTCGCGGCCTTCCAGCTATCGCGCCTGCTGGCGGAGGACGAGAAGCTGGACGAGGTGCTGCCGCTCCTGGAGCTGGCCATGCTCGCCCCGCGTCCGCGCGCCGAGCGCGTGGCGTTCTGCGAAGCGCTGGCGTTGATGTTCGAGGAGCAGGAGAACGAGCGAGGCGCCTTCGAGGTGCTGGCGCGCGCGCTGGAGCTGGAGCCGGGGCGGCCGCTGCTGCTCAACACGGTGGTGGAGCACGCGGAGAAGGCCAACGCGCAGCCGGCGCTGGCGCACGCGCTCTTGCGCGCGGCGCAGGGGGCGACGCCTCCGGCCGTGGCGGTGGCGCTGTGGCGGCACCTGGCGCAGCTGCTCCAGGGCCCGCTGGCGGACCCCGTGCGGGCGGAAGCGGCGTGGCGCGAGGTGCTCTCGCGCGTGCCGGGAGACACCGCGGCGAGCGAGGCGGTGAAGTCGCTGCAGGCGGCCGCGGCGCTGGCGGATGATCCGAAGACGCGGCTGGAGACGGACATCGCCCGGCGCGAGGCGGCCGGAGCCTCGCCCGTGGAGTTGGAGCCGATCGTGCGTCAGTGGGTGCAGCTGGCGCCCGAGGACACGCAGCCGGTGCAGCGGCTCCAGGCGCTGTGCGTGGCGCTGTCGAAGTTCGAGGAGGCGGCGGCGCTGGCGGGGAAGCTGGCGACGCTCTCCGAGTCGCAGCTGGAGCGCAACGAGTGGACCGCGCGGCAGGCGAAGCTGTACGCGGAGCGGCTGAACCGCCAGGAGGACGCGGCGGACCTGTTCCTCGCGCTGCTGGCGGAGAACGTGTCCACGGGCGTGGTGGTGGGCGGCCTGGAGCGGCTGGCGGCCGGCGGCGTGCGCACGGTCGCGCTGACCGAGGCCCTGGCGAACCACTACGGCCGGACGGGTGACCACCAGCGGCAGGTGGCGGCGCTCCAGCAGCAGCTGGACTCCACGACGGACGCGCCCACGCGCAAGCGGTTGCTCACGGTGCTGGCCGGCATCCACGAGAAGCAGCTCGCGGACAGCCGCGCGGCGTTCGACACGCGGCTGCGCATGGTGCGCGAGGAGCCGAAGGACGAGTCGGGACGCGCGGAGACGGCGCGCCTGGCGCGCGACCTGTCCGCGCACGCGGAGCTGGGCCGGGTGCTGCGCACGCTCGCCACCGAGTCCGAGGACCCCGTCCTCGCCGTGCAGCTGCTCTCCGAGGCGTCGGTGCTGGCGGAAGAGGGCGGCATGGCGGCGGAGGCCATCACGGCGCTGGAGGCCGCGCTGGCGCGCTCGCCCGAGTCGCCGCAGGTGCTCCAGCGCCTCGTGCGGCTGTACGGGCGCGCGGGCCGCTCCGCGGACGCGGAGACGCTGCTGCGCAAGCGCATCCACGCCACGCGTGGGCCGGAGCGGTTGGACCTGCTCCTGCGGCTCGTGGACCTGAACGTGGAGCTGGGCCGTCCGCAGCAGGCCGCCGAAGCGCTCCAGTCCGCCATCACGCATGGCGGCGAGGAGGGCCGGCACCTGCCGCGCCTGGCGGAGCTCTACGAGAAGGCCGGCATGCAGCGCGAGCTGGGGGACACCCTGGCGCGGATGATCGGCCTGGCGGAGACGGCCGGTGACGCGGACCACGTGTCGCGGCTGAAGCTGCGCCGCGCGCAGTTGCTGCAGGGCTCGCAGGACGGCGGCGCGGAGGCGGTGCAGAGCTACGCGGACCTGCTGCGGCAGCGTCCGTCGGATCCGGACGCGCTCTCGGCGCTGGAGGCGATGCTGGCCTCGGGCTCTTCGCGTGAGGCGGCGGCGCGCGCGCTGATTCCGGCGTACGAGCGCACGAAGGAGCACCGCAAGCTGGTGGCGACGCTTGACGTGCTCTCGGAGGTGGCTCGCGACGACACCGGGCGGGTGCAGGCGCTGCGTCACGCGGCCCAGGTGCACCTGGCGCACCTGCGGCAGCCGGAGCTGGCGTTCGCGGCGCTCGCGCGGGCGCTGCGCCTGGCGCCGTCGGACGCGGGCCTCCGGGCCGCCGCGCGTCAGGCCGCGGAGGACGCGGACTCGCTCGACAGCTTCGCGGAGATCCTCTCCGAGCTGACGGAGGAGGGCGACGTGGGCCCCGCGCGCGCGGCGCTGCTGCGCGAGCTGGCGGAGGTGCAGGAGAAGAAGCTCGACGACCGGCCCGGCGCGGTGAAGGCGCTTCGGGCGCTGTTGGAGCTGGAGCCGGGCAACCTCGACAGCCTGCGGGCGTTGCAGCGGTTGCACCGCGCGGGCGAGGAGTGGGCGGCGCTGGCGGAGGTGCTGGAGAAGCTGGCGGCGGCCATCCAGGAGCCCGCGGATCAGCTCGTGTGTCTGCGCGAGGCCGCGCTGCTGCACGAGGCGAAGCTCACCGACAAGGAGAGCGCGGCGTCCGCGTGGCGCGCCATCGCGGAGCGCGACCCGGCGCAGCGCGAGGCCGCCACGGCGCTGGACCGCCTCTACACGGACCTCAACCGTCCCAAGGACCTGGCGTGGACGCTCACGCTGCGGCGCAACCAGGAGGGCCAGAGCCCGCAGGGGCGTGAGGTGTCCTTCCGCCTGGCGGAGCTGCTGCGCACGGTGCTGGACGACGCCAACGCGGCGCTGGGCCTCTACAAGCGCATCCTCACCGAGGACCCCGGCCACCCGGGCGCGAGGGCCGCGCTGGAGGCCTGGGTGAAGGCGGCCGTGCCCATGAGCGGCGCGGCGCTGGAGGTGCTGGACAAGGTGCTCGCGCAGGTGGGCGACCATGCCCGCCGCGTGGCGCTGCGCGAGACGCGGATGGAGTCCGCGCTCACGGTGGAGAAGATCATCCTCGCCGGAGAGGTCCGCCGCATCTACGAGCGCGACATGCAGCAGCCGTCGCTCGCGTTCATGGCGTCGGTGAAGGCGTTCGCCAACGACCTGGACCGCGAAGGCGTGCGTCCGGACCTGGAGCGCCTGGCCCGCGATACGGGCAGCCACGAGGTGCTGGCGGAGATCTACGAGACCACCGCGGTGGAGCTCACCGCGGGAGACCCGGCGACGCTGGACCTGCTGCGCCGCGCGGCGGAGCTGCGTGAGAGCCTGGATCAGCCCGAGGAGGCCACGCGCCTCTGGAAGAACCTGCTGGCGGACGCGCCGCAGGACCGTCAGGCGCTGGAGGCGCTGTCCCGGCTCTACGAGAAGGGCCAGAACGCCAAGAGCCTGTCGGAGGTCTACGCCCGTCAGGCGCAGCTCTCCACCGACCCGGAGGCGCGGCTGGGCCTGCTGCTCAAGGCAGGCGAAGCCTACGCGAGCGCGGGCGAGGACGCGAAGGCCATCGAGGTCCTGCGCTCCGCCCTGGCGAACCGCAAGGTGCCCGAGGGGCTGCTGGCGCTCGACAAGCTGTACGCGAAGACGCGCCACTTCGTGGAGCAGGCGGACGTGTTGGATCAGCTCGCGGAGCTCGCGCCGGACGAGCCCGGGCGCCGCGCGTACCTGCTGCGCCGCGCGCAGTTGCTGGAGAAGGAAGTCGGTCCCACCGAAGCGCTGCCGGTGTACCGCCGGCTGCTGGAGCTGTCGCCGGGCGACGGCCAGGTGGTGGCGGGCCTGGAGCGCCTGCTCGCGCACGACGGGCCCCGCCTGGAGGCGGCGCGGTTGCTGGAGCCCGTCTACCGCGGCCTCAACGACACGCGGAAGCTGGTGGACGTGCTGGAGGTGCTGCTGCCGGGCGTTCCGCCGGAAAAGCGCCTGGAGCGGCTGCAGGAGATCGCCGTCCTGCGCGAGGGCCTGGGCCAGACATCGCTGGCCTTCGTCGCGCGCCTGCGCGCGTTCAACGAGCTGCCCGCGGAAGCCGGCGTGCGCGACGAGCTGGAGCGGCTCGCGGCGGACTCGGGCTCCTTCGAGGAGGTGGCTGCGGCCTACGAGGATCAGCTGGAGCGCGACCCCGCGGAGCCCCTGGCGGGCGACCTGTGGCGGCGCTTGGCGGCCATCTACGACAACCGCCTGAAGCGCTACGACCTGGCGGTGCGCGCCCTGGAGCAGGTGAGCCGACGCGACCCGATGAACAGGCCGGTGCTGGAGGCCATCGCCCGAGTGCACCGCCGCACGGGAGCGCACCGAGAGCTGGCGCTCGTCATGCGCCGGCAGGTGTCCGCGGAGGTGAATCCGGCCTCGCAGATCAACCTGCTCTTCGAGCTGGCTCACCTGGCCGAGGAGACGCTGGCGGACAAGTCGCTGGCGGCGCAGGCGTACCGCGAAGTCCTGGAGCGCCGTCCGGAGAACGCCAACGCGTTGAAGCTCCTGGGCCGCGTGCTCGCGGACATGGAGCGCTGGGCGGAGCTCGCGCAGCACGTCGAGCGCGAAATCCAGATGGCGGACGCACGCGACGCGCAGGAGGAGGCGTCCGACCTGCGTGTGCGCCTGGGCCGGCTGAAGGTGTCGCGCCTGGATGATCCGCGCGGCGCGCTGGAGCTGTACCAGGCGGTGCTCGCGCGGCGCGCGGGCCACCCGGGCGCGGTGGGCGCGCTGGAGGAGCTGGCGCGTTCGGAGAGCCCGCTGCGTGGCGCGGCGGCGAGCGCCCTGGAGCCCATCTTCGCTTCGGTGGGCAACCACCTGAAGCAGGTGGAGATGCTGGAGTCGCGCGCCTCCGCGGAGCCCGTGCCGCAGGAGCGGGCCGCGCTGCTGCGCCGCATCGCGGAGATCTACGCCAACGCGCTGGAGAACGCGGAGATGGGGTTCCTCTCCGCCACGCGCGCGCTGCGCGAGCTGCCGGAGGATCCGCGTTCGCTGGAGCTGTGCATCCAGCTGGTGGACAAGGCGGAGGCGCCCGAGGAGCTGTGCGCGGTGCTGACCGAGGTGGCCCCCAAGGCCAGCGACGCGGCCCGTGCGGAGCTGTACCGCGCGCTCGCCCGCATGCAGGTGGACCTGGGTGAGCCGGCGGAGGCGCTCCAGTCGTGGAAGCGCGTGCTGGAGCTCAAGCCCACGGACACCGAGGCGCTGGATGGCACCGCGCGGCTGGTGGCTTCGACGGGCCGTCCCTCGGAGCTGCTGGAGGTGTTGCGCCGTCAGCTCGCGCTGTCGGAGGAGCCGGCGCGTCGCGCGGCGGTGCTCCACCAGATTGGCGCGTTGCAGGACGAGCAGCTCAAGGATCCGCTGGGCGCGCTGGCCACGTTCCGGCGCCTCCTGGAGCTGCAGCCGGACGACGCGGTCGCGCTCGCTCGCATGGACAGCCTCTGCCAGAAGCAGGAGCGCTGGCCGGAGCTCGCGGACGTCCTCGCGCGGCGCATCGCGCTGATGCCGCCGGAGGAGGGCCTGGAGCTGAAGTTCCGCCTGGCGACCGTGCGCGAGTCCAAGCTGCTCGACAAGGCAGGCGCGCTGTCGCTGTACGGCGAGGTGCTGTCCATGCAGCCCAACCACCCGGGCGCGGTGGGCCGCATGGAAGCCATCGTGGCGCGTGAGCCGCAGAACCTGCTCGCGGTGGAGACGCTGCTGCGCGCCTTCCGCGCGAGCGGTGACGTCATGCGGCTGGCGCAGCTGATTGAAACGCGCGTGGGAGTGTCGCCGGATGCCATCGAGCGCAAGCAACTGCTCGGCGAGCTGGCCACGCTGCGCGAGACGCAGGGCGAGAGCGAGCTGGCCTTCCTCGCGCTCTACCGCGGCTTCAAGGAAGACCCGAACGACAGCGAGGTCCGCCGCCGCCTGGAGAACGCCACCGACGTCGCGGGCAGCTACGACGAGCTGGTGGTTCTCTACGAGGAGGCCCTTCCGCGCATCGCCGAAGCCGCCGACGCGGCCCTGGTGTGCCTCAAGCTGGGGCAGGTGCTGGAGACGCGCCTGCGCGATCCGGACCGCGCGGTGTCCTACTTCGAGCGTGCGCGCACGCTGCACACGTCGGTGCAGCAGAGCTCGCTCGTCGCGTTGGACCGCCTCTATCTGCACCTGGAGGCGTGGCCGGAGCTGGCCGGCGTGCTGGAGGCGCTGGCCACTGGCGCGACCCAAGCCGCGGACAAGATCGGCTTCCTCTTCCGCCTGGGGCAGCTCTACCAGGAGCGGATGGACAGCCCGGACCGTGCCGCGGGGGCCTACGAGGCCATCCTCGCGTTGGATCCGTCGCACCTCGCCTCGGCGCGGCTGCTGGAGGGCATCTACGAGGGCGCGGGCGCGTCCGAGAAGCTCTACGCCATCCTGAAGCTCCAGTCGGAGAAGGTCTCCGGCAGCGAGCGGGACCGCGTCCTGGGCAAGATGGCGCAGGTGTCGGCCGAGGGGCTGTCGGACCTGGGCCGCTCCATCGACCTGTACCGCGAGCTGCTGGCGAAGAACCCGCGCAACGAGCAGGTCTTCACCGCGCTGGAGTCGCTGTACGAGCGCGCGGGCCGTCCGCAGGACCTGCGGGAGATGCTCGAGGGCCGCCTGGCCATCACGCTGGATCCGCGTGAGGTGGTGCGCCTCAACGAGCGGCTGGGCCGCGTGGTGTACCGACTGCTCAAGCAGCCGGACGCGGCGGTGCCGTTCTTCAAGGCGGCGCTCGACCGCGACGCGCGCCACCGCGGCGTGCTGGACACGCTGCGCGAGCTGTACGACGAGACGGGCCAGCGCGAAGAGCTGGTGGGCGTGCTTCGCCGCCTCATCCCGCTGCAGGACAGCAGCGACGGCGTGAAGGCGCTCCGCTTGCGGATGGCGGAGGTGCTCGCGGGGATGGGCCGGCGCGAGGAGTCGCTGGACGCGGCCCGCCGCGCGCTGGAGGTGGAGCCGCACACCGTCTCGGACCTGGAGCGCGTGTACGCGCTGTCCGTGTCGCTGCGCGCGTGGAACGACGCCGTGCGCGCCCTGGAGCTCAAGGTCCAGGTGCACCTGGCGACTGAAGAGCGCGACCCGGCCATCGCCGCGTACTTCACGGTCGCGGACCTGTGGGAAGGGCAGGGCGGCAAGCCGGAGCTGTCCGCTGGCGCGCTGGAGAAGGTGCTGGAGCTCGACCCCGCCAACCGCACCGCCTACGAGCGCGTGTGCGCGCTGTACCGCGCGAACAACGACTGGCGCGCGTACGCCACGGTGATGGACCGCTACATGCCCCACCTCGTCACGGGCGAGGAGAAGATGGCGGCGCTGCGGGAGATCGCCCGGGTGCAGGAGGAGCGCCTGGGCCAGAAGGACGTGGCCTTCCTGGCGCTCTGCCGCGCGCTGCAGCTGGACGCGGCCGAGGACGCGCTGCGCGAAGAGGTGGAGCGCCTGGCGGACGAGACGGGCAGCCACGAGGAGCTGGCGGCGGTCTACGAGGAGGTCGCGGACGAGCTGCCCCGTGGCCCGCTCGCGGAGCGCATCTACGCCACGCTCGCGCGCATCCACGACTCGCGGCTGGATGATCCGCAGGCGGCGGAGGCCGCGTTCCGCAAGATTCTGGAGTTCGACCCCACCAACTCCACCGCGCTGGATGGGCTGGCTGCGGTGTTCCAGCGGCGCGGCCGCGACCGCGAGTACGTCGTCGCGCTGGAGCAGAAGCTGGAAGCGGCGGGCTCCATCGAGGCGCGCAAGGGCATCCTCAAGGAAATCGCCCGCGTCTGGGACGAGACGCTGGACGACCCCACGGAGGCGGCCAGCTCCTTGTTGCGCGCGCTGGAGCTGGAGCCGGACCTGGAGACGCTCGGCGTCCTCACGAAGCTCTACCGGCGTGGAAATGCGTTCCGCGACGTGGCCACCACGCTGCTGCGGGCCCGCGACCTCGCGGCGTCCAACGAGGAGCGTGCGCGCATCCAGGTGGAGGTCGCGACCGTCTACGAGCGCGACCTCAAGGACGACGAGTCCGCGGTCTCCGCGTTCCGCATGGCGCTGGAGTTCGACCCCGTCAACCGCGAGGCGCTGGAGGCGCTGGAGCGGCTGCACACGCGGTTGGATCAGCCGGCGGACCTGCTCGCCATCTACGAGCGGATGCTGGAGCTGTCCCAGGACTACCGCGAGAAGGTCCGCGTCCTCTTCCGCAGCGCGACCATCTGGGAGGACACGTACCAGAACCCGGCCAACGCCGACGCGTGCGTGGAGGGCGTGCTCTCCATCGACCCGCAGAACGTGTCGGCCATCAAGTCCCTCATCCGTCTGCGCCGCGCGCAGTCCCGGTGGGAGGACCTCCTCCTCGCGTACGAGCGGCAGCTCGCGCTCGCCACCAGCCCGCAGGAGCAGGCGGAGCTGTACGTGGAGATGGGCAACGTCCAGTACCAGAACCTCAAGGCCGTGGACCGCGCGGTGAACAGCTACCACGCGGCGCTCGCCACCGACCCCGACTCCCGTCAGGCGCTGCACGCCCTGGGCAATCTCTACGAGCGCAGCGGCAACTGGCCCTTCGCGCTGGAGATGCTCCAGAAGGAAGCGCAGGTCGTGGGCAGCGACCCGGTGGCGGTGGAGCTGTGGCACCGCCTGGGGAAGATCAACGAGGACATGCTCGCGGACATGTCGAGCGCGCGGAACGCGTACCAGCAGGCGCTCGCCATCGACCCGGGCCACCTGCCCACCATCCGCGCCCTCAAGGGCATCCAGGAGCAGGAGCAGGACTGGAGCGGCTACGAGCAGACGCTGCTGCAGGAAGCGCAGCAGACGGATGATCCGGCCGCCAAGGGCAAGGCCCTGCTGGACGTCGCGCGCTACCACGCGGAGACGCGCGAGGACCGCGACACGGCCACGCCCTACTGGGAGGAGACGCTCAAGCACGTCCCGGACAGCCTGGATGCGGCGCGCCCGCTGGCGGACGTCTACATCGCGCGCGAGGACTGGGCGTCCGCGGAGCGGATGCTGGACATCGTCACGCGCAAGATGGCGGAGAAGGCCATGGCGGAGAAGGACCCCGCCATCGCGCAGGACCTCTGCCGCCAGCTCTACCGGCTGGGCTACGTGACGGAAAAGCTGGGCCGCCGCGACAAGGCCCTGTCCTCGTACGAGAAGGCCTACGGCCTGGACGCCACGTACCTGCCCTCGCTCGAGGGCTACGGCAACCTGCTGGTGCAGGCGAAGCGGTATGAGGACGCGCTCAAGGTCTTCCAGACCATCCTCATCCACCACCGCGAGGAGCTGACGGACCTGGAGGTCGTGGAGGTCTACTGGCAGCTGGGTGACGTGCACGCCGCGCTCGGCCAGACGGACCGCGCGCAGAACCACTTCGAGAAGGCGCTCACCATCGACCCGCAGCACGAGCAGACGCTGCGTGCGCTGGTGTCGTTGATGGACAAGGCGGGCAACTTCGACAAGTCCGCGGAGCTGCGTCAGGAACTCGTCAACGGCCTGGAGGGCGAGGCCAAGGTCAAGGTCTACCTGGAGCTGGGCCGCATCGCGCGCGACGAGCTGCACGACCCGTACATGGCCATCGACGCGTTCACAGGTGCCCTCAAGACGCAGCCGGACTCGCCGGAGGTGATGGACGCGCTCTACCGGCTGCTGCGCGAGACGCGTCAGGGCCAGAAGGCCGCGGACGTGCTGGGCCGCATGCTGGCGCTGCCCGCGCTCGCCCTGGAGCCGCACAAGGCCAAGCGCGTGTGGTTCGCGCTCGGCGAGATCCGCCGCGACGAGCTGAAGGACGTGGAGGGCGCGACGCAGGCCCTCAACGCCGCGCTCGACCTGGACCACCGCTTCGTGGAGGCCTTCAGCGCGCTGGAGGCGATGCTCGGCGGCGCGCGCCAGTGGAAGGTGCTGGAGGAGAACTACACGCGCATGCTCGCGCGTCTGCCCAAGACGCCGGACACGCACCCGGCGCGCATGACGCTGTGGCGCGCGCTGGGCGACCTGTACCTCCAGGTGCTCAAGCATCCGGAAGGCGCGGTGGCCGCCTACGGCGTCGCGGCGAAGGGCCTGCCGGACGACGCCTCCATCCAGGAGACGTTCGCGGAGGTCGCGGGCCAGATGCCGGGCCGCGAGGAAGAGGCCATCGTGGCGCTGCGCCGCGCGCTGCCGAACACGCAGAATCCGCGCAAGGTGGTGGGCCACCTGGTGCGGCTGTCCGCGGTGCGCAAGGACTACGACACCGCATGGCTCGCCGCGCAGGCGGTGTCGGGCCTCTTGGGCGAGGCGGGCGAGGACGAGCAGGAGATCCTCACCAAGCTGGGGCCCTACGCGAAGAAGAAGGAACTGGCGCAGCGTCCGCTGACGGACCGGCTGTGGCAGACCGCGCTCTTCCACCCGAAGGTGCGCGGCCCGCTGTCGGAGCTGTTGGGCCTGCTCTTCGAGAAGGCGGGACACCTGTACGCGGTGCCCTTCCCGCAGTACCAGCTGGTGCCCAAGCGCCACCGCATCGACGTGGCGACGGCGCAGGAGTACCACGTCAACCACTACCGCTACGTCGCGCGGCTCTTCGGCATGGAGGCGGTGGAGCTGTACTCGCCCTTCCTCGTGGCCACGCGCGAGCGGCTGGCGAAGCGCTCCAACGAACCGGCCCCCGAGCCGCTCGTGAACGTGGATCTGCTCCAGACGCATCCCGCGTGTGTGCGTGTGGGCGGCAAGTACTTCGCGGAGCAGGGGCAGAAGGAGGTGTACTACCTCCTCGGTCGTACCCTGGCCCTGGCCCGCGCGGAGCTGGCGTTCAGCCAGCGCGTCGCGCCCGAGCGGCTGGAGGCCGTGGTTCAGGCCGCGCTCAGCCTGGTGGTGGGCAACGTGCGCTACACGGTGGATCCGCGACTGGTGGACGTGGAGCGGCAGCTGCTCCAGAAGAGCCTGAGCGAGCCGGACCGGGCCGCCCTGGCGAAGGTGGCGAGGGCCTACCTGCCCACGGCGACGCCGCAGGATGTGCGCACGTGGCTGGAGGGTGCGGAACTCACCGCGTCGCGTGCGGGCCTCTTCGCCGCAGGCGAACTGGAGCCCGTTCGCCGCATGGTGCAGGGCGAGACGGGGTCTTCCTTCCGCGTCGCCCCGCGCACCAAGCTGCGGGAGTTGCTGGTGTTCGCCACCTCCGAGGACCTGCACGAGCTGCGTGTGGCCGTTGGCACACACGTCGAGGTCCAGGTGCGAAAGTAGGGCCCTCAGACCGCAACGAGGGTTCATGCGTTGAAAGCAGGCGGGCGTTCAAGGCAGGTGTCCTTGATCTCCGCCGGTAGCCACTTCTACGATTCAGACGGGATTTCGCCCGTCATTTCTGAGGCTTACGGGAACGATGCGTTTCGTCTGCGACAGCTGCCGCGCGCAGTACATGATCAGCGACGACAAGATTGGCCCCAAGGGGGTCAAGCTGCGTTGCAAGAAGTGCGGTCACACCATTCTGGTGAGGCCCGCCGGTGCATCGGCGGCGAAGGAGGGCGGAGCGGAGGCCTCCGCGTCCACCGAGACCAAGAGCAGCGCGGATGCGAACGCGCCCCGCATCGTGGAGTCGTCCGGAACGGGGCTGCCTGCCTCGCTGGGCACACCGCCGGAAGGCGGCCTCTTCACGGACGTGGAAGAGGATGAAATCGGCGCGGTCTTCGACCAGGTCCTGAGCACGGGTTCGCAGAAGCTCAAGGCCGCGGAAGCGGAAGCGGAGGCCAAGGCCGCGAAGGCGGAGGCCGTGCGCAAGCTCGCCGAGGCCGAATCCGCCGAGCCGACCGCGGAGGAGAAGGCCGCCGCCGCGACGCACGAGTGGTACGTCGCCATCGACGAGAAGCAGGTGGGCCCCTGGACGGTCGAGAAGGTGAAGGACGCCTGGGACCGTGGCGAGGTGGGCCCGGACAACCTCTGCTGGCGGTCGGGCTTCAGCGACTGGATTCCCCTGTCGGAGACGGCGGAGCTGGCGTCGGTGCTGGCGCCGCGTCCGGCCAAGCCGGTCATCGTCGCGCCCGCGCCGGTGTCCACGTCGTCGCCCACGCTTCCCGCCGGTCCGGTGGAGTCCGCCTTCAGCGCGGGCGCCTCCCGTCCGGGCGCAGGTGGCAACTCGGCCGTCGCCGAGGAGCCGGTGGGCTGGAAGCCTTCGGCCGCGAGCGTGCTGGCCTCGCTGGTGAAGGAGGAGAACGACGCCCTCAGCAAGCCGCCGCCGCGTCCGGCGCCGTCGCTGGAGCGCGAGCCGTTGTCTCAGTCGCGCCTCCTGGACGTGCCCATGCCGCCGCCGGAGCCGGTGTCCTCTCCGGCGATGCCGGGGGCCATGATGGCCGCCGCGCCGGGAATGGCCTCGCCCCAGGCCTACGCGCAGCCGCAGCCGCAGGGCTACGCGCCGCAGCCGCCGGTGCAGCAGCAGTACGCGCCGCAGCCGCAGGGCTATGCGCCGCAGCAGCCCCAGATGCCGTACGGGCAGCAGCCCCAGGGCTATCCGCCTCCCGGCTATCCGGCGGCCTATCCGCCGCCCGCGGCGGCACCTACGGGCGGCAAGGGCCGCACGGGGATGATGGTCGCGGTGACGGCGGGCGTGCTGGTGATGGCGGGCGCCGCGGTCGTCTTCGTCGCGCGCGGCAATTCGTCCGAGCGTCCCACGGAGCAGCCGGTCCAGGTCGCGGCCGCGCCGACTCCCAAGGCGGAGATGCCACCCATGCCGCCGCCTCCCGCGGCGGTGCAGACGCCTCCTCCGGCGGCGGTGCAGCCCGCGGCGACGCCGACCCCGCCTGCTGAAGGCACCGCGGCGACCGCTGCCGCGGGGACACCTGCTGTCGCTGGCACTCCGCCCGCGGCGGTGGCAACGCCGCCCGCCGCCGTGGCCACGGCTCCGGCCGCCACGCCGACGCCTCCTCCGCCCGCGGCGGAGGTGAAGCCTGCCTCCGCGACGCCCAACATGGGGACGGCGGTGGCGCGCGTGGATTCGCGCAACCATCGCAAGTCGGGCTCCAACGGAAGCCGAGGCTCCTCGCGGGATGACGACGACGACGACGCGATCACCGTGTCGAAGCCTTCCGCGGCGTCTTCGTCGTCTTCGTCGTCGAACTCCGGTGGCGGGGATGACGACTTCGACGAGCTGTTCGGCACGAAGAAGACGACGACCGCGAAGCCCGCGAGCAAGCCGACGGCGACGGCGTACATCCCGCCCGAGCCGGGAGGCGGCACGCTGGATCGCCTACAGCAGTCTGACATCATGCAGGTGGTGCTGAACAACAAGCCGGCCATCGTGAAGTGCGTGAACGAGCAGAAGCAGAAGGACCCTTCGCTCAGCGGCAAGCTGGTGATGCGCTGGACGGTCCAGACGAGCGGCAAGACGACCGCGGTGTCGTGCCGCACGGACGAGTTCCGCACGAGCTACATGGCCACGTGCATCACGGGCCTCATCAAGAGCTGGTCGTTCCCGAAGCACCAGAAGCAGGGCGAGCCCATCGACTTCCCGTTCACGTTCTGAAATCCAGCAGCGACATCGCCGTCACGTATGACGGCGATGTCGCTGTGACGTGCGCCTGGAATGTGCGCTTTCGTGAACAGTGAATTTCCCAGGGTGGGAGGCGTAGGAAGGTCGGTCGACACTCGTTGACACGTCTGGAGCGAGAGGACTAAAGCCCGCTCGACTTCAAGCCCGGTGTCTGGAGTCAGGTGGCCGGAGACGCCGGGCGACGTAACCCATCCAGGAGGATGTTCCGAATGCAGCTGCGCAAGATGATGGTGATGCTCGCCGCTTTGAGCTCGATGAGCCTGGCCCTGACGGCCTGTGGCGATGACACGACGACGGTCGAGTCCTGTACGTCGGACACCGACTGTTCCTCCAATTTCTGCAACACGGCCGCCGGCGTGTGCATGGACACCTGCGAGAGCGGCTCGGACTGCGCCGACTCCGAGAAGAACTGCGCCGTGCTGGCCGGTTCGTCCAACACGCAGAAGGTCTGCCAGTGCCAGACCAACCAGCTGTGCAACTCGGGCGACACCACGGACCTGGTCTGCGGCACCGTGTCCAAGCGCTGCGAGGAGCCCGGCTCCACCCCCGAGGGCTGCACCAAGGACGCTGACTGCGGCGCCGGCAACACCTGCAACACCACCACGGGCGTGTGCAGCCCTGCCGCGACGACCTGCACCGGTGAGGGCCAGGCGACCTGCGCGTACGGCTCGGCCTGCTACAGCAACACCTGCTCGGCGCCCCCGGCCCCGACCTGCGAGAACTACCAGAACTTCGGCAACAAGGCCGCGCTGGGCACCACGGGCCCGATCATCTTCAAGGTCGCGACCGGCACCGCCACCACGGACACTGCCTTCTGCGGCGCCACCTCGACCAAGCGCGTGAAGATCACCATCTCCGCGTACTCCGACACGGCCTGGCCCGCGACGTCCGCCGGCCTGAACGGGTTCCTCTACGTCCTCGTGAACGGGAATACCCAGGCTCCGTCCATCAGCTCCTCCTCGGGCAACTACACGGTTTCTGGGAACCGCGCGGACATCGTCGCCAACATCTGCGTGCTGCCGTCGTCCAACACGACCTCCCTGGGCTACTACTTCACGGGTGGCAACTTCGCCTGCCACCAGGCCAACTACTAAGGCCTGGATGACGTGCCCCTGACGTATCCAGGGGCCGCAATCCACCGAAGTCATTGGAGCCCCGCCCAGGAATCACGGGGCGGGGCTCTTCGTTTGTTCCGCGGTCAGGACATCCAGGGGTTTGGTGGAGACTTCAAGGCGCGAGGATGTCCCATGAATTTCAGTCGGTTTTTCTCCGTCCTGTCTGGTGCGCGCTGGGGCGTTCCGGCGACTTCAAAAGGAGACTCCATGCAGTCCAAGAAGCTGATGCGGATGTTCACCCTGGGCCTGGTTCTCGCAGCTCCCGTGGCTTTCGCGGGAGACACCACGACGCAGCTGGCGTGTCCGGAAGGAACCAAGCAGGCCGGCTCCAAGGCGGACGGGCTGTTCTGCCGTAAGCCGGAACTGGCCGGTGGAAACCTGGTCGCGCACGGCCCCTACCGCTCGTTCCACGCGAATGGAAAGAAGGCGGCGGTGGGCCAGTACTTGAACGGCCACAAGACGGGAACCTGGTTCTTCTTCGACGAGGCTGGCAACGAGTACGACAAGATTGAGTTCGTCGAGAGCAACTACCACGGCACCCGGACGCTCTCCTTCGCGAGCGGCAAGCCCCACTTCATCGAGCATTACCAGCACGGCCTGAAGGACGGCGTGGTGCAGGAACTGAGCGAGGACGGCAAGGTCGTCCGTGAGAGCCACTTCGTGAAGGGCAAGGAAGTCGCCGCCAAGTAGCCAGGCGGACGTGGTCAGGAGGGCCCCAGCCTGCTTTCCAGGCCGGGGCCCTTCGCATTGCGGGGCTTTCCCTTGGGGCTCCAGCCAGATAGGAACAACGCTGTGAAGGCCCCCTCTCTCGTTCCAGTCCTCTCCGCTGTCCCTGTCCGCGCGGTGTCGCAGATGGGACTGCGTGAACTTGAGCGCATCCGGCTCATCCTGAGGGGTGGCTCGGTCATCGACTGGCGGCGCATGCACTTCCAGACGCGGGATGAGGTGGACCGGTTCCTGCGCCTCTGCCAACTGGACGTGTCACGGCCCTATGACGATGCCTGGGGCCGGACGGTGCTCGCCGATGCCGTGGAGTACCTGCGCAAGACCTTCGACTACCGGGTCGCGGACGCGGTGGCCCAGCCGGAAGAGCTCCATGACCTCTTCCTCTTTGCCTCGGGGGCGAAGGGCCTTGCTCGCTACCGGCGGATCGCCTGCATCGTTCTGAAGGTGATGCACGTCATCCAGCACATCGAAGGGCGTGATCTTCTCTTCCGGCTGGCCGCCTCCGAGGCTGAACTGGGGGAAATGGTCACGGAGAAGGTGCTGGGCGTTGCTCGTGAGATGAAGGAGATGGGCTTGCCCATCGTGGAGTTCGCCCACTCCATCAAGACGCGGGACTCCCTGGTCACGAAGCTGATTGCGAAGAAGGAGACCGTGGCTGCGCAGGTCTATGACCGCACGCGGTTTCGCGTCATCACCCGCAAGCGGGAGGACCTGTTGCCGGTCCTCTACTTCCTGACGCAGCGTCTGTTCCCCTTCAACTTCGTCGTTCCGGGGCAGACGGAGAACTCGCTTCTGCCGTTCAAGGGGCTCCTGGAGGAGAACCCTCACTTCGAGCAGTTCATCCCGCAGCTCCATCTGGATCGGGACTTCGAGGACCGCGAGGACCGGACGGGGAACACCTTCTCTGGGGATTCCTACCGGGTCCTCAACTTCGTCGTGGACCTTCCCCTTCGGATGGACCCCTACCTGCCTCCGCCGGAAAGTGACACCCGCCCTCGAAAGGGGCGGGTCACCTTCGCACTCGTCGAGTTTCAAATGGCGGATGAGGAGACGGCACGTCGCAATGAGCTCGGTGACAACGCGCATGAGAGCTACAAGCGCCGGCAGAAGCGCCGGGTTCTCAACCGCCTGAGCCGCGGACTGGTTGTGCCCAAGCGTCAAGGCTGACGTGTGGCAGGTGAAGGCTTCGGCCGCAAGCTTGTAGAGCATTGCTGAACCAGTCACCTGCGACGCCTGGGTCCAGCCGTCCCGCTTCACTCACCCTTCATGAAGCAGTGACGCAAATCTCGCTACCCCCAGTGAAGAAGTATCCAGCGGTATAACTCGTCGTCCCGCTGGGGAGGCAAAGGTTCACGTCAAACGTGATGTTTCTATTGTCGTTGGTTGTGGTGATGTTCTGGATGGCCGTTGCGTTGATCGCGGTTCCCGATGAATTGACGCAATAGAAACGATTGTAGAATCCGTCGATTGTAGTCGGAAGGTCGGCCGCTGGCGCATACGCCTTGAGTCGGAAGACTGCCCGAATCGGTGCATGGGTACCGCAGAATGTGAAGTCAGGCGCGAATTTCAACGCCACCGCCTCATGAATTACCGGCCCAGTCGACGTGCTGGCGTCCCAGTTGCTTCCGTGGATGATGAAGTTGTTGCAAGTCGGGACTGGGGCCGCTGCGCAGTAGCCGGAAGCAGTCTGACAGTAGTCGCCATAGTTGCATCCTCCTGGCTGGGAGGCGTTCTTGTGACACAGCCTCTCAAGCGCCGTTGTCTGAGAGCTTTCATCTGGTTTGCCTGTTGTTTCGTCTGTGTAGGGAGCGGGGCTGCAGGCGGAAAATGCAAGGGCTACTGCGAAGACATTTCTCGGGGTCATCCGTTTGTTGGTCATTGGGCTTCCGGAACTTGTAGTTGCTGCTGGGGTGATGTCAGGTGGAGGCCAGCATGGGGGCATGGCTAGTTGTTGAAGCGGGAAACATAGATGTTTGCTGAAGTCGCATCTTCTTCGGTCCATGCAACCAGGGGCTGGCCGTTTGAGTCCAATGCGACGGACGGCTTGGATGCCGGAGTGCCGGTGCTGGCCAAAGCATTAAGGGGTTGTGCGACGGCCTGCCAGTTCCCACCCATCCAGCGGCTGACCAGGATGTTCCTCTCAGCGCCGATGATGCCGCTCCATGCCAGGACATAAGGATTTCCTGTGCTCATGGCCAGGGTGGGATCTGTATTGCCAGTGGATGACGCGCTGATCGATTCGGGAGAGGTCCATTTTGTACCTTCCCACCGCGCCCATTGAATCTGACCGTCTGATGTCGGGTTCGAAGGAGACTCAGCCCACGCGACCCAAGGGCGGCCATTGCTGTCGACTGCGATGGAGGGGCTCCAGGATGCGTTTCCAATGACGCCTCCCCCCATCGGATTGGATTCATTCTCGGCGACACCAATGACGACTCGGCCGTCATAGGTGCTCGTGTCCAGGATGCTATACGCGACGTAGAGGCTGCTCGCGGAGGCCGCAGTGGAGAACGAGTAGACGCGTGGCGACTCCGGCGGGCGCGGAATGACAGTGCGCGTCCACGATTGTCCTCCAACGCTGAGTTGGTAGTGGCCAATCTCCGCGATGCCTTCATCGCCATTGAGAGCGTAGAGGTGGAGGACTCCGTTCAGTTCTGCTGCGAGGGATGGAGCCGATATCTCGAAGTCGCCAGAGTGAGGGGGAATGGATGGGAGGGATTCCCAACCTGTTCCTGTCCACCGGCGGGCAAAGAGAGAGACATTCGCTCCGGAACCAGACTCTTCATGCCATGCAACGACCGGTCGGTTCGCGGAATCAATGAGGAGCGTAGGCTGCGTTGCGTCCGTTCCTGCTCCGGCCAGGCCACTCAATCCGCCGCCCAGCATGGACCAGGCAGTCCCTGTCCAACGAGCCACATGGATGTTTTTGCTCGTTCCGTCTGACTCTGCCCAGGCGATCACGGGTTGAGCATTCCGATCCATCTTCAGTACGACGCCTTCCGCAGAGGTCCTGCCATCGACGGCGCTGATGGCTCCGCCCAAGGGCAGCCACGTCGGCACGGAGAATGTCCAGGCTGGGGCGTTGACCAGGCTGTTTCCCGCCAGATCCGTGAGCGTGCTCGCGGCGGCAGCGAGGTCGACCTGGATCGTGCCGGGCGCGGATAGGGGGCTCAGCGGTGTCGCAGTCAGCGTCTGCCCATCCGCGGAGAGTGCCACGGACTTCGCGATGGCATTCCCGGTGCCCGTCTTGAGCCCCACCGCCGACTCCGTCACCGAGAGCGGATTCATGGGCTCACTGAAAGTGACCTGGATGGCTTCACGGACCCCCACGGTCGCTGCGTCCTTGGCAGGCAGGAAGGACGCCACGGTGGGCGCGGTCCGGTCGACGATGACCGTTCGTGCCGCACTGGTGAAAACCGCTCCACCCCGGGTCGCGCGGATGGACAGCTGGTACGTGCCCTCTGCTTCCTGGGTGGTGTCCCAGGTGAACGAATACGGACTCCCCGTGGGCTTCACGAGCACCGTGGCGTCCTTCAGGATCTCCACCTGCTCCGCCGCGCCTCCTTCCACCGTGAACTGCAGGAGCAGGGGGCCTCGCGTGTACGCCTTCCCGGGCGTGGGCACGACCCAGTTCACCACCAGGTCACCGGGCTTTCCGACCGTCACCGTCAGCGTGGCCTGCTTCGTGACCGTGCCGCTCTTGCCCTGGAGCGTCAGCGTGTAGGCCCCGGGCACCGTGCCCGCTCCCACGCGGATGCTCAGGGTCGCACGCGTTTCTCCCTTGGGCAGGGTCGACGACTGCAACTCGATGCCCGCGGGCGGAGACACGAGGCTCCAGGTGACCGCGCCTCCCGTGGATTCGGTCCAGGCGAGCTGGACGTCGCAGTCCAGGGTTCCTCCTGGGAGGACCTGCTCCTGGGCGGGTACCGCCGTGAAGGTGAAGTCCGCGTCGGGGTCCGTCCGCGGATCCTCCTTGGGCGGGTCCTCCAGCGGGGGGACGTCGATGCATGCGGGGCTCAGGCCGATGCAGCTCAACAGCAACAGGTGTTTCAGGTTGGGCATGGGGGCGCGTTCTGCAAGCTCAGGACCGGTCGGTCCCGAGCGAGAACACTGCCATGCCCGTCCGCGGAACAGGACAGGCGTCCGGAGTCGGAGGCTCCGGAAACACGCCTGCCCGCCGCCCCCGGTTTTTGGTTGGGGACGCGCGGGCAGGGGAGGAACTCCGGAAGGCCGCGGACTACTTCTTCTTGCGGTTCTTCTTCTTGTTCTCCTTCTCCTTCTTGCGCCGCTCCTTGATGGCGTCGCGGTCGTCCGGCTTGCTCGCGGCCGGGGGCGCGTAGCCCATCAGGCGGGCCTTGGCCATCGCGGCCTGACCCATGGGCGGCGTGTAGCCTGGGGCGATCTGCGGCAGCTGCATGGGCATGCCCCCCATGCCTCCGCCCATCGCCGACATGGCCTTCTCCAGCGCCTTCGGGTCCTTCCCGAACATGTTGCCCAGGTCCATGTTCTTCATCTGGCCCAGCTGCCCCAGTTGCTTGAAGCCGGGGATGCGGCCCAGGAGGCCCGGGTTCTGGCCGATGGTGCCCATCACCTGCTGCATCATCCCGAACTTCTGCAGCAGCTCGCGCACCTCCTCCGGCTTGCGGCCACTGCCCTTGGAGATGCGGTTGATGCGGCTGCCGTTGATGATGTCCGGACGCAGGCGCTCCTTCTGCGTCATCGAGTCGTACATCGCCTCGATTTTGGTGAGCTCCTTCTCGTCCGGGTTCAGGTGCTCGGTGAGGTCGCCGAAGAGGGGGAACTTCTCCAGCAGGTCCTTCAGCGGGCCCATCTTGCGGACCATGCGGATCTGCTCGACGAAGTCCTTCATCGAGAACTGGCCGGAGAGCAGCTTGCGCGCGTCGTCCTCGGCCTTCTTCTCGTCGACGACCTTCTCGAAGTCCTTCATCAGGCCGACGATGTCGCCGAAGCCCAGGATGCGGCCCGCGAGGCCCTCCGGACGGAACTCCTCCAGCTTGTCCATCGACTCGCCCATGCCGAGGAACTTGATGGGCTTGCCCGTCACTTCCTTGATGGACAGCGCCGCGCCGCCGCGCGCGTCACCGTCCAGCTTCGTCAGGATGAAGCCGTCCAGCGTGAGGCGCCGGTCGAACTCGGCCGCCGTGCGGACGGAGTCCTGGCCAATCATCGCGTCGCACACCAGCAGGATGGTGTCCGGCTGCACGTTGGACTTGATGGACTCCAGCTCCGTCATCAGCGTCTCGTCGATGGCGAGCCGGCCCGCCGTGTCGATGAGCACCACGTCGCACTTCTGCTCGCGCGCGGCCGCGTAGCCCCGCCTGGCCAGCTCGGGCGGCTGCACGCCGGGCTCGTGGTAGACGGGGACCTTCAGCCGCTCGCCCAGGACCTTTAGCTGATCCACGGCGGCCGGGCGGTAGATGTCCGCCGCGACCAGCAGGGGCTTGCGCCCCTCCGCGAGCAGCCGGCTGGCGAGCTTGCCCGTGGTCGTCGTCTTACCGGAGCCCTGGAGGCCCACCATCATGATGCCGGACAGCTGGCCCTTGGGCTTCAGGTGGAGGCTCGTGTCCACCGGGCCCATCAGGGCCTCCAGCTCGTCGTGGCAGATCTTGATGAAGTGGTCCATCGCGCTGACCTTGCGCTTCTGGCCCCCCGCATCCGTGACGGACGTCTGCACCACTTCGCCCACGGCCTTCTCGCGGACGCGGGCGACGAACTTCTTCACCACGTCGAAGGCGACGTCGGCCTCCAGCAGGGAGACGCGGATGTCTCGCAGCGACTCGTCCACCAGCTCGGGGGTGAGTTCGCTCTTGCCGGCGAGGCGGTTCTTGGCGGCCCGGAAGCCCTTGGTGACGGTCTCAAGCATGGGGGGCGCTTTATAACAGCGTCCCGCCGGATGCGACGGTCACGGAAGCCCCGGCCGTCCAGCAGTGGAGGAATCGAGGGGCTTTCCCGACCACCCGGGATGCCACCGCCCCGGGAGCCCCACCCCGGAAGGCCCTTCCGGCCCCCTTTCGGGCTCAGTCCGCCGCCATCCAGGCCCCTCCGGGCTCGGGCAGTCCGTCCGGGCGCCCGAGCGCCGTGCACAGCGCCTTCAGGACCACGCGGGACTTGAGGAGCATCTCGTCCAGCTCGGCCGCCGGATCCGAGAGCGCCACGATGGCCCCTCCCGCGCCGATGCTCACCTCGCCGGGGCGGACCACCGCCGTTCGGATGACGACGTTCAGGTCCGCCGCGCCGGTGGCGGAGAAGTACCCGATGGCGCCCGAGTACACCCCCCGGGCCTCCCGCTCCAGCCGGTCGATGAGCTCCATCGTGCGCTCCTTGGGGGCCCCCGTCATGGAGCCTCCGGGGAAGGCGGCGCGCACCGCGTCCACGGCCGTGAGTCCCTCGCGCAGGTGGCCCCGGATGGTGCTCACCAGCTGGTGCACCGTGGCGTACGACTCCACGTGCATGAGCCGGGGGACGTGGACCGAGCCCACCTCGCACACGCGCCCGAGGTCGTTGCGCACGAGGTCCACGATCATCAGGTTCTCCGCCCGGTCCTTCTCCTGGGAGCCCAGTTGTTGGCGCAGCCGTTCGTCCTCGTCCGGAGTGGAGCCGCGGCGCAGGGTGCCCTTGATGGGCTTCGACTCGACCCAGCGGTCGGCGTCCACTCGCAGGAAGCGTTCGGGGGAGGAGCAGGCGATGCCCAGCGCTCCCATGCGGAGGTAGGCGGCGTAGGGGGCGGGGTTCAGCCGGCGCAGGCTCCGGTAAAGGTCCAGGGGCTCGACGTGCGTCCGGGCGAGGAGCTTGTTGGTGAGGCAGACCTCGTAGGTCTCGCCTTCGTGGAGCTGTTCCAGGCAGTGCTGGATGTCGGCCAGGTAGGTCTCGCGGTCCCTGGCGAGGCGGACTGGGAAGGGGGCTCCGGAACGGGGCTCGAGGGGCGCCAGCGGGGGCAGGGCGCGCAGGCTGGATTCCGTGGCGTCGAACCAGGACTGGACCTCGGCCGCCTCGTGTTCGGGGGCGAGCGCGACGAGATACACCGTGCGTTCGAGGTGATCCCAGGCCAGCAGCCGGTCCGCCAGGATGAGGCTGGCGTCTGGATCCGGTGAGGCATGCGGGGTGAGCGCGCCGCAGTCGTGCTTCAGCTCGTAGCCGAGGGAGCCCACGAAACCGCCCTGGAAGTCGAAGGGCAGCCCGGACGGGGTTGCTCGCAGCCTCGTCAGCTCCTGCTGGAGGAACTCGAACAGCTCGGTGGAGTGATCCTCTGTTCCCTGACTTCGGCGCACGGTGAGCCGGCGTGGGTTCACCTGGTAGTGGATGACGGCGCTGTGCGGGCCGGTTGCGTCTCCCATGAAGGAGTAGCGTGACAGGCCGGCCTCGACGCGGCTGCTGTCCAACCAGAAGGCGTGGTCCCTGTCTCCGAGGAGCGCGACGAAGGCCTGCTCCGGGTCGGCATCGAGCCGCAGCTTCCGGTGATGGACCCGGAAGATTCCCGGCGGAGGGAGGGGCGCTCTCTCCTCGGTCGCTTCAGGGCGGCGACTGGGACGAGGGGTGTGATGCTCGCGGCTCAGGCGGACGAAGTTGGCGAGGAGCTGGCGGCCGTGGGTGGTGGCGATGGACTCCGGATGGAACTGGACGCCCCAGCGGGGGAGGGAGGCGTGGCGCAGGGCCATGAGGACGCCGTCGGGGGTCCAGGCGGTCTCCACCAGGTCCTCGGGCAGCGGCCGGGCGAGGCAGAGCGAGTGGTAGCGCACCACCTGGAAGTCTTGCGGAAGACCCTGGAAGAGGTCCGTCCCCGTGTGGCGCACCGGGCTCAGCCGTCCGTGCATGACCTCCGGTGCGTGCTGGATCCGTGCTCCGTGGACGTGGCCCATGCCCTGGTGGCCCAGGCATACGCCGAGGATGGGGACGTCCGCTTCGAGGAGCGCGTCGCGGCAGACGCCGAAGTCCGCCGGATGGTCGGGACGCCCGGGGCCCGGGGAGATGACGATGTTGTCGAACGCGAGCTCGCGCAGCTCCCGCCACGGCCGCTCGTCGTTGCGCACGACGAGGGGCTCCGTCCCTCCGACCTCCGCCAGCAGCTGGAAGAGGTTGAACGTGAACGAGTCGTGGTTGTCGATGATGAGCGTCCGCAGCCGCACGGCGCGCACCTTACCGTGGGAGGCGCGACACGGAGATGGTTCGAGCACGGCTGCCGGGCAGCCGTACTTGGCGGTCCAAGGATGACGGTGCCGCGCGCCCTGGCGTGAGCGGATGCCTCGCTCGGGCTGCCGGGTCTGCTATCTTTCCTGCCATCGCACGAGTGGCGGAACTGGCAGACGCAGCGGACTTAAAATCCGCTGACTCGTAAGGGTCGTCCGGGTTCGATCCCCGGCTCGTGCACTTCTTCGGTCAGTCGTTACGGGTGGTTAGCGGCTGCCTCCGCTTGTGTCGCACGTATGTCGCACGCGGGCGCAAGGGGCTGGTCAAGGACGCTGACCGCCGCCCTCCGCGTGTCAGGGCTCAGGTGTGCATAGCGCATCGTCATTTCGATCGTGGAATGGCCCATCAGCTCCTGAATGACCTTCAGCGGCACGCCGCGCATGGCGAGATGACTCCCGTAGGTGTGGCGCAAGTCGTGCCAGCCGATTTGCCCCACTTCGCGGGTGATGCCTGCCGCTCGGAGGGCACGGCTAAGCGGGGCCGCCATCTTGCCTTTGGTGAGCGGTTGACCGTCCTCTTGGCAGAACACGAAGCGCCCCCGCAGGTGCCGGTGGGCCTTGAGGGCATCCACCACGGACGCAGGCAATTCGACCGCCCGCTCGCGTCCGCCCTTTGGCAAGCCCTCCACCCCGCGCCAGATGGTTCGGCGGACGTGAAGCGTGCTTCGCGGCAGGTCCAGGTCGTTCCACTGGAGCCCAATCAGCTCCCCTTGCCGAAGCCCTGCCTTGATTGCGACGAACAGCACGGCCCGCCATTCCGGCTCAGCGACGGCGAGAAGCTGTTCGGCTTCCTCAAACGACAGGAAGTCGAAGGGCGGCTTCGGAAGCTTCCTGAAAATCTTGACGCGCGTCGCCTGCGGAATGGCCCCTTGCTCTTCCGCGAGTGCTAGCAGCTTTTGAAGCACGGTCAGAACGTTGTTGATGGTCTTCAAGCTCAGGGGCTTGGGGGCCTTGTTCATCCGCTTCCGGACGGCCCGTGCTGACGCGGACTCCTTCAGCTTATGGGCCGCCGATTTCTTGGCGCGCATAAGCGCCTTGAAGTCCTCGATCTTGGCCGAGTCGATACTCGCGATAGCCATTGCGCCGAAGAACGGGAGGACGTGGTCTCTGAGAATCTGGCGCTTGCTGTCGACGCTTGAATGCTTGTTGTTGTTCTCGCTGTAGGTGAGGAAGCGCTGGGCGAACTTCTCCAGCGTGAGCGGCTCTCCCTCGCTCGGCTTCTCCTTTCCGAAAGTCCCATTGAGTAGGGCGTTGCGCAGCTCGCGTTCGTATTGCTCAGCACCCCGACGGGTCTGCACGGGCGAGAACTTCACGACCCGTTGCTTCCGTCCGTCTGTGTGCTGAAAAACGAAGTCCACTTGCCACGCCTCCTCTGACTTCCCTTCCTTGTTCTTCCACTTCCGCAGCCTGACGCTCATCGTCGCTTCCTGTCGTCAGAATCGCGGTCCTTACCGGGGGAGGAATCTACCAAGGCAGCACGGCGGATCCGCAGCGATTTCCCCACGCGAACGACGCCCGGCACTTGCCCCAGCCGGATCGACTCATAGAGCGTCTTCCGGTTCACGCGCAGGATTGCTGCGGCCTCTTCGACGGTCAGGAACTCGGGCGCGCTGGAGCCCGCTACCGTGGG